>JBKQVI010000605.1:0-27021 GCA_052139985.1 Terriglobia bacterium
TGCGGTAGCAGCAGCTACCGCTTTCCTTCTTGTGCCCCTTGCACCCTTGCCGAATGAACCGAAGTGCGGAAGGCGGTAGCTGCTGCTGCCGCACTCAAAGCGCTTCGCTCAGGCGCATTTAAACGTCGGTGCGAGGTGAGCGACATGGCACTTAGGCCGAGCCGCGACGACGCGCGGAGGCAGGAGGACGTGTCGCTCCGACCTGCGGCTGAGGTCCGCGGCCGGGTTTGTAGGGCCGAACGGCGTTCGGCCGACGGCCAGCGCCGCTCGCCCCTATATGTCGAACTGCCGCCCCGTCGCCGTTCCTTGCTTATTCCTTCAACCCCGCCAAATGCGGGTCGAATACCTCTTCCGACCTCATCAGCTCATCCCAACTAAATTCCGCAAGTTTGTAAGCGGCAGTTCGGCCGAGAATAGTGGTGAGATTGCTTCGCACTGCGGGCGCCACCGTGGAGTAATCGTGCTGCCCGGAGGTAACTTGGTCGTAGAAGGTCGAGATGTTGCGCACAGCGCCGGACGTGTAAAGCATGCCATCCCGTCCGCCCGCGTAATTCGCCTTGCCCTTGATGCTGACATCGCCGGCGTAATGCGTATCGAGCGACCCTTCCGTGCCGAACATCTGGCAGCGGATATCGTCTGCGCCCTCGCCATACTGCTTGGAATAGAACGTGACGAGCACGTCGTTGGGGAACCAGAAAATGACCGAGAAGTGGTCCCAGATGTCGCCAACGTTGCGCGACTTGAGTCCGCCCGTGCCCAGCGCTTTCACCGGATGCTGGTCGAGGACCCACGTCATGACGTCAATCGAATGGATGTTCTGCTCGGTGATGATGTCGCCGGAGAGCGCCCGGCTGAGTCCCCACGCGCGCAAACGGGTTTCGCCATCGTGAGGGTTTGCCTCCAGGTCCGGAACCATTTTTGCCCAGGGCAGGCCGGCAACGTAGGAGGCTTCGCCACTGACGATGCGGCCAATGCTCGCTTCCTTCTGCACGCGCCGGATGGCTTCCTGATAGAAAGGATCGGTGCGCGTCTGGAAATCGATCAGGTAGGCAAGCTTCTTCTCTTTGGCTTTTTTGGCGCTGGCCTCAATGCTATGGCAGCCGGGAACGTCCACGGCCATGGGCTTGGCCAGGTACACATGAGCGCCCGCATCCACGGCTGCGGCGGCCTGCTCGTGGTGAAAGTAGGGCGGGCTCTCGATCACCACCGCGTCCACCTTTGCATCCAGCAGTCTTTGGAAACCCTTCAGCCCGGTGAAGCGCCGCGCGGCGGGCACGTCGTACTTATCGCCAAAGGTGTTCACCCGGTCCGGGAAATAATCGTGGGCGGCGGTGATTTGGTATCCGCCGTGCTTGCGGAAAAGATCGGCGATCCATGTGCCGCGGCTGCCGCAGCCAATCGAGCCCAGAGAGATTTTGGATCTCACTTGCGAGCCGCGTGCCAGTCCCGGTTTCATGATACTGAATGAAAGTGCTGCGCCACCGGCCCCGGCAAAAAAATCGCGCCGGCTCAGGCCGCTGTGGCCCTCCACGGCGCCGGACGTGTTAGACCTATTTGTCATTTCATGACCCCCTCACTATGAACCGATTCTTGCGTTTGCCAGAGTAGCACCGGCGACACTCGATGTCTATTGTGGAGTATGGGCCGGGGACCCCCTCGCACTTGACATGGCTTCGCCCCTCCCGTAGCATTTAATTTGGTTGTCGCCTTCGGTTTTACCAAGTAATCTTCGACCTTTATCGTTGTGCCTGGAGTTCGGCTTGCGGCGCAACAGTGCGTGAGTCAGGCGGGTGGCAACGGCGAGGTGGAATTGTGATAATTGCGCTGCGATTCAAAGACGACGTCGCGATCCTGAGCCTGAGCGGGAAATTCCTGGCGGGCAGTGACGGACCCTACCTGCGGCAGAAGGTGAAGGATTTGATGGATGCCGGGACCCGTAAGCTGATGGTCGATTTCTCCGGCGTGCCTTACATTGATTCGACGGGTCTGGGGTTCCTTGCAGGGGCCCGGGTGACCGCCCAGAACGCGGGTGCGGGTCTCGTCCTCGCCAGTTTGAATCCCCATGTGCGCAGGATTCTGGATGATGTGAACCTGACACAGTTCTTTGTAATTGCCGACAGCGAGCCTGCGGCTATTGATTTGTTGAGTCGGCCTGCGGCGACCTCTGCCGAGCTTGGCAAGCGCGAAGGGAAAAACAAGACGCGTTCGGGTTCCGCAACGGAGGCTTAAGCAACGCCTTGCGGATGTTACGCCGGGCTCCATCCCGGCAGTTGTCGCTAAGCTCAAATTAAGACAATACCGTATTTCCAATTGAGAGTGCATGGACATACTGGGGCGACGCCGGACTGAACGTATCTTAGCGCCTATTCGGATTCGAGTGATCGGAAACGACGCGTCAGGGGCCTCCTTCGTAGAAGAAACCGTGACCGTCAGTTTCAACCAGCAGGGGGCGCGCATTAGCCTGACCCACGCCCTGTTGCCCGACGACGTTGTCCTGATCAAAAACCTCGAGAATGAGGTCGAGGAAGAGTTTCGCGTCGTTGGCGCCTTCCAACACGTCTCGGGAAGCCGCGGGGAATGGGGTGTGGAAGCCGTTAACCTCGAGAGCGAAATATGGGGGTTGGCATTTGCTACCCATGACGATAGCGCTCAACCCAGAATGTTGATCGAATGTGCGGCGTGCAAGACGGCCGCGCAGAGCATTGTTTCAAGTATCGAGTATGAGGTCCTTCTGGCCACCGGCCTCATCTCCCGCCATTGCGAACGCTGCAACGAGACCACCCGCTGGAAGCCCAGTTCCCAGGTTGTGACTCCGGAGATAAGGGCCCGATCCCAAAAGACTGGTTCCAAGGGTGCGGAGAAGGTCCGCCGAACGCGTCGCCTGAAGCTCACCATGCAACTTCGCGTGCGGAACTCGTGGGGAGTCGTGGACATCGCACAGACGCGTGACGTTTCCAAAGCGGGTCTCTGTTTTGTCAGCAGCCAACGCTTCTCACTTGCCGACGACGTCTATATCACCCTGCCCTACGCGAAGAATCAGCCCCCGGTAGAAATGATGGGAAATATAAAATGGATGGCGGACGGCACCGCGGGCCGATTTTATGGAGTCGAGTATGTTCGCTAGCAAGAACGATGCTGGGGATTCACTATGTTTTTCTCTTGCCTGCGACGACTCAGGCCGGAGTGGCGCCGGCTCGTTCTATTTCACCATGCCCTTCGCCAAGGCAGTTGGGCCCCAAGGTAAGGTTTACGCTTTCCAACGGTGAGTTTTCCTCGTTTCAGCTCTATAAGATGCCCCGGCAATAATTCGCGCTACCTACAGGGTTCTCCCGATGGCTTCTTTTACCCTCGGAGCGGGAGAATCGATGCTGCGGGGTTTACCATGCTCCGCCGAATTCCCGCCGCAAGCTGAGACCTCGGGAATGGCGTACGTCCGAATTAGCCTGCAAAGGCCAGGGGAAGAAACTCGATGCCCGCAATGAGTGAACAACCCGTTCTCGTCGTGAGACGGCTCACCCATACTGAGCCTCTCGCCTGCCGGTGCACTCTGTGCGGCCAATTGTTTATGTTCCCCGAGGGCCGGAGTGTGAAGGAAGGGGTCGCAGAGCTTTGGGCGGCGTTCGACGAGCACGTCCGACAAGTCCACGGCGCCGTGAACCACTGGAGAGGAGTTTTCCATGGAGCAGAGCACAATCTCTGAAAGCTCGCAGCACAGTTTGACGGCCATGCTGAGAGTTGACGCACCATCGCGCGTCGTACCCGCACGGCCCGGTGTCGCACCCATGCGGACACGCTCGCAAAATCCCTGCACAAGGCGCGTTGCGGATCCCCAGGAAACCAAGCAGCGCGTTGCGGAACTGCCTCGGCGGGGTGGAGGTTTTGACTTCGAGCGCATTTATCAAATGCACTCCCGGAGTGTGTTCACTCTCTGTTTACGAATGGTCGGGGACCGGTCGGAGGCAGAGGACCTTACACAGGATGCCTTTCTGCAACTATTTCGAAAGCTCCACACCTTCCGGGGAGAGTCCGCGTTTCGCACCTGGCTTTTTCGGTTGGTTACCAACGTGGCGTTGATGCACCTGCGCAAGAAGAAGAGGTTGATGATGCAGGAAAGTCCATTGGACGATAACCACGGCGTCGGCGAAGAGGGCGACGCTCCCCGCAGGGAGCTCGGAGTTACCGATCAGACGCTTGCCGGCGCGAACGACCGTGTGATTCTGGAGCGCGCCATCCAGGGATTGGCGCCGGGCTACAGACGCGTCTTTCTTCTCCATGATTTGGAGGGTTATATCCATACCGAAATATCTGCAATTCTGGGGCTGGGGATTGGCACCTCGAAATCGCAGCTCCATAAAGCCCGCCGACATCTACGTCGCTTGCTCCGGACTGCCCGCCGATAAGCTGCGCACGCGGGCAGCTCTCCAGCACACAGCTATACCGCGTGCGGTCTTAGGCTGCGCTACTCGCTTGTCTCCGGGAGTTGTCCGATCGAACCTCGCGAAGCAAGGGTTAAGTCCAACTAAATGCGCCACGTTTTCGTCGAGACCAACTGGGTAGGAGCATACGCTGTCCCCGCACACTACAAGAATCCCGCGGCCATGGAACTGTTTGACTGTGCTGCAAACGGCAAGGTGAAGCTATATCTGCCTGTCGCGGATGCAAGGCGGCCGATCTTGGGGCGCTTCCAACCTCGGGAACCGCGCCCGCCGCAGCGGCTCGGCTTCGGTGAAAATCAGGCGGCGGCGGAAGGCAATCGGACTGTCGCGCAGGAAAACCGGCTTCGCGAGTTCCATGTAGTCGGGGAAATGAGGTCTTTCCAAAAAGCGGCGAGGGTCGTCGGCCCATGCCGGGAGGTCCAGCCCCCAGCGCCTGGCCAAGTGCTCCCCGACGGCTCCGACGTAAGCATCCTGGAACGCCACCCCCGTCAGTCCGGGCTCCTCGCCAATCATGCGTTGCCGCTCCGTACTGCCGCGCGGGTAGAACTCATCGAGGAACTCGCTGATCGCATCCACCCAGTTCTCGCCAGCTATGATGTGATCAACCGCTTCCTTAAGGCTTGTGGGGCGCATGGATTTGCCTCGCGATACTCTGAATCTCGAGGGTCTTCTCAGGAAGAACCTGCTCGTCAGGGTAGTAGTGCTTCACCAATTGCAGAAGGTCATCGGCGGAGGTGCAGCCGAGCCGCCGCGCAAGCTGCACGATGTCATCAATATCGTGCCCATACGACCGGAAGGAAAGTAGCTTCATCGCCAGCAGGTATTGCGGGGTTGCCGTTAGCACCCGAAGTCCGAACTGGCCTTCCGAGGGATAGGTTTTGAACATCTCAAAGTCGTTGTGCTTGGAAAGGTAGCGAGTGCCCTGTTCGTCCAGCCAGTTCGGCGGAAGCCCCATCTCGACACCGACCTCTTCCTGGGCTTTCACCACCTGCCCGTGGCCCTGCGTAATCATGGCGTCCACATTCTGGGTGGCATCCCTGAAGTCGAAGCCGAGGACAATCGCCGCGCCGCCGAAAACGGCGACCTCGCCTGCCACCCGCCTTTCCCGCAGAAGTTGGCCCAACCGGGTGAGCGCCCTTTCCAATTCCTGCTTATCCATTGCCGCCGTCCGTCTCAAACCTCGGATTTTAACTCCATAATATCCTCGCATCCTTTTGCTTGTCCATTTGCCTGCGCGATGGGATCAGCTCAATGCCGGCAGTTGACAGTGGATGTGATATTCCTGGTCCCGTACCTGGAGTGCAGTGCGTTACCCGCTGGCAGCGCCAAAAGCCGGGCGTGAAGTTTATAGAGCGGGTCGTTAATATATACGGTATGCCATTCTAGATAATGTTTTTATTGCTTGACACTACCGAACGAATATTATACCATCACAGAGTAATCAGATAAGTGAGGTGGCAAAATGAGAACAATGAATCGCTGGGACCCTTCCCGCAGGGCTATGACCGTGCAGGAACAGCTCAGCCACGTGTTCAGTGATATGCAGGAGCGTACGGGCGAGGAATCGAACCTGACCGCCTGGGCGCCGGCTGTTGACATTTACGAGACCGAGAATGAACTCGTTATCAAGGCGGACCTGCCGGAAGTGAATCCGCAGGACCTGGACATCCGCGTCGCGAACAACATCCTTACCATTCGCGGCGAACGCAAGTTTGAAAAGAAGGTGGACGAGGAAAACTACCTGCGCATCGAACGCGCCTATGGTTCGTTCACGCGGAGCTTCTCGCTGGCGAACTCCGTGAAATCGGACGAGATCAAAGCCGACTATCAGAATGGCGCACTAACGCTGCACATCCCCAAGGCCGAGGAAGCGAAGCCGAAGCAGATCAAGGTAAGCGTGGGAACACCGGCAATTGCGGCGAAGGCGAAAGCGGCAGGAGGGTAGCCCGATCGAAGACCAAGTAGCATAGGGGGCTGGCGAATTCGCTAGCCCCCAATTCTTCTGCCCGATACCGCAACCGCAAGTCGTCAACCGGATGGGCACGGCGCTGAAAGAGGGGTTTTCAGTCATCAATCGCAACGGGTGGCAAGCCGAATCCCGACACCCAATCGTGAATTCCGCGCCCCGTATCCCGTGTCCCGAATCCCGTCGTTTCCAGTCCCGCCATCGAGCAATTAACAAATAATAAAATATTGACAATACTTATGATATAAGATATGTTAAACCCTCAATAACACCCAACCGAAAGGATGTGCCACCCATGGAACGCCAAGGAACCACACGGCAACGGGCTCCTCTTGCTGCTGCAGAGAAGGTCGAACGGAAACAGCCGGCCACCACGGAGGACGACCTGAGGAACCGTGCTTATGAAATCTACCTCAAACGCGGCCCTAACGCAGGCGACGAGATCGGGGACTGGCTTCAAGCTGAGCGGGAGATCAAGGCAAATTAACCGGAAGTCGGCATGCTTTGAAACCGGATATCCACGGCCAGGGCCGTCCTGACCGTGGGGTTTTCCCGCCTCCGATACCGTTGCGCCAACCGCACGTCGTCAACCGCAATGCAGGCAATCCACCCCAAACGCCATTTTGCGCCAGCGCGCCGGACTCCGGGCCCCCAAGGGGCGTCCTAATCTAGCCCAGGGCAACGCCCTGGGATTCGAGGGATGGTAATGGTCCCGAGCCCTGAAAGGGCGCGCTACTGTTATTTCGCCCCTACAGGGCTTGGGGGGTGAAATTGGGTGGGCGCTGAACCCAGGGCGTTGCCCTGGGCTAGATTAGGAAGCCCCTTGGGGGCTAAGGAATTTCCACCCACGGTCGTGTCACGAAGACGATGTAGCGCAAGGCCCGCTCTCCGGCCTTGCGGCTTGTCCAACGCGATGTGGTCTTGGCACCAAGTTTAAGGGAAGGTTTTTAGCTCCTTCGAGGGATGGCCCATGGGGATGTGAATTATCCTAGGCGGCGCGGCAAAGACCGGCGCCGCTGGAAGGGCCGCAGGGCCGGAGGGCGGGACCTGCGCGATCTCGGTCATCTGCGCACGGGATATCCGTGTCTCACTTCGTCATCGAAGGAAATGCCCACGCTCACGAGATCCGCGGCCGTTTTGTTGGGGGGTAGCGCACGCGTACTACATAGAAGAGTCTGTGCTACAATAGCGGTCATGAAAGCTAATGTACAAGCACGATTGGATCGGCGATCCCAGATCGCTTTAGAACGTCTGGTGCGTCGTCTGGGCTGGAGCCCTTCCCGCGTAGTGCGCGAAGGTGTCCATCTGCTCGCTGCATGTTATGTTGGCCCCTCTACTAAACGAGTCATCGGCGTGGGGCGGTTTGCCTCTGGCCTTGCCGATCTCGGTTCAAACAAAAAGCACCTGCGAGGGTTCGGCCGGTGAAACCCGTCCTCGTGGACACTGGCGTGATCGTAGCGCTTGTGGACCGAAGCGAGAGATATCATTTGCGGTGTGCGGCCATGATGGAGGGCTTCGAACGGCCGCTGGTGACCTGTGAGGCGGTTATTGCTGAAAGTTCCTACCTGCTGCGCGGGCTCCCCGGAGCGTCTGAGGTAGTGCTTCAGAACGTTGAGCGCGGGGTCTTCCAGATTCCGTTTCAGCTTTCTCGCTCTGCCGCGCCTGTGCGAACCATCATGCGCAAGTACCGCGATCTGCCCGCGGACTTTGCGGATGCATGCCTGATTCACCTGGCCGAGGAGCTGAATACCGAAGACATTCTTACCCTGGATGGGGATTTCCGCCTGTATCGCTGGCGCCGGAATCGACCTTTTCATTTGCTTCTGACGTTGGACTGATAGCGAATAGCCCACAGCCGGCAGCGAACAGTTAGTCCCTAATTCCAGATCCCTACCCCCCCTGCCCGAATTCCGCACCTACCGCCGTGCCGGAAGAGGAAGTAGCGCAAGGCCCGCTCTCCGGCCTTGCGGCTTGTCCATCGCGAGGTGGTCTTGGTAGAGCGTTTAAGAGCAGGTTTTTGGGATGGGTTCGTTCGAGGATGGCCCACGGGAATGCGGGTTGTCCTAGGCGGCGCGGCAAGAACCCGCGCCGCTGGAAGACCCGCAGGGCTGGAGAGCGGGCCCTGCGCTACGTCCGGTGTACTTATCGCCGCGCCAGCCCTCGTTTTCTGGCATACGCATGCATCGCTAGGTCAGGGTTTGGGAAATAGAGGTTCGTCACGCCTCCCGTGCCAGACGTGCAGAATCTCCACGCTATGCGACTCCTCGTTGACGTCGTAGAAGATGCGGTGAGAACGAAAGACGATCTCGCGCAGCGTTCCTCTCACGCCGCGCGGATAGGTGGGGCCAATAAACGGAAAAGACGCCAGAACGCGAACGTGGGCAAGTATGCCCCGGCCGAGGCGAAGGGCTGCCTGCGGGTCATCCTGGGCGACGAAGGAGCAAATCTCCTCAAGGTCCGCAATCGCCGCGTCCGACCAAATTATCGTGAAGTCCATGCGGTGGCCCAAGACTCAAGCAAATGTTCGGCTTCCTCCTGAGTCTTGGTGCGGCCCGCGGTAATGTCCGCCCGCCCGCGCCGGATGGACGCCATAATGCGCAAC
Source organism: Terriglobia bacterium (assembly GCA_052139985.1). Taxonomy (GTDB): domain Bacteria; phylum Acidobacteriota; class Terriglobia; order UBA7540; family UBA7540; genus Bog-366. Next base: position 9,005 of record JBKQVI010000605.1, read on the forward strand.
TCCTCGCTGATTTCCTCGAGCGAGGCGTCCTCCGGGAGTCTCTGAAGAGCGTCGATTACCGCCTGCTTATCCGTCATAAACTTGATACTACCGTTTCCTCATCCCCAGTGCAAGAGACCTGTCCGGTTTCCCGTATCCGTTCCCGGAGGCTCCGAATCCTGACCCGCCGTGCGCTTCGTCGCGCCACGAGAAGATGTAGCGCAAGGCCCGCTCTCCGGCCTTGCGGCTTGTCCAATGCGACGTGGTCTCGGCAGCGCGCTTAAGGGAAGGTCTTTGGGATGGGTTCGTTCGATGGGTGACCCAAGGTGATGCGGATTATCCTAGGCGGTGCGGCAAGAACCCGCGCCGCTAGAAGAGCCGCAGGGCCGGAGTGCGGGCACTGCGCTACGAGCGTAGTACTTATCTTCGTGCCAGGCGGCAGGCTTCTCTTGCCCCCGCAACCTCTGGGCGCGCTGGCAGGAAAGGTGCGTCTGCCCGCCGACCAGAACGCGAGGATCTGAAGTTGTAGCGCGGACCATTTTTAGGTCCGTGGTTCTTGGCGTATTGAAGGTAAAGGCCGCGGACCGAGAAAACAGGTCCGCGCTACTCGCTTCTAACCGGATAAGCATGGGGACATTTCTAAATGGGCTTGACATTATACAAAACGATACTTGACAAGACGATTTCGGGAGAGTACAATCGGCCCAAGATCCAAGGCTAACGAGGCGACCGATGTGGTCACCGAGTGTTTGCCACGAAGCAGCGCATACCGCGTCGTACGTGTTTCCGGTACCTGATTCCCGAAAGCCGATACTCCGTCTCGGGTGCCGGATCTCAAACCTCCCAAAGGCCGTACCGGCTATCTTGCTTGAATCCAGAACAGAGAGGAGAAAGAACCATGCAACCAGTGGTAATCCGTAATTACCTGCTTCGGTTTCTTCTGATTGGTTTGGCAGTATTAGGAGGTTCCCGAGCCCTGCAATGCCAGTGCTGCGTTACTGTTAGGGTACTTCCGGTGATTTGCGAGAGTGGTGCGTGCAGACAAGAGATATACAGGTATGTATGTACCCCCGGCCTGACATACGATGTGGCACCCAGCACTGTGTATTGCTGTGGCGTCTCCTTATCCACCGTGTACTACGTTGATCTGTGTCTGATCGGCGGACCAGCCGACCCAACTGAGAGTGCATCAGTATCGAGTTCCCCCAGAACTAGAACATTTTACATCCTCAACTGCTCGCGTAAGTACGATTTGGTCAATGTTGTTATCCCGGAGACGTAATTTTTTCAGCCGGAGGGGCCAATGTTCATCAGGTGCATCCTAATTAGTGTGCTTGTGATCTGGTTCACTTCGCTTGCGCGGCTTATAGGCCCAGGGGGGGCACAGACGCCCTTGAGCGACCTCCCGCAGGCCAAGAGCGAGGCTACAAACCCTACCTTGAGGGCGCTTAGTGAGGTGGAGAGAATTCACTTCTCGGCCCCCCCGCCAGTAATGATCGATGCTGACACGAAGTGTGACCAACGCGGCAACATGTATCTTGTCTATAGCGATAACTCTCGCGACCAACCCTACATTATCCCTATTCAGAGGTTGTCTCCTGACTCGCGAACCGTCCTCCGATATGTAGTGCAACCGGGTTCGGATTACCCGTTACAGGTACGGGTAGATTGGGATGTAACCCCCTGGGGCACTGTTTATGCCCTCCTCGAAGGCTTCCACCATCAGCCTCGGCAGCAGCACGAATTGCCGGATCAGCTTATCGCGAGATTCAAGGAGGACGGGACGGTGGACTCTGTTACCAAGCTGGAGCAAACAAAGGATGGATTCGTGAGTCCCGAGCGATTTGCCGCGTTCCCTGGGGGATTCTTGATAACCGGCGTGCTTGCTCTGGATCCTGCCCAGCAGCAAAGGAGACCATTTACCGGAATATATGATCAGAAGGGGCAGTTCGTGCGGGAGGTCAGGATCTCGGACTATCTGAAACTTGCTTCTAAATCCGGCGGGACCGGCGTACGTACCGGTGAGGAGGACGTCACTCAAGAGACAGTCTCCAAGGCGCTTTGGGCAGCGGATCAGGGAAAGGTGATCGCAGCACCGGACGGCAATGTGTATTCGCTCCGCGCCACGGTCCCGCCCGTTCTGTACAAAATCTCACCGGGAGGCGAGGTACTCAAGGAAGTCAAGGTCCAGCTCAACTCACCCGGATTAACTCCCATTGCAATGGGCCTGACTGCGCAAGGTGGGGCCTTGATGGAATTTGCCCACATGACCACGGCCAACCCGATCGAGGACAGTAAGTACCAAACCCTTCTGGCCATGGTAGACCTCGATACGGGTGAGGTAACCGACGCGTTCCGCCTCCCTGCGGACCATCACGTCTTGGCTTCTGCGTGTGTCACGCCGCAAGGACAATTCCTGTTCCTCGGAACGAGCGACGCAGGCACGCTGGACCTCGTGAAGTTCGCCGCCCAGTGAGCAGCACGGAGAAGCCGGAGGAGAAAGGCAAACGGCAAAGGTGAAAAGCTCTTTGGGGGTGATGGCTGCCGGATCAACCGGAGGAGTGCGGTGCCCCTTAGCCGCAACGTGGGACCCACTTCGGTAAACGGGGTCCTCCTGCCGCTGGGCTTGATTTACTAGAAACGAAACAAGAGAAGGTGGAGAGAAAAATGAACTCAAGTTGACCGATTCGATCACTTTAAGCACGATAAGAACAGCAGCGTCGCTTCGCTCCGAAAATGATCGGCTTCACCTCGGAACCAGTGACCGGGATCATATCGGAATCACCGACGACCTTCATGGGAATAAGCATACAGCACGATGCGCCTGATTCCTAGACGCGGGCACGGTGAAATTCACGATGAGCCCGGTATGGATTCCGGCGAGACGCAGATACGTGAGCAACTGAGCGTCGTGGATGGGCAAGAGGTGGTCGACAGTTTTCAGTTCTACAATCACTTGCCCTTCCACCACCACGTCCAGCCGATAGCCGCAGTCGAGATGCACACCCTTATAAACCACCGGCAATGGCTGCTGCCGTACTAAAGAAAATCCGCCCAGATGGAGTTCGTGGCACAAACACTCTTCGTATGCGGATTCCAATAGACCTGGCCCCAGCACTCGGTGTACCTCAATTGCTGCACCGATTATCTTCTCAGTCAGCGGATCATTTTCAATCATCATACTTCCTTTTCACCACTGAGGCACCGAGACACTGAGGCCCAAGCTATCTGTTTCCAATTATTCTCTGTGCCTCAGTGTCTCAGTGGTTCCGCAAGTCTTTCCACACGTTTGCTAGACACATTCTCGCACCGCCCTCTATAATGAAAATTAACCTCACGACGGAGGAATCATGCAAGACAGCCTGGAACCCCTGGAACTGAAGCACACAATTAATCTTCCCAAGACCTCATTTTCCATGAAAGCCAACTTGCCGCAGAACGAGCCCAAGTGGCTTGCCGCGTGGACCAAGGAGAATCTCTACGGACTAATCCGCGAGTCGCGCAAGGATGCTCCCGTTTTCATCCTGCATGACGGCCCGCCCTATGCCAACGGGCGCATCCATTTGGGGACGGCCATCAACAAGATCCTGAAGGACTTCATCCTGAAGATGAAGACCATGGAGGGGTTCAACTCACCGTACGTCCCCGGTTGGGACTGCCACGGCCTGCCCATTGAGATCAATGTGGACAAGGAACTGGGCCCGCGCAAAGCCCAGATGAGCAGGGTGGAAGTGCGCCGCGCCTGCCGCAAATTCGCGCAAAAATTCGTGGACATTCAGCGCCAGGACTTTATGCGCCTGGGCGTTCAGGGCGAGTGGGACAAGCCTTACCTGACGATGTCCCATGACTACGAAGCGCGCACCGCCGAAGCGTTTCTGGACTTCTTGCGTGGAGGCTACGTCTATCGCGGGCGCAAGGCGGTCTACTGGTGCATTTCCTGCAAAACGGCGCTGGCGGAAGCGGAAGTGGAATATGAGAACGATCGCAGCCCGTCGATCTACGTACGCTACCCGGTGACTTCGGACCCGGCGGCGCTCGATCCGGCGCTGGCGGGGCGCAAACTTTGGGTGATCATCTGGACCACCACGCCTTGGACGTTGCCCGCCAGCATGGCCGTGGCATTCCATCCGGATTTCGAATACGTGGTGGTGGGTGATGACGATCCGCATGGCGATGCCTACATCATCGAAAGCCGCCGACAAGGGCCGGTGGCGGAAGAGACGGGGCTTAAGGCCGCCAACATCTTCGCGCGCATTCCCGGCAAGGGGCTGGGGCAGCTTCAATTCCACCACCCGTTTCTCGATCGCGTGATTGTGCCCGTGATGGCGAATTATGTGACTGCCGAAGACGGCACGGGCGCCGTGCACACCGCTCCCGGCCACGGCCGCGAGGACTACCTGACCGGCATGCAGTACGGGATCGATATCTACTGCCCGGTGGATGAGGGGGGGAAGATCTTTGAGGGCTTGCCGGAATACGTCGGCAAGCGGGTATTCGACGCCAACGCGCCCATCATCGAATTGCTGAAGTCGCGCAAAGTTTTGATGGGGCCGGCGGGCACGCTCGAGCACTCATATCCCCATTGCTGGCGCTGCCACAATCCCATCATCTTCCGCGCGGCGGAGCAGTGGTTCATCAATATGGACCACCGCGACCTTCGCCAGCACGCCTTGGATGAAATCAAGAAGACCCGATGGGTTCCCGCCTGGGGTGCGGACCGCATTTCCAACATGATCGCCGAGCGCCCGGACTGGTGCATCTCGCGCCAGCGCGTTTGGGGTGTGCCCATCACCGTGTTCCATTGCGTGGACTGCAAGAAGCCGATTATGGACGCGGACCTGGCCAAACATGCCATTGGACTTTTCCGCAAAGAAGGCGCCGACGCGTGGTACGCGCACTCGGAAGCCGAGCTTTTGCCGCCCGGCGCACACTGCCCGGACTGCGGCGGAAAAAACCTGCGCCGCGAGACGGACATTCTCGACGTCTGGTTTGATTCGGGGTCCAGCCAGTATGCGGTTCTGGGACATCGGCCCGATCTGCCGTGGCCGGCGGATATTTACCTGGAAGCGGGCGACCAATACCGCGGGTGGTTCCACAGTTCGCTGCTGGTGGCCCTGGGGACGCACGGCTCGGCGCCCTACCATCAGGTGCTGACGCACGGCTGGGTGCTCGACGCGCAAGGCCGAGCCATGTCGAAGTCGATTGGCAACGTGATTGAGCCGCAGGAGGTCATCAAATCGCACGGAGCGGAGGTTCTGCGCTTGTGGGCGGCCTCGGTGGAGTTCGGCGAGGACGTTTCCATTTCGCCGGACATGCTCACTCGGCTTTCCGAAGCTTATCGCAAGCTGCGCAATACGTTCCGCTATTGCCTGGGCAATCTTTACGATTTCGATCCGGCTAAGGATTGCGTGGCGGCCGGCGAGCTCGATGAGATCGATAGCTGGGCACTAGTGCGCACGGCAGAATTGCTCGAGCGGGTTCAAGCCGCGTATGACGAGTATGCCTTTCACAAGGTCTATCGCGGTGTGTATGACTTCGCCACCGTGGACTTGAGTTCGTTCTATTTCGACATTCTGAAGGATCGGCTCTATACCGCGCCTGCGGGATCGATGCGCCGCCGGGCCGCGCAGACTGCTCTCTATCGAATTGCCGACGCCCTGGTGCGCGTCGTGGCGCCGCTGCTTTGCTTCACCGCGGATGAAGTTTGGAAACACCTTCCCGCTCCTCAGCTCCGGGAAAAGAGCGTTCACCTGGCCAAGTATGTCGTTCCCGCCGACTTGCGCGCTGGGCTCTCGGCCAAGCATCTTCAGCGGCTCGAAAACTGGCCGCGGCTGATTGCTCTGCGCGTGGAGGTTTTGAAGTCGCTCGAAGTGGCACGCCAGGAGAAATTCATCGGCGGGTCGCTGGAAGCTCGGGTGGTTCTCGTGGTTACGGGCGATCTGCAACCGCTGGTGGAGGAGTATCGCGACTTCCTCCGCTATCTCTTCATCGTGTCGCAGGTCGAGATTACGCAGCAAGCGGTGGTGGGCGCGACTGCTACCGGCTTGCCCGGCCTCAGCGTTAAAATTGAAAAAGCTTCCGGCCAGAAATGCGATCGGTGCTGGAACTTCTCCGAACAGGTCGGAAAGGATCTGCGTTATCCCACGGTGTGCGAACGCTGCTCCGCCGCACTGAAAGAGATTAGTGGATAGTGGTTAGTGGATAGTGAGTAGCAATGGTGAATATTGAACAGTCAGAAGTCGCTCGCGATCACCGCACCGTGTCGTCGGCGCTAGCTACTAACCACTTGCCACTAGCCACTTACCACTTGTTTTCAATATGACCCCACGTCGCAAAATAATCTCGCGAATCCTCATGGCCGTGATCGCCGTAGCGGTGTTCGCGGCGGACCAGGTGAGCAAGAGCTTGGTGGAACGCCGCATTCCCGAGCGCGCCGTCGTTAATGTGATCCCGGGATTCTTCAGCCTGATCAACACCAAGAATTCCGGCGCGGTGTTTGGCATCTTCGCCGATTCCTCGGTCTGGTGGAAAACGCCCCTGCTCATTGTCGTTTCCGCGGCGCTGTTGTTTGCCGTGGTCGTCTTGGTAGCCAAAACCCAAAACCTGCGATGGGAAACCAGCATCGGGCTGTCGCTGATCCTGGGCGGCGCGCTCTCGAATCTGTACGACCGCATGCACTCGGGACTGGTGGAGGATTTCCTCGATTTCTACTTCGGGAGCTATCACTGGTTTACCTTCAATCTGGCGGATAGCGCCATCGTGGTGGGCACAGGGTTCATCATTTTGCAGGTGCTGTTTGGAGAGTAGGAGCGAGGAGTCAGAAGCTAGAAGTTAGAAGACAGAAGTTAGAAGTCAGGAGTCAGGAGCCAGGAGTTGGAGTAATGCGGTCTTCGCCGCGCAAGCGGGTGGCCGATTCATGGGGATCGCACCGATTTCAATTACCGAGTGACCCAATGACCGAAGTAGTTGTTCTCCTGACTTCTGACTGCTGACTCCTTGCTCCTAGGGTTCGCATGTCCGAAACGCGACAATTCGTCGTTCCGGCGGAGTCAGCCGGTGACCGCTTGGACCTTTTCCTGGTGCGGCAAATGCCGGACTGGAGCCGCAGCCAGATCCAACGCCTGATTCGGGAAGGACTGGTGACGGTCGGCTCGGTTTCGGCCAAGAAGTCCGGGGACGTGATCGATGCCGGTTTGCAGATTAGCGTCTGCGCGAAACATGACGACCTGCGTGCCACGCCGGAAGACCTGCCGGTGGCCATCGTTTACCAGGATTCGGACATTGTGGTCGTAAACAAAGCCGCAGGCATGGTGGTGCACCTCGGCGCCGGAGTACGTTCTGGTACCCTTATAAACGCCCTTATGAACCTTTTAGACCCCTTGTTAAGCACCGGCGGCGACTTGCGGCCTGGAATCGTGCACCGGCTCGATAAGATGACTTCCGGCCTGATGGTGGTGGCCAAGAATGACGTCGCGCACCGGCGGCTGAGCGAACAGTTTAAATCGCGAGAAGTCCACAAGACGTACATCGCGCTTGTGCACGGGCGTATGGCCAACGACAGTGGGGAAGTCACCCGGCCGGTTGGCCGCGACCCCCGGCGGCGCACGCGCATGAAGGCGGGGGGAATTGCACCGCGTGATGCTCTGACAAAATACCGCGTGCTGCGGCGCGTTGGCCATTTCACATTAGTGGAAGCGATGCCGCAAACGGGACGCACCCACCAGATCCGCGTACACCTGGCCAGCCTTGGCCATCCCGTTGTCGGCGATAACACCTACGGCGCGCCTACCAAGCTGCGATTCAGTGAAAGCGAGGAGCCCACACTGCCGCGAACATTTCTGCACGCGGCGAAATTGGCTTTCGCACATCCGGCAACCGGAGCGCCACTGGAGTTTGAGGCGCCGCTGCCGGAGGAACTCGCGGCGTTCCTCGCTCACGTCGAAAGCCGCGCGGGTTAACTGGGAAAGGTCAGGCAATTCAACATGGCGATTCTCGATCGTTTCAAATTAGACGGCAAGCTTGCGGTAGTGACCGGCTGCAGGCGCGGCATCGGTAAAGCGCTGGCTGTGGCCCTGGCTGAAGCCGGTGCCGATATTGTGGGCGTCAGCAAATCGCTCGAGCCAAGCGGCAGCGACGTGGAAAAGGCCGTGGTGCAAGCAGGCCGGAAGTTTCGCTCCTATCAATGCGATTTTCGCGAGCGACGAGCAGTCCACGAATTCGCCGCGCGCGTGATGGCGGATTTTCCCGTCATCGATATTCTTGTTGCCAACGCCGGGACCGCGCGCCGCACACCGGCGGCGGATCACCCGGACGAATATTGGGACGAGGTGATTGAGGTCAATCTGAATTCGCAATTCGTCCTCAGCCGAGAGTTGGGCAAGCGGATGGTGCAGCGCGGCGCCGGCAAGATCATCTTTACGGCTTCCTTGATGTCTTTCCAGGGCGGGATTCTGATTCCCAGTTATGCCGCGAGTAAAGGCGCCGTAGCCCAACTTACCAAGGCGCTGGCCAACGAGTGGGCTCCCAAGGGCGTGCAGGTGAATGCTATAGCTCCCGGATATATTGCCACGGATATAAATGCAGCTCTGCGGGCTAGTCCGGAAAGAAATGTTGAGATCCTCTCGAGGATTCCCGCGGGCCACTGGGGCTCTACAGACGATTTGCAGGGCGCAGTGATTTTTCTCGCCTCAAAAGCGTCTGATTACGTGAATGGTACGCTTCTTACTGTTGACGGTGGCTGGATGGCACGTTAAGTGGAACGAAGCGGTCAGCCGTCGGTGTTCAACTCAGAAAGCGAAGGTACACAGCTCCACAGAAAGGGGATTTCATCGTGACGAACAGACTCGTAACAGTCCTATTCGCACTTGTTCTTTCCAGCGCAGCAGCATATCCCGCCGGTCTGCCTCTTACCCCATATCCCAACCAGCTTGAGGTCGGTCAGGGAGTATTCCACGTGGGGACGCACGTGAGTATCGAAGTGACGAGCAAATCCGAGGAAGATGGCTTTGCCGCGTCGCTTCTTTCCGGAGATCTAGATTCGATCGATGGAATAACTGCCGCTAAAGGAAAGGGTTCTTCACGCATTGTTTTGGCCCGAGCCGACACTGCCGTCGGCAAGCAGATTCTGGAGAAGTCAGGACTGCAATTTCCCGCAGAAGCCGACGAAGAAGGTTACATCTTGGTGGTCACTTCGCATGAAGCCTCCGTTGTGAGCAAGACGGCTGCTGGGGTTTTCTACGGAGTGCAGACCTTGCGCCAGTTGCTCCATCCGGTGAAGGGGGGCGGGGCGGAATCGCCGGAGGTGCGGATCGTCGATTGGCCGGCCATCCGTTGGCGCGGCGTGAGTCTAGACATCAGCCGCGGGCCCATCCCCACCCTGGCTTCTTTCAAGCGTGAGATCGCCTTGCTGGCGGAATACAAAATCAATGTGATCTCTCCTTACATCGAGAACACATTTGCTTACCCCAGCCTGCCGAACGTTGCCGCGCCGGGCGGGGCTATCACCCCGGAAGAAGCAAAGGAACTGGTTGCGTACGCGACGCAGTACCACGTCATGATCATCCCCGAGCAGGAGTCCTTTGGGCACCTGCACCAGGCGCTCCAAAATGAGCGGTTTCAGGATCTGGCCGAGGTGCCTTACGGCCAGGTGCTCACGCCCGTGGCACCGGGATCCTACACTTTTATTGGCAAGATGTTCGGGGATCTGGCGGCCGTTTTCCCCGCGCCCTATTTCCACATCGGGGCGGATGAAACGCAGGAATTGGGCGAAGGACGCACCAAGGGTGATGTCGATGCGCAGGGTTATAGCAAGGTCTATGTGGATTATCTCAGTAAGATCGACGAGACTCTGCGCCCCTACCATCGCAAGATTCTGTTTTGGGGCGACATGGGCGTTCAGCACCCCGAACACCTCAAGGATCTGCCTCACGACATGATCGCGGTGCCTTGGGACTACGACGCTAAGCCGTCGTTTGCGAATCAGATCAAGCCTTTCCGCGATGCGGGCCTGGAAACATGGGTGGCGCCGGGAGTGAGCAACTGGAGCCGTATTTTCCCCGACTACCCGGTGGCGCTCGCCAACATCCGGCAGTTTGTGAACGACGGGAAAGCCCTTGGGGCGACCGGCGTCTTGAACACCACCTGGATGGACGATGGCGAGGGCATGGTGAATTTCACCTGGTACGGCCTTGCCTACGGAGCGGCGCATAGTTGGCAGAAAACCGTGGACGACGAGCAGTTCAACGACAGTTGGGACTGGACGTTTTATCGCGCCGACGACCATCACTTCGTGGGCGAAGTCAAAAGCCTCTCAAGCATCCACAACACCCTGCGCGAGGCAATCCACACCGACGGCAACGATTCTCTGACCTGGCATGACGCGCTGAGTCCGGAAGGGCAAGCCTTCTACCTGCGCATGGAGCCCGCCGCGCATCAGATTCGACTGACTGCCGAGGACGTGGTTGCCGACCTCTTGCAGAATTCCCACCTTGCGCGCCGCAATGGGGATTTGCTGGACTACACGGAATTCGCCGCGCGGCGTTTCGACTTCGTCGGTGAAAAGGCCATCTATGCCAAGTACATTGCTGATCTCTACGCGCAGGCGCAATCTCACGCCTCTGACCGTGCGGCCGTTCGCCATTTCCTCGGCCGCATCAATGGCGGGGACAGCTTGATCGGCGATATGCGCAGCCAAACCACCGTGTTGCGCGGTATGTATCAGAAACTGTGGTTGGGAGAAAACCGGCCGTACTACTTGGGAATCATTTTGAATCGCTACGACCAGGAGTTGAAGCGCTGGGACGACGCTTCCAACCGGATTCGGCGCAACCGGACGCTCTATGACCAACACACGCTGCTTCCTCTCATCGGCGGAGCGGATCATGAGGAGGAGTAATCTGACGTTCGGGTCGCACAGAGCGCAGCGGCAGTGGGCCTTCAAGACAATGGTCGTTGGCTTCGTATGAAGTACTTAACCCTCAGTGCCGATGAGCGCGTGATCGAGCGGGCGCGTCTGGTAGCCCGCTCGCGACACGAAACTCTTAACGCGGCTTTCCGTAAATGGCTGCTGCAGTATACGGCGCAGGCCGGAAGTGCTCGCAAAGTCGAGTCTGTGATGAAGCGTTTGCGCCACGTCAAGGCGGGTCGCCACTTTACGCGGCACGAATTGAATGAACGGTAGCGCTTCGCCCGCAATCGGAAGAAGAGGCCGCGGACCTACACATCAGGTCCGCGCTACTCTTCTCTGGGCGGTGCCAGTTTCCCGGCCCTACGGTTTCTGCGCCTCTAGCACCAAAACACCTTCAGCCGGTAGGGGCATGTTCACGACCGTCTTCCCGCTGGCACGAGTCGAGTTTACGGACGCGCCGGAGAGTGCATTGATGACCTTCATATCGTCACCCGCGAAACTCACCGTGACGGTTTCAGTCGGCCCCCAGTTTGAAAGCACGGCATAGGCTCTGCCGGGACCTTCGAGGGCGCGGAAGGAAATCCCTCCCGAGCCTTTCTCCATTTCTGCCGGTGCAGCCGCACTGGCCGCGAGCGAAGGCTGGACAATCCATTTCTGCACAACTTCGTTATTTCTACGACGGTAGGCGAGCGTTAGTGCGCTGGCAAAATAGATGGCTTGGCCTTTGCCGAATTTGTGCTGCACCGCAAACGGCTTGCCTTCGCGATCGCGGACCAGCGCTTGTCCGCCTTTTATCACCAAAGGCAGCTTCCACAGTTCTCCCGCCTGCTCGTTCGCGGCGGTAACGGAATAGGGTTTCTCCACGGGGTAGATGTCGCTTTCGTCGGCGCCGAACACGTCACCCAACCCACCGGGGATTCTGGCTCGCAGTTCGCCGGATTCCTTCTTCCACGCCAGCAAGCCATCGGCCCAGAGGGTACCGCCTTTCTGCACGTAGTCGCGCAGGGCCTGAATCGCCTGGTCATCGAGCGCGTAGGAATAGGGCAGGTAGAGAACGCTGTAGCGTTGCGCCGCGCCGGATTTCAGCTCGTCGAGATGCACGAAGTCTGCCGGGATGTGCGCCCGATGGAGCGCCGCGTAGGTTCCCTCCAGCGACCACAGGGGCTCTTCCGAGCGTTTTGCGGCAGCCTGCGTCCGGCCGTCCAGCTCAATCAGCAATAGGGTTTCGGGGTTGTAGAGTATTCCCACGCGCGGCGCGACCGCTTTGGCCTGCGCCAATTCGGGCGAGCGCTTCAACGCGCCGGAAATCTCTCTCACCGCTTCCAATCGTGGCGAGGGTTCACCTCCCAAACTTACCAGGCTCCACTCGCCGCCCTCGTTGCCCAGCACGCGAGGATTCCACAGCCAGAAAACTACTGCGCGCGATCCCGCCCCGAAGGAATCCCAAATCCAGCGCGTGATTTCACTCCTGGTCGGGTTCATGGGGCGCCCGCCGGTATAGATGGTGAGTCCGCCCTGGAGTTCGGTGACCCACCAGGGATGCTGCCCCGAGGCGCTGCGCAGCAGGTCGAGACAATATGCGAAAGGCAACCCGAATTCACGGCGGTCGTATTCGGTGAAATTCCAGGCGGGATGGATCGACGTCCCCATGAAGTCTACGATCTTTCCTTCTTTCCAGGGGTCCTGGCCGTCTGCCGCAAGGTTGCTGATCAGTCCGGGAGGATTGATGTGCGTGGGATGAGTCGTGTCCAACGCTCGAATCTGCTGTTCGATCCAGCGCAGAAAGTCGCAAAGGTCATCGATGTTGAACTGCTTCCAATCGAGGAAAGAGTAATAGTCTGTCCAGCCGGGCGCCCACTGTTCGGGGTTCACCTGCACATCCGAAAAATTCCTGAGCGGCTGGAACCATCGCTGGTTCAACCGGTCCACCGTGCCGTAGCGCTGCTCGAGCCATTTGCCGAAAGCTTCCATCGTCGTCCGCTCGTAGTTGACTTCCAGGCCTGGTTCGTTCATGAGCAGCCATGGACCCTGCGCGGGATGATTCCGGTAGCGGCCGACGACCTTTTGCAAGTAGATCGCCGAGCGTTCGCGCAGCTTGGGATCGTTCAGGTTCATGCGGTGATGATAGAAAGGCGTGAGCTTCATCCAGCCGGGAGGGTCCTCGGCGCAAAGGGTGGCCGCAATCTTGATGCCGGATTCCTGCGCCGAGTCGTAAATCCAGTCGTAGCGGTGGAAGTCCCACTGGTCGGGCTCGCGTTCGAGGTCATCCCAAATGATGAAAATGCGAGCGACCGTCAGCCCGTATTGGTGCATCATCTGGAAGCTGTGATGAACGCTTTCCTCTGTGTCTGTTCGGTTCAGAAAATACTCGGCGCCTAGGCGGAGCTGATCGGTCAAGGGTGCCAGGCGAGCCGCGGATTCAGACTCCTGCGCTTGTGCTCCGGGCGAGAACGCGAGCGCCAGCAGTGCGGTGAGCAGGAAACTCAGGGCGATCATCGCGCCAGGAGAACGGTAACTGCGAGCCGCTGCCATGAGTTTCCTGTTATTGTCATGAAGTCGCATGAAAACACTCCTTACCTATGAGGCCCAAAGGGACGTCTATTCTTGGTTTCCGTTTCCCTTCTCAGAACTTCTTGCTGTCGGCGCGCACGCGGTCAACATACTTTCCCGTGGCCACTTCCACGCGCACGGTTTCACCCGGCTTGATGAACTGTGGCACCATGATTTGCAGGCCATTTTCGAGAGTGGCTGGTTTAAGGGTGTTGTCTTGCTGCTGGTGGACGGGCTGCGCGGTGCTGGCAATCTTTGCCTCGACGATTGCGGGGAAGACGATGTTGACCGGCTGGCCTTCATAAAACTCCACGGGAACTTTCATGTCCGCCTGGAGAAACTTCGTAGCCGCTCCAATGGCTTCCTGGGGAATGGAGACTTGGTCAAACGTGTCGGGGTTCATGAAGGTCGCGGAGTCCGCGTCTGAATACAGAAATTCCATGTCCTTCTTTTGGAGTTGGGTGTCCTCCAGCCGTTCTTCCGGCCGGAAGCGAAACTCCTTGAGCGTGCCGTTCAGCACGTGGTGGGCGCGAGCGTGAACGCTCCCTGGCATTTTGCCTTGTCCCAAATGGTACGTAGATTCGAACACCTTGAAGATGTCCTGGCCAATCTTCAGAACCGTTCCTGGTCGGAGTTGTGACGCGATAACCATGGCGACCTCGTGGGCCCGGGAGGGCAAGTATCGCACCGCCCAACCTTGGAGATTTCCAGCAGCGGGCGCGTGAAGGATTCGGCGTGTGGTCAGGCAGGGAGAATGTCAAGCCGGCTCACATTCGCCGGGAGGCAAGGGTAGCGCGGCGCAGCGGCAAATGGAAGTCAAAACGCAAAGGGCAATCACCAGTCATTGTTGGGCTCTGCGCGAAGCGCTTTGGAGTGCGGTAGCAGCACCTACCGCTTTCCGCCTGTCGCTGATACGGGAATAACCCCAACGCTATACAGTGCGACATTAATTGTAGCGCCGCCCTTGAGGGCGGCATGCCGGGCTCAAGCCCGGCGCTACGTTCGAATGCGCGATCGTTTATGTCGCTCTGTATAGAAACAGAAAAGCGGTAGCTGCTGCTACCGCACTCCAAAGCGGCGTTCGCCGCAGACTTGCCTCTAAGGTGATTCCGACCGCAGTCCAGTCTAGTACGTAATGGCGGAATGGATTACCATCTTTGCGGCGGCCGCGGCCGGTGATTTGGAGGGGGCGATGAGAGCCGATGGGTCCGGGCGGCGCGGCGGCGAAGTGAACGAACATCTAATTTGCAGGGCTGAGGAGACTAGGATGAACCCAATAGATGAGGCGGTAACAGCAGCGGCGCTACAACGAAATGTGGAGGAGGCCGTCCAGCGGACTCCGGTGATTGATGTTCACACGCACCTTTACCCGTCTAGTTTCGGAGGAATGTGTTTGTGGGGAATCGATGAGTTGGTGAACTACCACTATCTGGTGGCGGAGTTATTCCGATCGTCGCCCGTGACCACGCAGGAATTCTGGGGGATGACAAAATCTCAGCAGGCCGACCTGATCTGGGATGCACTCTTCGTCAAGAACACCCCACTTTCGGAAGCCACCGCCGGCGTGGTAGCGGTGATGGTGAAGCTGGGGCTCGATCCCTGCCAGCCGAACCTTAAACAGGCGCGCGAGTACTTCGCCTCACTCACCGTTGACCAGTACATTGACCAGGTTATGCGCCTCGCCAATGTTTCGGAACTCGTGATGACGAACGATCCCTTCAACCAGGTGGAAAGGGCGGCCTGGGAGCGGAACGAGCCTTGTCCGGAGCGTTTCCATCGCGCGCTGCGAATGGACCCGGTGCTGAATGACTGGGAAGCCGCAAGTGCGGTGATGGCGGCGGCCGGCTTCAAGACCAGCGGGGATTTGACACCGCAGACAGCGAGTGAGGCGCGCCGCTTCCTGGACCGGTGGATTGCCCGCCTGCACCCCGTTTATCTTGCGGTCTCCATGCCCTTCATGTTCACTTATCCGGATGATACGTTGTGCACGCGCTTGATCCGCGAGGTCGTCCTTCCCACGTGCCTACAGCACAACATTCCTTTTGCTTTGATGATCGGTGTGTCGCGGCAGGTGAACCCCGCTTTGAAGGACGCCGGGGACAGCGTGGGCTATGCGGACACGGGATCGGTAGAGCGAATCTGCGCGGAGAATCCGGGCGTACGGTTCCTGGTCACGATGCTGTCGCGAGAGAATCAACATCCTTTGTGTGTGGCGGCGCGGAAGTTCGGCAACCTGATGCCATTTGGTTGCTGGTGGTTTCTAAACAATCCCTCGATTGTTGAGGAAATCACCGCCGAGCGCCTGGAATTGCTCGGTGCGACGACAATCCCGCAGCACTCCGATGCGCGGATTCTGGACCAATTGATTTACAAGTGGGCACATTCCCGCCGCACGATTTCCCGCGCCCTCTGCGAGTCCTATTCCCGTCTGGTGGCCGATGGATATCCTCTGACGAGGAAACAAATCGATCGCGATGTGGAACGGATGTTCTCAGGCAATTTTCGGAAGTGGGTGGGACTGGCAGAAGGGAAGTAAGGTTATTGGCGAAGGTGAAACCTCCAGATCGGACTTGGTGCCAGACGGCCCATCCATTTACTTGGAGCCTATAATGCGAAACATGCAAATCACTCGGCGGAAATTCTTGCGGAGAACGGCGGCGGGAGCGTTGCTCGCTGGTAGCGTTGCAAATTCTAACCTGCCGATCGGACATGCGGCAGAACGTGAGTTAGAGGGAGGAACACCCGTGCCTGAGGGAGAACCTGATTATGCCAGACTCATCATTCTAGACCCTGCCCACTTCCATGCGGCTCTGGTGCAGAAGCAGATGGTGCCGGGAATCGCCAAGCGCGTTGCCATTTATGCGCCGCTCGGCTCGGACCTGTTAGCGCACCTGAAGCTGGTCGAGCAATTCAACAGCCGGCCTGACAATCCCACGAGTTGGGAACTGGATATTCACTGCAGCCCTCGGTCGCTCGAAGAGATGATCGCGGCGCGGCCTGGCAATGTGGTCGTGCTGGCGGGCCGCAATCGCATCAAAATCGGAAAAATCGATGCCTCCCTTCAGGCCGGGTTGAACGTGCTGTCCGACAAACCCTGGATTATCCGCGCCGAGGACTTCGCGGCGCTGGAGGCGGCACTGTCCCTGGCCGACCAGAAGGGACTGGTGGCGTACGATATGATGACCGAACGCCACGAAATCACCACGATCCTTCAACGCGAACTGGTGAATGACCCGGCCGTCTTTGGTACGGTGATTCCCGCTGACCGCGAACATCCCGGTGTTTTCATGGAGAGCACTCACTTCATTCTCAAGAAGGTCGCGGGCACTCCCAACCCGCGTCCTGTATTTTTCTTCGACATCCTGGACCAAGGTGAAGGCCTTACCGATGTAGGAACGCACTTGGTGGACCTGGCGCAGTGGACGCTTTTCCCCGATCAAGCTCTCAATTATCGCCAGGACCTCCGCGTCCAAAGCGGCAAACGTTGGGCGACACCCATCACGCTAGCACAATTTCGCCAGATTACCGGCGCGCCCACGTTTCCCGCGGAGCTTGCCGCCCATGTGCACGGAGATCAATTTGATTATTACTGCAACAACCAGGTGGATTATCAGATTCGCGGGGCCCAAGTGCAGTTGAAGATTCTTTGGAATTGGGAGTCACCCGCGGGCGTAGATCTTCATCATGCCATCTATCGGGGAACCCAAGCGAGCATTGAAGTGCGCCAAACGGCGAAGGAGAATTACCGGCCGGAGGTGTTCGTGGCGCCGAACGGAACGGACCGTGCGGCTGCCGTCAGCGCCGCCGTGCGCGCCCGTATTGAACGGCTTCAAGGGACTTACCCGGGGGTCGGATCTGAACTTGCCGGCGACGAGTTGCACATCACCATTCCTGACCGTTACCGCGTGGGCCACGAGGCGCACTTCGCCCAGGTGGTGCAGGAGTTCCTGAAGTATCTGAAGTCGCCGCAATCGATGCCTGCCTGGGAGCGGCCGAATATGCTGGCAAAATACTTTGTCACCACCGCGGGTGCGCGCGCGTGAGGACTCGGATTCACCGCGGAGGCGCGGAGAAAAGAAGGTGTCAGGTATCAGGTGTCGGGTGTCAGCACGGCTTTAACGCCTATACCTGGAGTTTCTACATTTCGGCAAGGGCAAAGTCGCACGGAGAAACGATGGGAAGCGGGAATCTCCTTCCCTCGCCCCTCTGGGGGAGAGGGTGGCTCGCATCCGGCGTTCTCATCAGCCGGGGCGAGAAGGGGGCCCCACGCCTTGCTTGTCGTGGGGGTGAGGGGGTCGAAACCGTGAATTCTCCACATCCTTACCGGAAGACGCGCTCCCTCGCACGCACGACGGGACAGACTGACAAAGCCCGCGAGCTTCGTCGCTCGTCAACGGAAGCGGTACAAGCCGCGTGGCATTTGCTGCGCAAGTTGAGGTTAAAGGGATTCCGGTTCCGCCGCCAGCATCCGGTGGGACCGTACATTGCCGATTTTTGTTGCCGGGAGCGGCGCCTGATCGTCGAGCGTGACGGCAGTGTGCATGGGCAGCCGAGCCAGGCGAGCAGAGATGCGCAACGGGAT
>JBKQVI010000606.1:0-24488 GCA_052139985.1 Terriglobia bacterium
CAATTTCCGAAGCCCACCGGATTCGAAGATTCCTGTGCTTTCCAGAAGCTGCGGCATCTGCCATCGACCCATGTGTTGGCGATGGCGTGGCGTTCGAGGTTATCACTAGCGGCGCTGAGGTGCTTCGTTATGGCATCGAGCTTGATGCCTACCGGGCCGAGCAGGCCAGGCAGCGATTTCCAAACACGATTCAAGGCAATGCGCTCGAAGTGCATTGTCCGGTCGAGAGCTTGAGTTGTATTTATTGCAATCCTCCTTACGACTGGACACTGGGACCGGCTGACAGTCGCCGCACGGAGCAGTCGTTCCTGAGCCATACCTATCGCTGGCTGAAACCCGGTGGCGTATTGATACTCGTTATCCCCGGCGACCGGCTGGCCGAATGTAGTCAGATTCTCTCCACGCATTTCCGTGACGTCAGGATTTACCGTCTAGAGTCCCCCGAGTGTGCGCGCTATAAGCAGGTAGTTGTCATCGGAGCACGACGGAGCCGACGGGAGAAAGAGCGGCTTACGGACAGCGATATCACCCGAGCACGGCTTTACTACGCCAGCCTCGCCAGAAATCCCTCCCAAATCCCAGCCCTGCCACATGAGCCCGACGCGCGGTACGACGTGCCGGTGAGCGGACCAGCCCAATGGGTCTACCGTGGCCTGCCCTTGGACGAGATTGAAGATTTGCTCCCGCAGTCAGTGGCTTACCGACAGGCAGGACGCATCCTATTCGCTGAGCCCGTATCTGCAATCGGACGGCCCCTCACACCATTACATTCCGGCCATGTCGGACTCCTGGCCTGTTCAGGACTCCTCAACGGCATCTTCGGAAGTAATGACCAGCGACATATTGCTTTTTGGCAAGCAATAAAGGTAATCGACAAAACAGAGGAAGAAGAGGATGGCATCATCACAGTTCGAGAGAAGGAACGATTCTCGAATGAGCTCACGCTGGTTTACTCCACGGGGCAAGTGGCCATCCTGAAATAATCCCGCCATTCCCACTTCCAATTTCCACGAATGCCTAAAGGACATCCACCATGAAGAATGCCCACGAGCGCTTTGGCGTGTTGGAATACACCAAGCGGATGAAGGACACCACCACGCGAATACGGCTTCGGCTGGACCGGTTTATTGGCGAAGTTGAAGACGGTCGGAACGGTAAAGCCCACCTCATATCTGTCTTGGGTGGCGACTCCGACGTTGGCGCCATCTGGGCAGCCGTGGTCGAGCAGAATCACTTCACCATGGAAGCTCCGGGAATGGAACCGCTCACTGCCAGTCTGGGCGAAGACGCCCAATGCTTTCGTGGAACCATAACCATCGCTGGCCGCAAGCCTATACGTCACCTGGTCGGTATCTCGGCTGAACTGGCCAAAACACGTCCGGGGTTTGACCCGGCAGGGAGGCGCACCATCCTGTGTGACAACGACCCAACCTTTTTGCTTTACCGAATCTCCCAACGGTTCGGGTTGCCGGTCGTGCCAGATTGGGCCGGCTGGTTCAACGAGGAAATCAACCGCCGTGGAGCAATCAAACCGCTCATCGGCCTGGGATGCTCTCCGGTGCTAGTCAGCGGGACGAAGAAGTTGTTCCTGAAATGGATTCGACTCGCCCTGCGGCAGAAGCGGATTGAGGTCCCTGACTGCAATGGACCGGTCCGCTGGAACTTGCCCCGCAGTTTCTTCCAAGTTGCCAAGGATGACCCTGGGGAGGAAACAGTTCAGGCCCCTGGGGAAAACAGCCAAACCTCGCAGGAGACACCTTCAGAGTCATGGAGCCCATAACCGATATCCCAACATATTTGCGCGCGCACGCCCAAGAGATGGGGAACCGAATCCTTCAATCTTACCCACCTTTGCATTCCATCGACGACGCACCATCACCCATTATTGGCAAGCTCCTTCGGAAACCTTACCCGGCTCAAACCCTGGCCATCATGGGTTTGGTCCGGCGTTGGCAGCAGGCTCGGGCGGGCGCCGTAATCGCGGAGTGCGGTACGGGCAAGACGCTGATTTCCCTTGGCGCGGTACAAACCCATGCTGAGAATCGGCCCTATACGGCAATCACCATGGTCCCTCCGCAGCTCGTGGAGAAGTGGTGCCGGGAAACAATCCTCACCTTACCGCGGGTTCGGGTGTTCATAATTGATGGCCTGCGGACGCCAACCAGTTCCAAGGGCCACTTTGGCGTGAACGAAGTAAAGCTGCGAAACAAACGCATTGTGCGCGAGGGATTGCGGACCAGTTTGAGCGAGTTGCGCCTTCGCAAGACCTCACCTTCAGCCCGTAAGCGTTGGGATTCAATTTGCTCTTCTCCGGCATTGTTCGTTGTCGGCCGGGACCGCGCCAAGCTCGGGTATTTCTGGCGGCACGCCTACCAAGTCGCCCGGTGCGGGCGCTATCAGGGCAGCGTCGTCAATCCGGACAGCGGGGCTCCGGTTTACCTTGGAGAGGATGGCGAACGACTGCTGGCGATGGACTTCAAAAAGGTGAAGCTTAGCGAAATGCTGGGGCAGGGGGAAGGAACAAATCACGCCCGACGGCTGCTTTACAGCGCGCTCTGGCAGGCAGATGGGAAGAAGATTCGCCGCTTCGCACCCATCGACTTCATCGGCCGGTATATGGACGGGTTTTTTGATTACGCCATAGCCGACGAAGTTCACGAGCTGAAGGGAGGAGACACGGCCCAGGGCAACGCTCTGGGCACACTGGCTGAGTCCGCCCGCCATATTGCTGTGCTCACAGGGACACTCCTGGGCGGTTACGCGGACGAGCTTTTCAATATCCTATTCCGCCTCGGGGCATCGCGCATGCTCGAAGAGGGCTTTGAATACGGCGATGCCGGCGTTCGTGCCTTCACCGAAACCTACGGTCTGCTGGAAAAGATAACGGTGATTGAGCCGGCTGACAACGCGTGTTCCGAAGCACGGGTGACAACGCGGGTCCGCCACCGGCCAGGAGCCTCCCCCCTGCTATTTGGTCGCTTCTTGATGAGCCTTGGCGCCTTCGTGTCGTTGGAGGATATCTCCGATGCTCTCCCACCTTACCGGGAGGAAATCGTCAGCGTGGAAATGGACCAGCCTTTGCAGAAGGCGTACGAGGATATGGAGGAGGACATCAAGAAGGCCCTCCGCGAGCATCGGGGCAATCAGTCGATTGCGAGCGTCGCCCTGAATGCACTGCTGGCGTATCCCGACCGGCCTTACGGATTCGGGGACTTGATAGGCCGTGAGTTCAATCCCGAAACGCAGCGTCGTGAGCCTTTCCTGATTGCAGCTACCCGTGACCTGGGTGAGGACTTTGTTTACGCCAAGGAACGGCGGTTAGTTGAGGAAATCAAATCCTCGCTTGAGCGCGGGAGGAAGGTTCAGGTCTTTGCCGTATATACGCAGAAGCGGGACGTCACGAGGCGGCTGGAACGCATCCTGGTCAAGGAGGGAATCCGGGTCGAGGTTCTCACCACGGAAGTCGCTCCGGAACTGCGAGAGGCTTGGTATGAGCGGCAACTGCGGGCGGGCGTTCAGGTGGTCATCGCGCACCCGCGTTTGGTACAGACCGGGCTTGATTTAGTCGAATTCGTAGATATCTACTTCTACGAAACGGGATATTCCATCTACACCTTGCGACAAGCCAGCCGGCGGTCATGGCGCATCGGGCAACGGAATAGCGTCAACGTCAAGTTCTTCTACTATGCCGGAACTATGCAGGAAACGTGTCTGCGATTGATGGGAAAAAAGCTCCTCGTCTCTCTGGCGATGGAGGGGAAGTTTGCCAATGACGGCCTTCAGGCTATTGATGAAGGCGATGACATCCTGATGGCGATGGCGCGAGAACTGGTGACGGAAAAAGGTATCGGGGAGAGCGCAGATGCGGTTTGGAAACAGCTCGTGGAAAGGCAGGCAGATGTGTTCGGGGTACGGGCCGGGGAGACACCGCAAGCGGCAATGGAGCCAGAGCCACCGGAGACGGATGTACCACAAGTCATCATTCCACCACCAGCGCCAATCCCGGCAATAGTGGCGCAACTCCTGATGTTTGGTGGGTCACTTGAAAATGGGCCTCGACGTAAAGCCCCGCGTAGGCCATCAAGTGCTGCCACGATGTCAGAACAACTGGGGTTGTTCCAGAGCTAAGGGTGAGGCGAGCCGCGATAGGCGGAGGGCTCAGAGGCAGCGCGCTTCGTCCAGTCCGCTGGAGCGCCTTGTTAAAGCTCCTTGGATTTCTGGCTCTCAGGCATGGTCAGCTGCGTCACGATTTGAACAAACCTGCTGCCGTCGACCCAATTCCCATTCTTCGTCTTGTCGTCCCCGGAGCCATTCACGTAGTCGACCTTGTAGCCCTGCGAAGAGTGCACAAAGAGATACTCGATGGCAGATTGGTTGTTGTACTTCGCCTCGCACAGGAACTTGGGGCGTGCCAGAAAGCGATTAGCATCCTCGCTGATGGACTGCCGAAGATAACCCATTTCTTCTTTGGCTGCGGAAACTAGTTGGCTCAGCGTCTCTTCCGCGGTGGCGGGAGTGCCCACGCCCAAGCCAATGAACGCTTCTTCTCGGTGGTGACCAAGGAGCCCCAGTAGGTCTACGAGGTTACATTTATCCACATAGTAATCGGCACGGTCGCCCGTCCCCACGGGGGGAAACTCTTCATCGTAATTCTCAATAGCGCGGCCGAGAATCTTGACGAAGTAATCCTCCTCAAAGCTGCCACCGTTCGAACCGCCGTCGCCTTTGAACTTTGTCCAAACGTCCCTCCACGTGACTCGTGAGTGCGTACCAATGCTGTCTCCAACTGAGTCTGCGCCTCCGTGAAGAAAACAGTGATGGACGTATCGAATGTCTGGGTCTGCCTTGACGATGTCGGCCACAGTCCTCCTTTGCAGGTTTAACTGCCGCACAAGTTCATGCTCCTTGACCCGCTGAAAGAACTTCGCCTCTACAACTATGAGGTACTCCTTGTGCAAACGCAGTACGATATCGGGAACAGCGAACTCCGTAGTCTTGGAAAAGTCGCGGGCGAACCACAACTCCGTGGACAACTGTAGGTTGTCGTAGTTCCAGGGTCCACGACAGAGCTCCGCCGGCGTCAAGGATACTCGCCGTCCATCTGGCTGGGTGTTGAAAGCGACCTTTCCATCGGCCTGAGCAATGAGCTCCAAGAAGAGCGAAACGCCCTGGAATGACTGTTTGGACAGCAGAGCAGGAATGACTGTCGCCGTCCAGAATCTCTCCGTTCGACTGCTTTCGTCGAGTCGTAACATGCAGACCTCCCAAATTCGTGAATCCGGACCCGCCGACAACATATGTCTGATTTCCTCTGAACGCAATCGGACGATATTCTTTCGGCTCACCATTACCCATTAGCAGAAGAGTGCAGTCGTGCATTGATGCATTGAAATGAAGGGAGGCCACGCATGCCCTTACGATTCTGTCACTCGGGTGATTTTCACCTTGATGAAGACCGCTACTTTGCGGATACCGCCCAGTGCCTGGAATGGTTCGTCGCGGATGCCATCCGGGCGAGCGTTGACTTCTTTGTAATCAATGGCGACCTCACGACCTACAAGGCCACGATTAAGGAACGTAACCTCTGGATGGACAGGCTGGTCGAAATGGCCGACCATGCGCCCGTGATACTGGTCGCAGGAAATCACGGCGCCGAGCTGGAGGGAGATTTATACGTGTTTGGTCGGGCTAAGGGGAAGCACCCGATATACCTTTGCACTGAGCCGCAGTTCATCGAGCTGGGTGCGGCCTCTGTCGCCATCTTCCCGTATCCCCGCAAAGCTGAGATGGCCGGCAATGAGCACAGCCTGGGTGAGGCCTTTGCCCGGCAACTCGACGAGTTCAACCAGCGCTTTGAGCAACTGCCCGGTAGCTACAAGCTTTTCTTCGGGCATTTCGGCGTGGCTGGAGCCAGGGTGAGCAGCGGTCAGCCCCTGGTTGGGCGATGCGCGGAGTATCCCCTAGACCCGCTGCGCAATCTAAAGGCCCAGTATGTCGGGCTCAGCCATGTTCACCTTCGTCAGCAACTCGCCTCACGCATCTGGTACTCCGGGTCCCTCTCCCGCTGCGATTACAGCGAAGTCGAGGACAAGGGCTACCATCTGGTGACGCTGAACGGTCCTGAGCATCGCACCGACCTCTCGGACTTAAACATTGAATTCAGGATGTCACCCACCCGGCGAATGGTTGAGGTTCACGCCGTTTACGAAGATGGCGAGCTGCGGTTACCCGGCAACTTGGAACTGGGCACCTTGAAAGACTCCCGGGTGAAAGTCGTGGTAACGGTCCCCAGTGGGCCTGACCACTTGCTCAGCCGCGAGCAGCAGGAGAATCTCCGGGAGAAATTGCTGGCTGCCAGTCCCGCGGAATTGAAAGTGAAAATCGAGCACGATGCAGACCTTCCTTCAGAGCCTGCCCCTATCGCCGCTGCCCATTCAGCCGAAGAAAAGCTGCGTGCCTACTGGATGATGAAAGGTACCCCGCCAGCCGACCGCCAGGAACGGGTGCTCACCAAGCTGGCTGAAGTGGAGAAAGCAGTTCTCTCCGGTTAAGAAACCTGACCATCCCGTCCTTAGACAAATATAACCACCCTAATGCTGCCTGCCTCTGGGAGGACACACATGCGTCTGCATAACCTGCGGCTGCGAGGAATCACTGAGGCATTCCCAAATGAAGTCTGCGTCGACTTCGATAGTCTGGGTGAGGGGCTAATCGCCATCGTGGGCGAGAATGGGGCCGGAAAGTCGACGCTCATCGGGTCAATCTTCGCCGCCCTGTTTCGCCAACTGCCCGGCCAGAAGCGCTCACTTTATGACTTCGCCACCCACCCCCAGCCAGAAATCGACCTCGCATTCAGCGTCAACGGTGCCCGCTACCGGTCGCTCCTCAAGATTGACCCCAAGTCCCGCCAGATGGAGAGCTACCTCTTCAATGGCGACGGGGCGCCGCTGACCAACGGCAAGAAGGAGCCCTTTGAGGAGCTTGTCCACAGATGCGCCGGCACGCCCGACTTCTTCCTCTCCAGCATCTTTTCCAGCCAAAAGCGCACGGGGAATTTCCTCTCGCTGGACCGGAGCGAGCGGAAGGAATTGTTCATCCGAGAATTGCTGGGGCTGGACCGGCTGAGACTGATTGCGGCCGCGGCCAAAGAGAAGGGCGACGAAGTGGCCAGGACCACGCTTGGTCTGGATGGCCAGGTGAGAAGCCTGAAGGAGCTGGTGGAGACCGGGGCTGAAGAGCCCGCGGATGTTGAGGTCCGGCTTGCTGAAGTTTCATCCCGCCTTGAGACCCTGGAGGCCGACAAGCTTACAGCACAACAACGGCTACTGGAGCTTGAGGCAACTGAGGCCAGTCGGAAGCCGCTCCTAGCCGAGGTCGAGACGCTGAAACAGCGCCTGCGCAAGTCTGACGGCGAAATCACCGAAACCAAACGCCAGATTGGAAGGGATGAAAGTCTGCTGACGGGGAAGAAGGACCTTGCCGCATTGACGGAACGAGGCACGGCGCTCGCCACTCGCATCGAAGACCTTCATCGGCAAATCAGGGAAATGCAGGGTCTGGAGACGTCCAATCGTGATACCGAACGCACGGTGCAGGCTCTGGATGCCGAACTGCGGAACAACATGGCCGAGCTTGAGCGGCTGCGGGTGGAGCGCGAGGAGCTGGCGGTAGTGCCCTGCCGGGGAGAGGGGCCTTACGCGTCGTGTCCGAAGATTGGGCGTGCCATCGAAGCCGGCGTGAGGATTCCAACATTGGAGGGAGAGGTTGCCACTCTCTCAATTGAAGTTGAAGTTCAGCGCGGGTCGCTGGTGCATATTGCCACGCCTTCGTCCGAACTCAATCGGACACTCGAAGGCAGCGAACGGGACCGCAGGAATGTTGACCTGGAGCGGCAACGATATGATGAATTGCGGGCCGTTGAGGTACGCCGGGAGGAGAGACTGAAGGGCTTGGACCGGCTGAATCAGGCCCGGGTGGAGCTGGCTGGCGAACTGGTGGGGAAGGAATCCGCGCTCACCGTATTCGCTGACCTTGACGCTCGTATGCAGGCTTCACGGCGAGAGGTTGAAAGCACGGACCGGCTTACCATCACCTGCCGGCGTGAACGCGATAGCCTTATTGCCCGCCAGGCCCAAATCGAACAGCGCCAGCAGCAACAGGCGACCGCGCGGACCCGCCTTGCCCAGGTCGAGGCTGAACTCCGGGCGGCAAGAACTGAACAGGAAGACTACACTTATCTCGCTAGGGTCTTCGGTCCTGACGAGATTCAGCTCTGCGAGATTCAGGCTGCCGGACCACAAGTCTCAATATTGGTTAATTCTTTGCTTGAGGGTTGCTTCGACAACAAGTTCGAAATCCGCTTCAGGACACAACGTCCCAAGGCGGACGGTAAGGGGATGGTGGATGATTTTGATGTCGAGGTCCGCAACAAGAATCTGGACCGCACTTGCCTCGTGGACGAGCTGTCAGGCGGGCAGTTCGTGCTGGTCAACGAAGCTGTCAATCTCGGCATCGCCATCTACAACATGCGGCAGGGTGAAGGCGTTCGTTACGAAACGTTATTCCGGGACGAAACGGTGGGAGCGCTGGATGCCGCCAATGGCAAGGAGTACACGCGTATGCTTCGACGGGCTATGGACCTGGGTGAATTCCACCAAGTCATCTTTATCTGCCATACGCCACTCGTTTGGGAGCTGGCGGACAGGGTCCTGTCCGTTGGTGATGGACGTGTCGTTATGGGAAATTCACTAAGAGGTTGTTCCTAAATCCTAACCAGCCTCTCTCCCTAGGCGCGATGAAGCCAATGGTTCGAGGGTTTTCAAACACGCTGCGGCAATAGGGGGTTTTCAGGAGGGTTCAAGTAATTCTTTCCTGAGCGAGAACTTGCGTGTGTTGCGACCATGGCCCAACATTATAAACGGTGACTTTCGTCCATGCTTTTTGATATCCTTCCACACGGCAGCTTGGAGACTATTCCGCGGGGTCTTCCCCTTCAAGAGTCTGAGATTGTTTCTGCGAGCGTAATCAACCATCTCTTTCGTGCCGATAGGTTTTCCCACTTCCAATATCGCAGCCTTGGCGATATCACGAATCCGGAGGGTTTGCGTCCGCTCGTTTTCCATGGCACAACATTCTATCATCTCAAAGGAAACGGTGAATTGAAACTCTAAATGCCAGCCCGTAGACAAACGACAAAACAGCAAGACTTGGGTCAGCATATGACCCCTGAGCCGATAGCGGCAGACATGGTCAAGCTCGTGAAGCGCCCAGTTGAGGAATGGGTCGTTCTTGACCCAGCGGCAGGAGACGGGAATCTATTACTGGCTGCTGTTAGGAAAATGCAGGATTGCGGGGTCGCTAACATCCAAGAAAGAATATTTGGAGTTGAAATTGACCCCGACATGGCAGCAGTTGCCCGCAAACGCCTTATGACCGCCATCGGGTGTGGCCATGACGAAGTAAAGATTCTCTGCGGTGATTTCTTGGACGCAGTTCGTCGCCCGCTCTACTTTTCCTCATTCATTAGGAATTCGAATGTAGTCGTAAGCAATCCACCCTACGGGCACTCAAGGGAATACCAGTTTCTTACTGAATGCAACGACTTTCTGAATCCCGAAACCGAAATTATATTCTTGATGCCTCTGGCTGCCCTCGACAGGGTCAGCGGACCGAAGTGCTTCCCATTACCTGGAAGGCCGTTAGGGGTTACAACTGGGCACGCAATCATGTACCACAAAGCTGGAGAGAAGCTTGCACTCCGTCCAATTAAGACGCTGCCTACGAACAGCCGCAGTTTTGAAGTACTGAGTGGGATAAAAATATATGAGAAGAACGCTGGCAACCCACCCCAGACCGACGAGGTCCTCAAGCGCAAGCCGTATTCGTTCCGCTACCCCAAGGAAGGCTTGCTGCCATGTTTGCGGACTGGAGATGTTCAACCTTTCTCTGTGAGCACCGGGAGACTCTGGATATCATATGGCCTTCATCTAGCTCACCCTAAGGACCTCGCTCGATTTTCAGGACCAAAACTATTTGTTCGCCGAATGCCAGTGTGGGCAACTCGGCAAATGGCAGCAGCATTTGACAACCAAGTTGTTCTATGCGCAGGCGATGTGCTAGTTGTTCGGCAAGCCTCAGATGATGAGGAGCTTCTAAGAGGCTTGTGTGTCTATCTAAACTCTCCTGAAGCAGCTGCCCCAATATTCATGAATCGCCCTAGCTTTCGATACAGAACATCCTTTCCGAAAATATCAGCAAAAGATTTGAACTGGCTATTTGATAATCACTTACCCGAAGACTCTGAGTTACGGGTATTAGCAAAACTTTATCCCTCCGCTGAAATTGGTGGCGAGCATCAATCTTATTATCCGAGTTCGCTAAGCGACGGGCGGCGGCTAATGGATGTCGGGTTCCCTCTAGAGGAAGTATCGGAAGCGGCAGCTCAAGAGAAATCCATTCGACAAGGGCACCTGAGCACACTCCAGATGTGGTGGGCAAGGCGACCCTTAGGGGTCTGCAGGTCAGCAATTTTCGCAGCCATTTGCCCTTCACCTGAAGAAATCGAGAAATCTCCCGACCTCCTAAGGGCGCTGAATGAATTTGACCCAGAAAATATAAGCACAAGAGACAAACTCCTTCAGATTACAGCTTCATTGGCCCCATGGAATGCCCGTGAGAACCATCGTCTACTGTCTATCGCTGGTAAACTCATGATGGCAGGACCGGCGAGCTCACCCACAGTGGTTGATACCTTTGCAGGGGGCGGGTCGATTCCGGTGGAAGCTTTGCGATTAGGGTTGAACGCGTATGCTGCCGACCTGAATCCAGTTGCAACCGCTGGTCTAAAGGCAGCGATTGAATATCTACCCTCCTGCCCCTCAAGTACGCTAGCTGAGTTCGATGAGGTTGCGTTGCGAATCGAGAGGCGAATCGCAGATACCACAAGAACGCTTTACGGCGAAGGCGAGAATCAATGCGTGCTCGCCTTCTTCTGGTGTCGGACCTTTGTGTGTCCCCAATGCGGATATGAGGCACCTCTCCTGCGTGATAAGTGGCTTGCCAAATCGCCCCGAACGGCAGCCGTGCGAATCAACTCGGAGCCAAAACGAAACCGCCTCGAGTTCGAAGTGTACCCGCCATCTACGAAGTCAGATATTCGCGATGCTGATTCAGGCACAGTGAAATCAACAGAAGCACGTTGCTCACAATGTGGGCACCGGGTTTCTACAAAATGGCTAAGAGAAAGAGGGATGGCAGGGGAACTTGGAGACAGACTTTACGCAAAATTGGTTGTCGACCAGTCCGGTCAGAAGTCATATCAGGCCGTCACGGCGCGAGATGAAAGCCTAGCACTTGGGAGTAAACTTAAAACAGCAGCGCAGAGAACACAGCTTGCTATCCTGAATTCGCCGCTTGACATAAACGGAATTCGTCATACCTGGGCAATGCAATACGGGATTCGTACGCATAGTGACCTTTACAATGTCCGGCAAAAGGTCGCCTTATTCAGCGTCCTGAACGAGCTTGAGAAAGTCAAAAAGGGATTCCTCAGAACTGGGCACAGCGAAAGCGATACCAAGCTATTCTGCCTCCTTTTGGCGTTCGCCCTTAATAGACTCGTGATGTACGGGAGTAGGCATGCGTGGTGGCAACCAAACGGGGAATTTCCAGCAAATATGTTCGTCCGCCAAGCAATACCCATGGTATGGAGTTACGTGGAAATCCCGGTTTCCAGTCCTGGAGCCGGGGGGTGGCACAGCGCGCTTTCGTGGATAAGCAAGGTTGCGATGCAACTTTCCCAACTGCCAAAGAAAGGGCGAAGCTGGCAAGGTGATGCTGCTCAATGTCCTTTGCCGGATAAGAGCGTAGATTTAGTAGCCGTCGACCCTCCATACTACGATTCCATAGCATATGGCTATCTCTCCGACCCGTTCTATATTTGGATGAAAGCATTCCTTGGGGACCTGTTCCCACACGAATTCCAGTACCCGGTCACACCCAAGAAAGAGGAAGCCATTGTAGACCGTTCACATCAACTGGCTACGGCAGCAAAGACGGGGAAACATTTTAGAGCGAAAATGCTTGGGGCGTTCAAAGAGGCACGTAGGGTTCTGACTTCACGAGGGCGGCTGCTGGTAATGTTCGGACACAAAAAATACGTGGCTTGGGACGCACTGCTAGGTTCCCTAATGGAAGCAGGGTTCGTTCCTTCTGTTTCCTGGCCAGTACAAATGGAGAGGAAGGTCAAATTCCGTCATGGCCGTGTGGATGCACTTTCTGCGTCCTGTCTCATACTATGTACAATCGACGGTAAGTTGGAAAAACGAAGAGTTGGATGGAATACGATAAAACCGCACTTTAAGGACGAGATTAGGTCATCCCTGTTGCGCTTCCAGGGGGCGCACTTTTTCGGGGCAGACTTGGCAACTTCACTTATAGCTCCGGCGTGCAGCATCCTACGGGACCATACAATACTGTCTGAGGACGGAAGAGTAATGAGTATAGGTGACATAATCGCCCTGCTTCCAGCGCTAACTGAAGATTGTGAATACGAGATGCTAATAGAACACCCTTCGCTTGCTCAATCACCTCGTTTGCTTGAGATTGTCAAGACGCTTAGGCGGGCGCAATCCCCCCCTGACCTCAACGGAAGCCAATCCTGCGATTCATGGTTAGCATTTGCGGACAAACATGCCCTTGTTGGAGCAGCAGCACAATTTTCTGATTTGCTTTCCCGTCAGAATGCCAGGGGGGCAACTGAAATATGGGGCAAACTGGACCCTGCCCAAAGAGACCAGATGCGGCTCTTCTTGCGTGCGGCCGCCCTTCTGAGTCCCGAGGGCTCACGTGAGAGGCAAATTGCGCAAGCGAGCCTTGGGCGAATCAGTCTTATGATTAAATCACAACTGAAGGGGTTCACCCTTGATAATCCTCAGCTCCCAATGCTCTGATTCCATGACAGCGAAGATAGGCTACCGACTCCATTTGACCGCTCGGGATGCTGGCACAAACAACCAAGTCACATTCGGGGGTGAAATTCGGGGGGAGTTCGATGCCTGTCACTCTCATCACGTGCCTACGCCAAGTCAGCCAATTGTCTAGATTGTTCAAATATTGAACGCTCTCCAAAAAGCGTGTTGAAATATCTCTTGCCACCGCATCTGTAAGCCGCATTTCAACTTCGACGAGTTTAGTAGCCCCATCCTTGTATGCAACTATGTCATGGTAATGTTGCTTCGCGCTTCCCTTCGTCGTGGGAATCGGCACGACCTTCACGTGCGCCGTATTGGGGATACAGGTATAAACAACTTTCCATCCTCTCGCTGATAGTTTGTCCGCAATCGCTCTTGTAGTTGGACCTTGTCCTGGCATAATGACCTACTCATCCTCTGGTTCGCCTTGGCCTCCGTATACGCGGTGAATCTGGCGCAGCATCATTAAGTGAATTTTGGAACACTGGTCCGCTGACAATAGCTCGCACCTAATCTCTTTACGTAAACTGGCTACCAGACCTTCCGGGATTCGTGGTACCAGCAGAATGGCTGACCCAGGCAATGCTTCGGCTAAGGCTAGGAGGTCCCTCCGCCAGTGCTGTTTGTAAGCGCGATGAGTACTAAAGTATAGACCCGGAGTCGCAAGCAAATCTTCGATTTGCCCTAGTGTAGATTTTGCAGGATTCTTCAGCCCGACTCTTGCAACGTCGGCTCTTTTATTTGCAGGCACCAGGGCCGAAACACGATAGACGCCCTCCTTCCAATCGAGGCGCTCTAATACAAGCTCAGGATGTGCCTGGAGAAGCTTCCAATCATCCGATGTTAGCTCGTCCGCGAACTTAGTAGGACATTCCTCCTTAAGAACCACGAGTATATTCTTCAGCCTCTTGCTTTTGAAGTTCCGGTTTTCTTGTTCTTTTATCCACGGATGCCCCGATGAAAGCTGAGGGAGCCAAAATTCAAGGCGTGGGATGTTGTCCTTCCCTTTTAGGAATGAGATTTCGTCAAGAGTGAACATAAGTCGCCCATCTATCGAGTCAAATTGCCCTTCGCCCCTCTCCCAATGGCCTGAATCTGGCCGAGTGTTATAGACCTGAATCCAACGATTGTTTAGTTTGAGCAGAGACGACGCTTCGACGAGAGTAGTCACGTTCATACATGCGGTTGCAAGCTTATGGAGGCGAGCGTGGAAAGCCTGCTGCAATTTCTGACCCACTTCCTGTTTGTCACTACTCAAAAGCATCGCAGCCGTGCAGTGAGCGAAGAAGGCCCCAATATCTTTCCACTCAATCAACAATTCTGAGATACCCGGAGCGGCATCACCATCTTGAAGTTCTCGGATAGGTAGAATTTGGCGAACGGCCCCGCATTTCTTGTCCTGTGGCTTCCATTCGCCAAGAAACTCAAGGTTGCGATGACAGTGCCGGTTCGGGAGACGGTTAACTTGCCCTCCTGGTCTTTTCTTTGAGTAAGGAGTTGCGACGAAAGCATTAACGCCTGCTTTGCGGGCTGCCCACAGAAAGGGGTATCGCTTGTCAATATTTGAGCCGTCAGGGGAATGAGTTGTGATTTCTATCCCACCCAGTTCAAGCGCTCTGGTAGCCGCACGAGCAGACTGAATACCAATGGCTTCGGCGACGAAGTATATGTCGGGATTCCGGATACTCGAGATTTGTTTGAGGAAATCTGGTAGTTCGCGCTGAATACTCCCCAACTTCAGATTCGAAACAATCTGCGCAAACTCTAGTACTGCACTATCACCATACTTCTTTTTCCATTCTTCATTCCAGGCTGCAATGACCTCATTTAGGCCAGTAGGCTCGTTTTCACCATCTTGATAAACAGTTACGGTTACTCTTGCATCTGGGCTCGACATTTGGCTCCTGAAGCAAACTTTGAAAAGGTGGTGGGCCTACGCCCCGCGAGTTTGCCTGGCATAAACTTGGACATCTGTCCGAGAATCCGATTAAGGATTGCGGTGAGTGTACCACTTCCTCGGCTTGGATTCTGCCACAACTTTGGCAGGTAGATGTCTCCACAGGTTCCCTGTCTTTCATGTCAGTTTCGGCGGTTCTTCAGAAGGCAGCAAGTCCCCGCCTCAAATTAGTGTTTGCCAACCCGTCAAGCGTTCCGCTTCTTCAGGTAATGTGAGATTATTACTGGATGACCAAGCGTGCCCTCGACCATTTGAAGGACGACAAGGTGATGGCTGACGTCATTCAAAGGATAGGACCAGTCAAACTGCAGCCTCGACGAGTCCCGCCGTTCGAATCGCTCGTTCACGCGATAATCCACCAACAACTAAGCGGTGACGCCGCTTCGACAATACTAAAACGGTTTCAAGCGCTTTATGGGGTGACGGTCTTTCCGAGTCCGCACGCAGTCGCCGGCACAGACATTGAAAAGCTGCGAACGGCCGGGCTTTCGCGGGCAAAGGCCGCCTATATCAAGGGCCTAGCAGAGAAAGTAATTGAGGGGGTAGTCCCATCACTGGATTCGTGTGATTGCCTAACCGATGATGACCTCGTCCAAAGACTCACAATGATAAAGGGTATTGGTCGGTGGACAGCTCAAATGTTGCTCATTTTCAATCTTGGCAGACAAGACGTGTTGCCCATCGAAGACCTTGGGGTGCGTCGCGGGTATCAGATTGCGTATAAGAAGCGAAGTTTACCGGCCCCGGCTCACTTGCACCGTGTCGGTTTGCGTTGGATGCCGTTCAGGACAACCGCTGCGCTCTACCTTTGGCGTATGGCCGATTTTCTAAAGAATGACGCGTGGTAGTGGTCGCCACGTGTCGGCGAAATCATGTTCAAAGGTACTCTGATAGAACGTGGGCCTTTTCCAATACTTGCCCAACGCTCACAAATCAACGTTATGCAACCCATGATGATGAATCACCAGCCGGGAACATACGCCCTCGTGCTCGCAGCGAGCAAGGCTGCGCCGGTCCCCGTAGGCAAGCTTGGCAGCCTGCAAGTTCAGCCAGGCTTCTACGTATACGTGGGCAGCGCCCAAGGCCCTGGGGGCCTCCCCGCCAGACTCGCGCACCATCTGGGGCCGAGCGCCCACCCCCATTGGCACATTGATTATTTGGAGGCGCGCGTCACTCCCGAAGAGGTCTGGTACTGCTACGACCGCACTTCATGGGAGCACCCGTGGGCACATTGCCTCGGCTTGCAGCGGAATGCGTCCGTCCCCATGGCCGGATTCGGGTCGTCGGACTGCCTGTGCGGGTCGCACCTGTTCTTTTTCAGGACTCGCCCATCGCGCTCTGACTTCGCCCGGAGGCTTGGAGTGTTCGACCGTGGGCATCCTCCCGTACAATTCCAGAGGCTCAAGCGGATTATCTAGGAACGGTCGGGTTCCGTTTCCGACTCTGCTAAAATACACCGCAGGGAACATTGACAACACCATGGCCAACTGGAAAGTGATTGAAATCGTCAGCGGTAATATTGAAGCTGTTTCCGGCCCGCCAGCCGAACGCCGGCCAGGGCAACACGAGTTCCTTGTCTGGGAAGGGCAAGCCTCTGACAAAGCTCAAGCCCTCAAGTGCGCGGAGAAAGCCGACCCCCGAGTTGACATCGCGTGGATGAGAATTCGCCACGAGATGGACCTGGGCATACGGTAGGTTCCCTCTTAACCCCTCGGGTCCCTGGTTTCAGTCGAAACAATATCACTCCCCAAGAGCCCCATTCGCTTCGGGAATGTCCGCCCGGAAGCACACGACTCCACTTGCCAGGCTAGATTTCCTCCACCGGAGGGTGTCGCTTGACCAAGGATTCCAGGCCCCGCAGGAAGCTAATCCGTGGTGGGCAGCGCTTGAAGAAGTAAAGGTGCGACCGACAATCGCAGTCTGAGGCGCCAAACCCCAGGAGAGGAATTTCCGCGCCATTCATCGCCTCTGCCACGCGCGCCCATTGGTGCTCACGTCGCCGCGCGCCGTAGCTAAACCAAATACAATGAATCTGGGTGTGTGCTCGCAGGTAGTCGATGTGCCAATGCGGGCGGAGGGACGGTTTCTGGTGGTGGGCAATCCGGGCACGCAGGCCGCCAGGCCCCAACGCGCTCCCGAGATACACGTAATAGCCGGGCTGCAGCCGCAATGTTCCCAGGCGCCCAATTTGAGTATCGAAATCGGCCGAACAGGAGAGGACCAACGCGTATGTCCCGGGTTTTGGCTCGATGACCATTCCCATCAATGTCCTATTCTGGGCTGGCGGCATCACGTTCCAACTCTGGTAAGATACTCCGAAAGAACGGTGACGACCACATAGCCTAATGGAAAGTCAAAGCGCTGGTCAGTGGTAACATCGAAGCTGACGCTGCTGAATCTCTCTTGTCACAAACGCTGGGAAGATGTATATCAGTACTGCCTTGGAAGGCTTGAGTGGGTAATTGACAGGGCACCCAGGTTAGGTATCCGCTAGGGAGTTCAATGAAGGTCAAATGGCACGGGATAAGTGGTTAATCGCCAGGGGCAAACCGCCAGCAGAACCTCAATTCGACGACTATGACTACCCTTGTAGTTACTTCACACTAGAGTATCAACTTCAAGAGTTGACCTGTCTTCTTAAGAAACCCTTACGGGAGTTGACCCGTCTTCTTAGAAAACCCTTACGAGATTTAATATCTTTCCTCAAAGACCGCATTCAAATCACCATCGGCGACACTCTGGCAGGTCCGACAACCTCCCTCCACATCCCCCGTTGGGACTTAGTCAACTTTCCCCGTTATTTTGACCACTTTCCCCGTTACTATGAGTCAAAGGCTGGCGCACGTGGTTGCGCGGACCAAGTGGCAGCGACATTCGGTTTCCATTTCAAAGAGGGAAACTCGTACGTCGATTCGAGCGGGACAATTAAGCTGATTGTAGATGTCTTTTCGGACAACTGGTACAAAAGCGAGAATTGTTACTCCTTCGGGAGTTATATTGAGTTCCGCAAGGGCAACGGCAACGCAATGTGCATTTACCCCCCTCGTAACTGGCGAAAAAGACCCTCTTTCTTCGCGGCGGACGTAGAACTTATGGTGAGCTGCGTGCCGGTGCGTGTGGTGTCAAATGAAGCTCGGACGCGGAAGGCAATCAGAAGGGGTGTCAAGATATTGCCCGCCGGAGTTTCAAGGTGACGTCAGGCGGTCAGCGATGTCGCCAAATTAGCCCAAGTCAAAGGTGATGGTGGCATAGTGACCCTTGGGCCATCGCTGGAAGAAGCCCCATTGGCAGAGACCAGCTGGACGAGGAGGCACCATTGAGACAAGCTTTGCAGCTTGCCATCGCCCCCAAACGGGTCCCACCATCGTAGTATTCTGCTGAAGTGGGGGCGAAGTCGTTCATCGCCGTGGATACCTGCGCCCCAGGTAGCGCCCTACATTACTACTGGTACTTCTGCACCAGTTTCAGGGCT
The DNA here is from genome assembly GCA_052139985.1 of Terriglobia bacterium. GTDB lineage: Bacteria > Acidobacteriota > Terriglobia > UBA7540 > UBA7540 > Bog-366. The sequence goes on from JBKQVI010000606.1 coordinate 18,401, forward strand.
CCCGGCGCTCCGGCAACCCTCTTTTAACGGTAGTATAGATGTTCTTGCCTGTCGCCTCCGTTAATCATGTCGCCCGTACTTAGCCCGCGACCTGATTGCCACTTTCGCTTTCCTGGTCGGAGACCAACTTCGTTCAACAATTCAGTTCCGCTGCTCTGAACCGGCACTCTTGAGCTGAGATTGCCTCGGCAATCTGCCCAGCTCCCAGGAATACGATGGGGGCACCAACTTGGCCACCAACCGCTCCCGATGGCTCACGCTGCCCAACGGTGGTTTTCGAGGCCTCATGTCGCTCTTTGGGAAGGCAGTGCTTCCAGGACCGACCGCTGGCGACGCTGCGGATAGTTGAACAGCTGACGCCGAAGCGTGCCGCCAGCTCACGTACCTTGTCGGCCCGTTTGTGGCCCTTCACACCCGCAATCTCGGTGTGGATTTGGGCCACCCGCTCGGACGTTAGCTTCGCTGTGTGTACCTGCTCACCGTGAAGAATCAATCCCATGCCGGCTGCATGTGCTGCGTTCTCTCGCTTTGTCGCCCAATCCAGATTCATCACGGAGTTGTCCGTCTTTTCCGCGGACAGATGATTGACCTCAGGCTTGCCTAGGGGATTAGCAATAAACGTCACCGCTACAAGTCTATGTAAATAAAAGCACTTCTCAACTCCGCCGGTGCAAAGGTCAACTAAACAGTACCCTCCAGCGGTTATCCCTGGATTGATGATTCGGCCTGCACGCGCTCCCTTACCGCCGGCCGACCTACGTACTCGACCTAGGGTCGATACGTCATAGTGGTCCTTCAACCCGTCGATTGGCACTGCCCTCCAAACTTCTTCGGTTACGATTCCATTGCTCATACTCCTCTCCTTGCGCGCGCTGCGTCTCCGGGTGTGTTGGGATTAAGTCCGAAGGACCCGCAGACCGCATGTGGCGCAACTTTTGGCCTTTATGGTGTTTGTGGGGGTGGGCGGACTCGCCTATTGCCCTCTTGCCTGGTTAGTATAGAGAAACCAGCGATTAAACTGATTCTAAATGGCTTAGCGACTAATTCGGCGGTGGCGTGTGAAGGCTCTTTGCCAAGCTATATTCGCCTTGGCTGAATAGGGACCAGTATGGATTTCTTGATTGGTCACACCTGGCTGGTTTTGAGACAGCCTTCGTTTTCGCAGTATTCCTCCCGGGCACATGACCTACTAAGCATGAGGGCGGAAGTTGTTGGGATAGTGTGCGCTACTGCAAACTTTGCAACGACTATAACCCCCTACCGTACGTTTTGTCAGATACGGGCCTAAAGGGAGGTGCAGAATTCAATATTTGGGATACGAATTATAGAAACCTAAAGTGGTTGGACTCTCCCGTTGGTTGTTAGCTTCTGACCGGATGACCAGTAATCTTTTACTTTTAACTATATACCGGCACAAGGACCGCGTGATAAATCATGTCCAGGTTGGAATTAAACGTGCTGTAGAGATTTTGCCTGCCGCAATTTGCCGCACTTGCAGGCCTGTCTTGTGTGATGTAGTAGAAGACGATATGGGGGTTTGAGCTAAGCAGGAACCTCCAGCTAACCGCAGTGGATTTCCACTGATGTGTCCCAACAGACCTTACGGGGCACAGAAGGTTTAGAGGGTCGAAGTTGAAGTTAGGAGACCCTTGTGTCGTCGTTTACCCTCATGCGAGACCAGTCCTTGAAGTGTGATTTCCCTCACCTTCCTTTCCTCGATAATCCGCTCATTCAAAACAGTCTGAGGCTTGCGAACCCAGCAGAAGCAACAACTGCGCCTCAAGGTTTTCCAACTCCTTACAACGGGGTGGAAAATGACTAATCACGGAGGACCTTCGCAGGGTACCGTGCTTTTGGCGGCTCCTTGGGTGGAAACGATAGCCAAGCTACCGAACATTCTCAAGCGGTTCGAGGAAGCTTTGGGCCGGAGTTCGGTAATTGGCGAAGGAGGGGCCGCAAAACTGCTATACCTAGCACTGACCAGCCGATTTCTCGACCGTCCGGTGTCAATAGCAGTGAAAGGCGTTTCGAGTGGCGGCAAATCCTATCTCGTTGAGCAGGTTCTCCGCTTTTTCCCGCACAGCGCCTACTACGTTTTAACCGCGATGTCGGACAAAGCGCTCGCGTATTCAGAGGAGCCTATAAAGCACCGTTTTTTGGTGATTTACGAAGCTCCGGGCCTGCAGTCACAGTGGGCTAGCTACCTAATGCGCTCACTGCTGAGTGAAGGCCGCATCTCTTATGACACTGTGGAGGTGACCGAGGTCGGGATTAAGCCAAAGCATATCGAGCGGGAAGGCCCGACCGGGCTTATTACGACCACAACAGAGAACAGTCTCCACCCTGAAAACGAAACCCGATACTTCTCCGTCGAGGTCGACGACACTCCGAATCAAACCACCCGAGTGCTCTTGGCAACGGCGGAAAACATCAACACGGACAACTGGGGCGATTGCGAGGAAGAAATCAGGAAGTTTCTCGCCTTCCAAGAGTGGCTTGCGGGAAGCAATCACAAAGTTGTAATCCCATATGCCAAGCGCTTGGCTGAAATGACTCCCCCTGTTGCTCCCCGCCTGCGGCGTGATTTCAAGGCCATCCTCTACCTGATTATGTCGCACGCGATTCTTCACCAGGCAAGCCGAAAGCAAGACAATCGCTGCAGGATTATTGCTACGGTCGAGGATTATAAAGCCGTCTGGGACCTGGTGGCGCCTATTGTGTCACGGGGTGTGCAGATGACGGTTACCGACACCATGCGGGAAACTGTACAGGCGGTCGCGAAACTCCAGCAGGAGCGGAGAAAGAGGCAGGTAGGGAGCCCGGGTAAGGCACTGGGCGGGGCGTCCCTTAGGGACGTCGCAACCATCCTTCGCCTGAATCCCTCATCCGTGTCTCGCCGCGTCAACGCCTGTTTGGAGGAAGGCTACTTGGTGAATCGCGAAACCAAACGAGGACAGCCGTTCCGGTTGGTTGTAGGCGACCCATTGCCCGACGATTCGGTGGTCCTTCCGACCCCTGAGTCGTTGGCCGAGTGTTGCAGTGTTGCAGGCGATTCGGAGGGTATATATCCCCCTCCCCCCTCGTCTGACATGTCCCGGGCCGATGTCACGCCTGAAACCCAGGAGCTGCAACCGCCTTGGTGAAACCTGAGTTTACAGACAGACGCGGCAGGGAGCGGTCGATTCGCTCCCGTCGTATGTATAACGAGACGTGCTCTTGCTATTGCGTGAGCATACAACGCGACCCTGTATGCTGGAAACTGATTGCCCGCGCAACCACAAGGCCGGCATTAAGGAGAATGAGTAAGTGGGTATCTACCGACCCCAGATGGAAGGAACTCACCAAGCAGGTGACTTCCGTCTGGCGTTGGCTGAAGACAGACGGGTATAACATCACCCTCTTGCCTCAGATGTGCATCGCAGACGTTACCAGCCTTCCTCCCGAAGCGCTGGCCGTCGATGCTCCAGAAGTGGTTGATACAGACGACCACGTAGTGTAGTCAAGTCATGCCCCCGGCTGGTCCACTCGCACTCCTCGGGCTGGCCGGGGGCATAAGGCGCATGTTAACGAAACGGAAGGGTACTACATCGAAGCCGACTGGGACGTCCACGAAGCAATGGACTCAGTTAGGGCTGTTGGAGCCCCTGAAAAATGAAAGATGCTCCCAAGGAGGGGACAACGAATGAACATCACCACATATCCTGCTAGTGCAGCCTTGAATGCTGCACGCAGATATCTGCAAAGCCCTAATGAGAAGGACCGGCCCATCTACGATGAGCTCTGTAAAGAGACGGTCCAGAAGCTGCTGGAAAAGGCCGATGTGTTTGAAAAGCCTTTCCCCTTTTACTTCACTCCAACCGTGAAGGACGTGCATATCCTGGTCTGGATGCCAAGTCAATATTGTGAGGCTGGCGGATACTCAGGGTGGTTCAGAGGAGGGACTGTCACAGCCAAGGTGCAATACGTGGATTCCCCAACGCATGCGACGGTCTGGATAGATGATGAACAAAATCTATTTGACATTTCTCCTTGGGACGTTTACTGGGACTCTTTCCCTGGTCGTGAAGTGATATTACCCGAAGGCTGTGTCAAATCTCTAGAAGAAGCCCAACAGTCATTTGCCGACAGAAGGCTGTACTGATGGAAGCTCGGTTGTCCCTCTGGCCGGCTCCGGCCGGCTGGAGGGGCAATGCCCCGGGACATGAACCTCGGGGTCCGATTGCCCGTGTAAGCAGCGGGCTTGCTAGCCCACGAAGGCAGTGGGCGAAGCGGCGCACAAACGATTTACGTGTGCTGCTCATGATGCCTCAACCCCGTGGTCAGCATTCTGTCGGCTGGCAACACCACGGGGGCGAGCCTAACGGTGGCGACGGCCAGGCGCAAGACGGAAGCGCCGAATCGTCGCGGGGTGACCATGGCACTTGCAACAAATAGAACTGCTCACCGTCATTGAACTAAAGGCACTCCTCAAGTCCAGCCTTAGTTATATTTACCGGAGACTCAAGCCGACTCACTATCAGTACATCCCGCATATACGCCTTACGCCCACCGATATCCGTTTCGACAGTCGGATTGTTGCTGACTTGCTACCAAGGCAGGAAAGCTATAAAGTTCCCAAGTTGGACTCGGCGATTCGAGGAGGAGTGAAAATGACTCGACGCCGGGATAGGCAAGGCAGCCTCCGCATTAAAGACGGAAGCTGGTACGTGCAGTGGACAGAAGGCAATCATCGCCCCTCGCACTGCCTGGGGCGGGAGAAAGAGCTCACAAAGAGCGAAGCACAGAAACTCCGACGCGAATGGATGAAGAAACTGAACGACCATCGGGAAGTCGCTGGAAACTCGCGCACGTTAGCGAGCTTCTGGCGTGAGCACTTCTACGATGAGGAAAAGGAGGAAATAAACCACGAACTGAAAGATAAGAAACCCAGTACGGCGCGTGATATGAAATGGGTGATGAAGCAGATATGGCTCCCGCGGTTTGGCGCTCGGATGCTTGATGGTCTGGGCACGGCGGAAATCCAGAAATACCTCGACAGCCTCAACCTCAACAGAAATACAGCAGCGAAGTACCGCACTTACCTGTCGAGCGTATTCTCGTCAGCCATCCGCCTTGGCCATGGGCTAACATACAACCCCGCCCGATTTGTCAAATTACCCGCCGAAGGTCCCGAGAAGCCCTATATCATGCCCACTGCTGAGCAAGTTGTCGCCATCCAGAATGGCCTGAAGGCGCCAATTCACAAGATGGCATGGCAACTGGCAGTCTGGTTGGGGACCAGAAGTGGGGAGCTTCGCGGACTACGCTGGGAGTCCATCGTCTGGGAGCACGATACCGTCTATATCCGGGAATCGGTCTGGGAAGGGAATAGCACCTCACCCAAAACCAAGAAAGGTTACCGGAAGGTTGTGCTTACCGACGAACAGATGCAGGTACTGCGAGAGTACAAAGAAAGGAACTTTCCGGATGCCCAGCCCAATACATGGGTGCTTCCTGGTAAACGTGGCAGGCCCGTTGACCTTGGCTGGCTGATGGCAGAGCACATCAAACCGCTCGCACGTACACACGGCATTCCGGAACTCCACTGGCACGCCCTGCGGCACTTCAACAACTCGCTGATGCTGAACGAAGGGGTGGATATGAAAACTCGCATGGACCGACTGGGACACGCGCACGACCGGACGAACCTCATCTATTCGCACGCAGGAGACCAGGCTCAGTTAGCGGCTTCGGACGCGGTTTGGCAGCCGCTCAAGACAGCGGAGTCTAAACTCAAGCAAAAGCCGGCTGTCTCTTAAAGTAGCCGGAAAAAGTAGCCGGAAATCGAGGGTTCGTTATAACTCCTTGAAAAGAATGGTAGGCCTGGAGGGATTCGAACCCCCGACCCACGGTTTAGGAAACCGTTGCTCTATCCGTCTGAGCTACAGGCCCATGCAATATTTTCAATAGGTTGCGGATATACCTTGTTGTTGAGTCACAGTTGGGGTCACAGATAAGCGCTTCTGGACCTCCTCCTGAACCGCCTCCAACCTCTTCTCGATGGCTTCCGATGCAGCAAGTTGTGCCCGATCCCCGGCGTGTGAGTAAA
>JBKQVI010000607.1:0-17184 GCA_052139985.1 Terriglobia bacterium
GTGGGAGCGAGGTGTTAGTGGCAACATACCCGGCCCTTACCCGGCGAGTTGAGGATTCAAGTTCCTCCGCTCCCACCAAGATTTGCCCGGTTAGCTCAGATGGGTTATGAGCGCTGGTCCTACAAACCAGAGGTCCCGGAATCCCAAGCCGGACTGGGCACCAAGTTTGGGCGCGTAGTGATAACGGGAGCACTCCGGTCCTGCAAACCGGAAGTGGGGATTCGACTTCCCCCGCGTCCACCAGATTGGGCGGTCATGGTTCAGTGGCAGAATCCGACATTGCCAGTGTCGGGGCGCGGGTTCGACTCCCGCTGACCGCTCCAGATTTCGCGGCTGTAGCTCAATGGCAGAGTAGGAGTCTTCCAAACTCTCGACGACCGGTTCGATTCCGGCCAGCCGCTCCAGATCTTCGGGATGTACGGTAATGGGAGCCCACCTGCTTTGGGAGCAGGGCGGTGGAGGTTCAAATCCTCCCATCCCGACCAGCTTTGCGGGAAGTGGCCTAGTGGCAAAGGCGCGCGTTTCGGGTACGCGACAACCAGGGTTCGAGTCCCTGCTTCCCGACCAGATTATTGCGGGCGAGTGGAACGGACAACCACGCGAGCCTCATAAGCTCGAAGATAACGGGTTCGACTCCCGTGCCCGCTACCAAATTTGCCCTCGTCGTCTAGCGGCAGGATTCCTGATTCTCAGTCAGGAGACGCGGATTCGACTTCCGCCGAGGGTACGGTCTGTTAGAGGAGTCAGGTCGTCCTCGGTTCCCTGTCACGGAACAGATCACGGGTTCAAATCCCGTACAGACCGCCAAGTTGTATGGCCTGTTCGTCTATCGGTAGGATGGCTGATTTTCAATCAGTCGAAGCGGGTTCGACTCCCGCACAGGCTACCAAAGGAGCGCTATGCAAATCATCGACAACATTCCGGTGTGGGGAACCCAGGTTGACGAAGGCGCCTTGAAGCAAATCCGCACCTGCTACTGGATCTTCGGGCAGGCCGCGATGATGGCCGATCATCACAAGGGCTACGGTGTTCCGATCGGCGGCGTCATCGCACACGAGCACCTGATCAGCCCCTCGGGTGTCGGCTATGACATCGGCTGCGGCAACAAGGCCGTGTTGACGGATCCCGACGCGCGGGACGTGCGTGCCAACATCGCCCGCATTATGGACGATGTCTGGTCCACGGTGAGCTTCGGTATCGGGCGCAAAAGCCGCGAGGACGTTGACCACGAACTTTTCGAGGACGACGACGCCTGGCAGATTACTCAAGGGGCCAACACCGCGGCATGGAAACTCACCTCGCTACGGGATATGGCTCGTGCCCAGCTTGGTACCGTTGGAAGTGGGAACCACTACGTGGACATTCTCCAGGATGAGCAGGAGCGAATTTGGGTTGGGGTTCATTTTGGCTCACGTGGTTTTGGCCACAAGATCGCCACGCGGTTTCTGAATCGAGCCGGCGCGAAGGACGATATGGACTCGGCGCCCGTGGCGCTTGATGCTCGAACCCAGGAAGGCCAGGACTATATCGCCGCCATGAAGCTGGCTGGCCGGTATGCCTATGCTGGCCGCGATTGGGTATGCGATCGCGTGATGAAGATTCTTGGAGCCAAGGCACTCGACTCCGTCCACAACCACCACAATTTTGCGTGGCAGGAGACGCACGGCGGAAAGTCGCTCTGGGTAGTTCGCAAAGGTGCAACGCCGGCATTTCCTGGTCAGCGCGGATTTGTCGGCGGCACGATGGGCGAAAACTCCGTGATTCTTGAAGGCGTCGAGAACGACTCTGCTTCACTGTCTCTCTACTCAACGGTCCACCGTGCCGGTCGTGTCATGGGCCGGATGGAGGCCAAGGGCAAGCGGGACAAGGCAACCGGTGAGTGGAAGCGCCAGCCGAAGGTCACCCAGGAAATGATGGACACCTGGGTGGATGAAGCCAGGGTTGAACTGCGCGGCGGTGGCGTTGACGAGTCGCCGCACTGCTATAAGCGATTGCCGGAAGTCCTGGCTGAGCACTCCGCGTCAGTGCGAGTGCTTCACACGCTCAAGCCGCTCGGGGTTGCGATGGCTGGGAAGAACGAGTTCGATCCATTCAAAGACTGAGGCAGCGTCGTCCAATCGCATAGGGCGCCCGCCTTCTAAGCGGTGAATCCGGGTTGAAGTCCCGGCGCTCCTCCCAAGCACGAAGAGGTTTTATGTCTGACACTCTGGTTCTCGACACTCTGGGTTTCCCGGTGGCCTTTGTCTCCTGGCAGAGGGCTATCAATTTGCAATGGCAGGACCGCGCCGTGGTGGTCGCTGAAGATGCGAAGCGCATCCTCCGCTCGCCGTCTTTCGAGATGGGGATGCCACGCGTCATCAAGCTGAGGAACCATCTCAGCCGGAAGCTGCGGCTCAAGGTTCCGATAGTGGAACGTCGAGCTGGAATAAAAGGTGTCAGGTATCAGGTGTCAGGATACTGAGAAGCATCCCTCTGACACCTGAAACCTGGCACCTGGCACCTGATTGTCCCCGGTGAGCAAGCGCGGTCGTTGCGATGGTCTGAAAAGCCATAGAATCCCGTTCGACTCGGGAACCGGGGACCAACCCTCAAGAAAGTTCACAGTTGAGAGTCGACAGTTAACAGTCGAAATCCAATCGGTTCTTACTGTGAGCTGCAAACTCTGGCCTCGTCTAAAGGTAGGACGGCTGACTTTGACTCAGCTAATCTTGGTTCGATTCCAGGGGCCAGAGCCAATGCGAGATCGTTCAACTGGTAGGACTCCAGATTCTGAATCTGGCGATGCTTGTTCGAATCAAGCTCTCGCAGCCAGGAAACCGGAGACGTTCTCGTGAACGCCCCGGCAGGCTGAGGCAGGGCGCAGCCTGCGGTTCGGGTACGATGAGATGGCGCGAATCGCAGAGCTCGGCTCGCTCCGATGTGCCAGCAGCCTGTTCTCCTTACAGGCACACCACTCCTTAACCGTGGGGGGAAAGCGGAGGGCCGCCCTCACTCGGACGGCCCTCACGCCAGAGAAGGAGCGGACGCTACTTATCTTTCCGGATGGTCTTGAACTTATCCTGAAGCTTCTTGACTTCCGCAGCCTCGTCTTTATTGGGGGTGTCTTTCAAGCCGGCCAGAGCCGCTTTCAAGGTCTCGTCGCCCTCGTCGCAAATGGTGATCAGTTTCTGGGGATCGCGGCTGTGATGGCGGTCGAAGATGACGGCGCCATCCGCAAGTTCCTTAGAGAGGAAAATGGCAAAAGCCGCGCCGTCCAAACTTGTGGAACCGTTCGCAAGGGCTTGCCGAGCTTTTGCCCGGTCGCCGGAAACCACATCGGCAAGCGCTTCATCGACGCCTTTGCGCACGGAATCCGCCGACGCGCTCTCTTGTTGGTCGGACTCAATCCAAGCGCCTTGTTCGACCCGCGCCAGATCCTTTATTTCCGTCGGCCCTTCGGTAACGGGGTAACTTACCTCAAGAGTCAGTTGTTTGACGATTACGCCGTCCGGAGCAATCTGGTGCGCCGTTTCGGCCAGATTCAGCGTTGCCTTGGCAGCCGCCTGCTGATTGTCGTGCTGCAATCGGCGATACTCGGACTCGAAGCGCGGATTCTTGGCCTTCTCCGATCCTTTACCGTAGGCTTCGGCCAACTCTTTGGTGCCTTTGAGTTCGCCGGCATAAATCACGGCGCGCAGCACCCGCGCGCGGTCCGTGGTATCTACAGCAGGCGTCGCCGTGGCCAGCTTGTCCGTCAGGTCCAGCGCTTTGTCGAGCTGTCCGCTCTTGAAGGCGTCTTTCGCGCGGTCATAGGGACTGGTCTGAACGGCAGGCTGGTTGGCGGTGGGCCCGCAGCTTATCACTACAACTCCGGCAATAACGATCAAGCCGAACATACGAAGATTTCGGGTGAATGATTGAGACGAAGTAAACATCGCGAGACCTCCTGAAGGGTGTGACTGTGAGCGGATCGCATCGCTGCAACGGGGCTGGCGCGACGGCCCCCCGCCGCCTGGTCTGCCAAGGCCGCCGCTCAGATACGAGGGAAGATCTGCTGAGGGCCTTGCCTCGACGGAATTGCGGCGCAACTATAAGTCAAGCTGCCGCCGAATACAATAGCCAGATTGCGGGGATACCCGACATAACGTCAGAAGAGCGGAAGCGGCGCGGGAGTTGTGGCACGGGCATCTGACGGTGTGAAGAAATCGTCGAACGCTGTTTCACCACTGAGGCACTGAGGCGCAGAGGCTAGAACAGAAAGGCCATTTTTCTCTGTATTACTACTTCCAGACTTCTTCGTGGCACGCGAAGCTTTTGTGCCACGGGCGTCCGAAGGTGTGAAGAAATCGTCGCACACCGTTTCACCACGGAGGCACTGAGGCACAGAGGTTAGAAAAGAAAGGGCATTTTTCTCTGTGTCTCAGTGCCTCAGTGGTGGTTGCAACTTCGGTCTATCGGTCGTTGATGCCTTTTACAAGTGCCCGCAAAAGAATTAGTAGCTCATCGAAGCGATTTCCATTTTCCTTATCGAACACGCTACCGACTGGCATCATGTCTTGAATAAGGCCATGCTGTCCTTCCTCGGCTGTTTCCTTTGCAAGTATTTCTTTGATCCTCCTTATTGTTTCTGGCTTTCCGATTTTAGCGAGATCACGTCCCAGCAACCTGGCGCCTGCCCGGACATAATCAAAGTCCTCGACTTCCACAAGATCAATGTGCTCTTCGAAGAGTCTCTCATTGTTTCCAGCGTCCAGATATCGCTCCAGGATGAATGCCAAGTCTATCGCGTCCCGTGATCGATCGTGAGGGCGATCTGCCCATGAGATAAGCTTCAGGATCGTCAAACCCGGGGAAGATGCCACCAAGATGTCGAGCGGTGGACTGGCGCGCACCCTCACTTCAAGGGCCGCTCGGTAGGCGTCCTCAAATCCCACCATGCTCATCACTACATCCTCATCCGGTGGCCAACGGATCTCCCCTTGGGCGCCAGCAATCCCTCCGAAGGGCAAGATATCGACGCGTAATTCATCTTGGAATAGCAATCGCTGGACCTCATTGGTTTCTTTGAAAAGCCCACTGGTCAAAAGGGATTCCTTCAATTTCTCAAACTCAGCCCAACTGGAGATGCGGACGCCGAAATCTCTGTCGAGTGTGGCACGCTTGCTCGGCAGCCCGTGGCCGAACTCAAAGATCATGTCTCTTGCGGTTGCGCCCACTAGGAAAAACGCAACTCCCAGCGGCGCTGCCACGTCGCTGAAGGTCGCAAAGAGAGCCAAGGACCGCGGGTCAATCTTCCCGGACAAGTCCAGCAAGTTGCTCATCGTATATCCGCCTTGCAGCCTCTAGGTTGCGAGCGTCCCCTGTTGCCAAGAGGTCGGCGTATACAAGTAAGGGGTGTACGACTTCGGGATGGGTCCAGTCGCACGTGGTATCCCAGAAGGCTTTGAGAATTTCGACGTTCCCCGTTGGGTCTGTGCGCAATCGGTTGGCAGCCAGAAATCTCCCGGGCATGTCGCGGGTGTACACGGTCATCAACTCTGGCTTCAGGTAACCGGTAAGACGCGCGGCGGCTGGTTCAGCTCCCCAGTAAGCGTGAAAGTCAGCAATATGAGTTTTCTCCCACCATTCCGGCTCGGGTGCGGCATACCTTCCCAGAAGCAGCTTTGGCCGTAGCTGGTTGGGAAATGCGCCCACCCAGCGCTCGAGCAACCGTTGTTTGTGAATCAACCTTCGGCCGCGCTTGCCCATGACCAGGAGATGGCCGAGCCGTTCCAGATCGCCCAAAATCCACGCCACTGTGCCCAGCGCAACATGGGCAGTCTGTGCGATGGTTCGAAAGGGCGCGCCAGCCAATTCCTGTCGGCATAGCAACGCGAACACTACCCTCAGACCAGCAGGCGCAAAGGCGCGAGTGGGCCTTTCCCTGGGGAATCGTTGGGGTGCGTGACCCTTCACGTAAACAAAAATAGGAGGAATGTTCAGGTACGCATTTCCCAAAGTATCCAGGAACGGGATTTCCATCTGTTTCAGCCGCTCCGCCATGTTCGGGTTCACATACCGTGTTACCAAAAGGGCTTGTTCCGGAAGCCGCTTCATCTGCTCGATCGCCTGACCTAGAGTTTGAGGGTCCAGCGCTCGTTTCACCTCCGCATCCAATCCCCTTTCCGCGTGAGGGAACTCAAAGCGCAGTCTTGCATCCACTTGTGGCCAGCCTCGCCGGGGCTTCACTTGCTGCCTACGGACGTGAATCCCGGTGGTCCGGCGAAATGCCGCAATGGCCTCTTGTAAGATTTCGGTTTCGGTCTGGCGGAGCTTCATTTTGACAATCCCGGCTTCCTGGCCCAGGTGCGAAAGTTCACTTTTTACAGGAGTTCATTATAAATGAACACAACTAGAAAATGAACAGGTTCGTTCAACGAGGCGGCTGCGCGCCGCAGTATGGGGAGGTAAGCTCGCCGCTACGACTTCACACTGCGCCACTACCAACTCCAGGCTACGGCGGCAGGGGCAATCAAACCGGCCGATCGTGCATCCAAGGATTCAGGGACAAGAAGACTGAAAACGATCCAGGGCACTTCAGTATCGAAGCCGGGGGTGGAATCGTGGCGACTTTTCGCGAGTGTGGAATTCGGCCGGTGGTGCGCGGGCTGGCTGGGTTTTTCCTGCTGGGAGTTCTGGCTTGCAACACCGTCCACGGACAGGTTCCGAAATACTCCGGCTCCGATCCGGCCGCGCCCGCTAAAGGCAAGGAGACCGCGGTTCTCGCGGGCGGGTGCTTCTGGGGCGTGGACGCCGTCTTTAAGCACGTGAAGGGCGTGAAGGATGTGGTCTCGGGCTTTTCCGGCGGCAATTCCCGGACGGCAGAGTACGAGACGGTCAGCACCGGACGCACCGGCCATGCCGAGTCCGTGAAAATCACCTATGACCCGGCGAAGGTCACGTATGCGCAGTTGCTGCGCGTCTTCTTTTCCGTGGCCACCGACCCCACGCAGTTGAACCGCCAGGGACCCGACGTGGGAACGCAGTACCGCTCGGCGATCTTTTACGCCAACGACTTGCAGAAGCAAGTGGCGCTCGCCTACATCGGTCAACTGAATCAGGCGCACATCTTCTCCGCCCCCATCGTGACCCAGGTGGTGCCGCTCGAACATTTCTACCTAGCCGAGCCTTACCATCAAAACTACCTGAACCTTCACCCTGACGATCCGTACATCGTGTATAACGACCTCCCCAAGCTGCGCGCGCTGAAGAAGGAATTCCCCGAGCTGTATCATCCGTAGGCGACCCTGGCCCTGTGCCTTCGCCGCGGACGTGCCACGGGCATCTTGCCCGTGTAAGCTCATGGCCAGGATGGCCATGCCACGAGGCGTAGCGTGGGCGTCCCGCCCGCTGTCACGGGAGCGTCCCGCTCCCGGCAATTGCGCGGGCACGATGCCGATGCCCCAGAAGGTGTGAAGAAATCGTCGAACACCGTTTTACCACTGAGGCACTGAGGCACAGAGGTTAGAAAAGAAAGGGCATTTTTCTCTGTGTCTCAGTGCCTCAGTGGTGGAGATGGCAATTCTTCACACCTTCTCTTGCCCGTGTAGGCTCATGGCCAGGATGGCCATGCCACGAGACGTAGTGTGGGCGTCCCGCCCGCTGTCGCGGGAGCGTCCCGCTCCCGGCAATTGCGCGGGCAGGATGCCCACGGTCCAGCGGGCGAGACGCCCACGCCACAAGTTCCAGGTCGCGCACCCCCTGGCACTCTTGGTGCTTGACGAATGCCGTCCTTCGGGCGCAATGTTGTAGGACTCTAAACTCCGGCCGCGGCACTTGGCGCGCAACAATCCCAGATTGTGTTTGCAATATTCCGGCCCCGATGGTTTGAATCCTTTGCGACTTTCAAAATACATTCGCCTCTTCATCAATCTCCTCATGGCGTTTGGTGCACTTTCCGTCGCCGCTTCCGCGCAGGCCGTCCCCGCTTCCTGGCAAGGCGTCGTCCGCGACGGCAGGGGAAACGCGATGGGCGGGGCACAGGTCGAGTTGAGCGATAACGGGTCCGCTCATACCCTGACGGCCACGACGGACGCGCAAGGCGCCTTCCGCTTCCTCGAAGTGCCTGCCGGGAACTATGCGGTCCGCATCCGCTGGCATAACAAAACAACGGCCTCGCGTGAGTTGCTGAAAGTTCAGCCGGGGGACCGCCTGAACTCGATCGTGCAAGTTGCCGTGGCGGGTGGAGGACTGGTTCTCCAGACCGTCGCAGCCGGAGAACAAACGAAAGCGAGCGGCGGGCAGCAGCTTTCCAGCCGGCAAGTGTCGGCGTTACCGCTGAACAAGCGCGACTTCAGTCAACTGCTGCTGCTGGCGGCCGGCACCATGACCGACACCAACGGCTCGGCAAATTTCACCCAGCAATTCGCCGTGAATGGCCAGCGGGGCGCCACCGCCATGTTTGCCATGGACGGCGTCGATACCACCGACCCGGAGCTGGGCGGCGCCACCTTTTCCAACTTCAACATCGACGCGGTGCAGGGAATCCAGTCGCTTTCGGGCGTGATACCGGCGGAAATCGGCCACGGCGCCGCCGGCTTTACCAACATCCTTACCAAGTCAGGCACCAACCTGCTGCACGGCTCGGTTTTTGAATTCGTGCGCAACTCCGCCTTCGATGCGCGCAACTTCTTCGATCGGCGAACCCTGGCCGAGCCCGGGCGAATTCCCCCGTTTCGGCGCAACGAATTCGGCTTCGCCCTCGGAGGACCGGTCACGCTGCCGGGAATTTACCGGGGACGCGACCGCACCTATTTCTTTGGACAGTACCAGGGATTCCGCCAGGTCCTGAGCGCCACCGAAGTGCTCTCGGTGCCCACGCAGGCGGAGCGCCAGGGAGTGGACACCACCGCATTCCCCGGGGACACGCTCTTCGTGCCCATCAATCCGCAGGTCGCGCCGATGCTGGCGGCATACCCCGAACCCAACGATCCGCAAGGGTCGTACGGCCCGCGGACCTTCGCGACTTCGTCCAGGGTCTCGACGGAGACCAATCAGTTTTCCCTGCGCCTTGACCATCGCCTTTCGGACCAGGGCCGGTTTTTCGCGCGCTTCAATCTTGACAACACCACCGGTCCGCTTACGAATCCGGACCAGACAGTCATCGATCCGACCTTCGCGATCGCTTTCCACGACCATCAGCGCAACCAGGCGCTGAAGTATACGCGCACCGTCTCACCGCACTTCACTTCCACGACCTCACTGGGCTACATCCGCAGCACGCCGCTGTTTATTTCTCCCAACAAGACGCAGCCCTCCATGATCTTCGCCGACAGCCTTTATGAGCCGTTCAATTCGGCTTCCGGGATCGTTACGGGCGCCTATGGAAATCTCTTTCAGCTCCGGCAAGACTTCCTTTACGTGCGCGGAAGTCATTCGCTGAAATTCGGCGCGGAAATCCGGTTCAATCGCGACACGACGGTCTTCGGCGTAAACCCCGACGGCACTTATACCTTTGGCGGCGGCCCCGCCTACGCACCGGCGGATATTCTCTCGGCGAGCGGGCAGCACGATCTGCAAGTAGGAGATCGGCTTCCCGACAGCCTTGCGGGATTCCTCACCGGCACTCCCTTCTCCTACAGCACCACGGTGGCGTCGGCGCTCACGGCGCGCGGCGACCGGTTTGACGAGGCGAATATCCGGCGCGAGGCCTATAACTTTTACTTTCAGGACTCGTGGAAGGTCACGCCGCGTTTGACGCTTAACTATGGTCTGCGTTACGAATTCAATACCCAGATTCACGAAGGCACCCGCCGCACGTCCAACTTTGAAACCGTGGGATCGGATGGCAAGCCCGTGCCGGTCTGGGAAGCGGGCGCCCGGCAGATTCTGCTGGTCAATCCGCAGCCGCCTTATGGGCGGGACCTGCGCGGGTGGGGGCCGCGCCTGGCGACGGAGTGGCGGGCCGCGGACCACACGGTTCTGCGCGCGGGAGGCGGAATCACCACCATCCTCCCCAATCTCTGGTACGACAATTTCCTGACGGGCGGATTCCCTTTCATGGTCGATCCCACCCTGACAGCGCTGCCGGGCGTTCCCGTGCCCTTTGCAAACGCCGTAACGACCGTGCCGTTACCCTCCGTCTACACCGTCTCCGGCCAGCCGGCGTTCCCTTCGGGCCGCACGAACCAAGTTTCGCCCAATACCCCCATCGACGTGCCGCGCTATCAGGCCGATCTCTCCGCGCTCACCCCCGGCAACCAGCCGCAACTTTTGTCAGTGTTTGGAATGGACTCGAATTTCCGCAACGGTTACATCGGCAACTATACGGCGGGCATCGAGCAGACACTCAAGGACTTGGCGTTCAGCGCCTCGTACGTGGCTACCGCCGGTGTGCATCTTGCCAGCGCGATCAGTCCCAACAGCTTCACCGGCGCTTCGCCCGAGTTCGCGCACTTTACGCAATTCAATTCCGCCGGCCAGGTGACGGGAGGGTTCGGCCCGGAATTCCTGCTGGGGACGCCTTCCCACTCGACCTACCACGCCCTTCAGGTTTCCGCCTCGAAGAATTCTCCGCGCCTGGGACTGGGCTTCCAAACCAGCTATACCCTTAGCAAATCGCTGGACGATACCAGCGCCGTGGTGGTGAATTACGGGGCAGCTTCGGGAACCACCATCCAGGCATTTCCCCAGGATCCGTGGAACCCCGGCGCGGACAAGGGGCCCTCCACCTTCGACATGGCCCAAGTGTTCACAACGAGCGCTATCGAGGCGCTGCCTTTGGACCGCGTCAGATTCCTCCAGCCCCTCGGAACCAAGCTCACCTCGGGCTGGCAGGTGCTGAACATCACTACTCTCGCCACCGGCTCGCCGTTCTCGGTGTATTCCGGCATTCAGCAGACAGGCGTAGGCTCGTCCGGAAGCGACCGGCCCGACCAGATTGCCGTTCCGGAATTTTCCACCCGCCGCACGGTTCGGGAGGACTACTTCGGCCGCGGCGACGACAATCCGACCTTTTTTTCCATCCCCATTGACGTTGCAGGGGGCACCGGGCCCAACCAGGGCCGCTTCGGAACCTTGGGAAGGAACACTTTCCGCGGCCCGGGATTTACCAACCTCGACATGGCCGTGATTAAAGACACCTCCTTCGGCAGCCGCGCGAATTCAGAACCCGCAACCCTGGAGTTCCGCGGCGAGTTCTTCAACGCCTTCAACCTGGTGACCTTCGGCCTGCCCGTAAACATCCTGCGTGGTTCCGGGTTCGGGGTGGTCAATCACACCGCGGGGACTTCCCGCCAGATTCAATTCTCACTAAAATTGATCTATTGAAGCTCTCCCCGCGCGGGACAAGGCAGATGTGTGAGACCCCTGTTCCGTTTGCGGCTTGACGAAGTCCGGCGTTCTGAAGCAATCTTGTACCGTTCTTAAATCAGGCCCCGTCAATTGGGTGCGGGACAATCCCAAGTTCTGTCTGCGTCGTTCGGGCCCTTAGGGTTCAAATCTTTTGAGACTCTCAAAATGCACTTCCCTCTTCATTCGTCTGAGCGCGATTTTCGCGGCGCTCACCCTCTCCGCTGCCGCCCAGGTCGCGCCGGCCTCCTGGCGGGGAACCGTGCGCGACGCCAAGGGAGACATTATGCCCGAGGCGCGGGTCGAACTGCAGGGAAACTCGCCGAATCTCACCTTATCCACGATCACCGGCGCGCAAGGCGCATTCCATTTTCCCGAATTGCCCGCCGGCGAATATACGGTGCGTGTCCGCTGGCATAACAAGACAAGTACTTCGCACGAACTATTGAAAGTCCAGCCGGGGGACCGATTAAACTCTTCTGTACAGGTTGCCGAGATCGGTGGAGGATTGATTCTCCAAGCGGCAGCGGCAGCGGAGCAAACAAAAGCAAGCGGCGGAGAGAAACTCTCCAGCCGGCAGGTTTCCGGATTACCACTAAACAAACGCGATTTCAGTCAGTTGCTTTTGCTGGCTGCCGGCACCATGACGGACACGAACGGGTCGGCGAATTTCACCCAGCAATTTGCGGTGAACGGCCAACGCGGTTCGACCGCGATGTTTGCCATGGACGGCGCGGACACCACCGATCCCGAACTCGGCGGCGCCACCTTTTCCAACTTCAACGTAGATGCAGTGCAAGAGATCCAGTCGCTTTCAGGTGTGACGCCGGCAGAAATCGGCCACGGCGCCGCGGGCTTCACCAACATCATTACCAAGTCGGGGACGAACCTGCTGCACGGCTCGGTTTTCGAATTCGTGCGCAACTCCGCCTTCGATGCGCGCAATTTCTTCGATGAGCGATCCCTAGCCCAGCCTGGCCGCATTCCACCGTTCCGGCGTAATGAATTCGGCTTCGCTCTCGGCGGCCCAGTGACGCTGCCGGGAATTTACCAGGGCCGCGATCGCACGTTCTTCTACGGACAGTATCAAGGATTCCGCCAAGTGCTGAGTTCCACAGAAGTGCTTACAGTGCCCACGCAGGCGGAGCGCCAGGGAGTGGACACCACCGCGTTCGCCGGAGACACGCTTTTCGTGCCAGTCAATCCGCAGGTGGCGCCGATTCTGGCACGCTACCCCTTGCCGAACGATTTTCAAGGGGCGTTTGGGGCGCGCACCTACGCCACTTCTACCAAGGTACCGACCGACACGAACCAATTCTCGGTGCGCATCGACCACCGCCTCTCCGACAAGGCGCAGATGTTCGCGCGATTCAATCTCAACAATGTCACCGGGCCCCTGACCAATCCCAGTCAGCCGGCCATCGATCCGAGCTTTGCCATTCTTTTCTTTGACCACCAGCGCAACGCGGCGCTGCACTACAGTCGCACCGTCTCGCCGCATTTCACTGCCGAGACCTCAGTCGGATACATCCGAAGTACGCCAACCTTCAATTCCCCCAACCACACTCAACCGGCAATGACATTTTCCGACGGCCTTTATGAGCCCTTCAATTCCGCTGCGGGAACCATCACAGGCGCCAGGGGAAACTTGTTTCAATTCCGCCAGAGTTTTGCTTATACGCACGGAACGCACGCGTTCAAGTTCGGCGCTGAGATGCGTTTCAACCGCGACGAAAGCCCCTTCGGAGTGAATCCCGATGGCACCTACGCGTTTGGTGGGGGAGCCGCATACGCGCCTGTGGATATTATTTCGGCCAGCGGACAGCACGACATTGCCGCGGGTGCTGCGCTTCCCGACTCGCTTTCGGGATTCCTTACCGGTGCGCCTTTCTCTTACAACACCACGGTGCCTGCGTCTTTTACGGCGGTCGGAGATCACTTTGACGAGGTCGGCATTCATCGCTCCGCGTACAACTTCTACTTTGAGGACGCGTGGAAGATCGCGCCGCGCTTCACCTTCAACTACGGGCTGCGTTATGAAGTGAATAGCCGCATCGGCGAGCCCTTTCGGCGCACATCCACAATCCGTTTTGTGGACGCAGAGGGCCAACCAGCCACGTCGTGGGAAACCGGCGCGCAGGAAATCGAGTTGCTCAATCCCCAGCCGCCGTACCCGCAGGATTGGAATAATTGGGGGCCGCGCGTCGCCGTGGATTGGCAAGCCGCTAGCCACACGGTGCTGCGGGCCGGCGGCGCGATCACCAGCATTCTTCCCAACCTTTTCCTGATGAACTTTCTCACTGGCGGCTTCCCCTTCATCGTCGATCCGTTCCTTACGGCATTACCGGGCGCAGCCGTGCCGTTCAGTGACTCAATCACGACTTTTCAATTGCCCGCGGTTTACACCACTTCGGGACAGGTGGCCGTTCCCGGCGGCAACACGGGCGTCGTCCCGCCGAACACGATGCTCGATATGCCCCGGTTTGAGGCGGACCTTTCTGCCTCGACCCCAGGGCACCAACCTCAGCCCCTTGCCATGCCGGGTATGGCGAGTGACATCCGTACCGGCTACATCGTCAGCTATACGGCAAGCGTCGAACACACATGGAAGGACGTCGTGTTTGACGCCGCGTACGTTGGCACCGCGGGCGTGAAGCTTGAAAGCATCGCAAGCCCCAACAGCTACAGCGGCGCTTCGCCTCAATTCGCGCGCTACACCCAATTCAACTCCCTGGGCCAGATCACCGGCGGCTTCGGACCGGAGACACTGGTGACCACCGGTTCCCACTCCACTTACCATTCCCTGCAGGTGTCGGCGGCCAAGAACAATCCGCATCTGGGATTGGGCTTCCAGGCAAGTTACACTTTCAGCAAATCCATCGACGATACCAGCGCCGTCGTGGCGGGTTACGGCCAGCCTTCCGGAACCATTATTCAGGCCGCTCCGCAAGATCCGTGGAATCCGGGGGCCGACAAGGGGCCTTCAACCTTCGACGTTACGCACGCCTTCACGTCCAGCATCATCCAGGTTCTGCCTCTCGACCGGGTGAGCTTCCTCCGCCCCCTGGGAAGAAGGTTCAACACAGGCTGGCAAGTGCTCAACATCACGACGCTGAACAGCGGAATGCCGTTCACCGTGTACTCTGGAATTCAACAGACCGGCGTGGGGTCGGGAGGTGGCGACCGTCCGGACGAAATCGAGCGACCGGTCTTTTCCACCAGCCGGACGATTCGTGAGGATTACTTCGGCCGGGGAGCTGACAATGACACTTTCTTTTCCATCCCCATCGACGTACCCGGCGGGACTGGACCCAATCAAGGCCGCTTCGGGACCTTGGGGAGGAATACCTTTCGCGGCCCCGGACTTCATGATCTTGACTTCGCGTTAATCAAGGATACAACGTTGGGCAGCCGCGCAGGTTCGGAACCTGTGACGCTGGAGTTCCGGGGAGAGTTCTTCAACGCATTTAACCTGGTCAACTTCGGCCTGCCCGTGAATATTTTGCGCGGCTCGGGTTTCGGGGTCATCAATCATACCGCCGGAACTTCCCGCCAGATTCAGTTCTCGCTAAAGTTGATCTTCTGAGCCCTCGCCAAACTGCTTTGCCTATCATTCGGAGGTGCGGCGCCGGGCACGTGCCCCGCGGTGGTTTTCTTTTCTTGACCTTGCCGTAGTTTACGATATGCTGCCGGAACCTTGCACAGTAAGATGGGAAAATGAGTCAACCCGCCAATCCGGTCCCGGTCGAGCGCGCCTCCGACTCCGGTCTTTTATCAGTTTCAAATTCGCGCCGCTGGGTACTGATTGGTCTGCTCTTCATCGCCTCATTCATCAACTATCTCGACCGCGCCACCATCTCGGTCGCCCTGCCACTCATTTCCCTCGATCTGCACCTCGGCCCCGAAATCAAGGGAGTGGTACTCTCCTCCTTTTTCTGGTCATACGCCCTGATGCAAATCCCCGTGGGATGGTGCGTAGACCGGTGGAATCTTCGCTGGCTCTACGCCGGGCTCTTTGCCATATGGTCGCTCGCCTGCGGGCTGACGGGGTTCGCCGGCAGCCTTGTGGTTTTGATTCTGCTGCGCATCCTGCTGGGAATTGGCGAGTCGATCTATCTTCCCGGAGGAACCAAAATCGTCAGCATGCTCTTCCCTTCCTCCGAACGCGCCTTTCCTTCGGGATTCTTCGATAGTGGCACGCGCCTGGGGTTGGCTGTCGGGGCGCCGCTGATCGCGACACTGATCGTCTTTTGCGGCTGGCGCAACATGTTCGCCTTGGTCGGATTCACGGCCATTATCTGGGTAGGACCCTGGCTTCTCGCCGCGCCCAAGCGTATGCAGGTGGAACGCCGCAGCGCTGTGACTGCTGCCTCGCCGCCGGTGCGAAGGATTCGTTTTAACCGCAACCTGCTGGGGATTTGCCTCGGCTTTTTCTGTTTTGATTATTATTGGTATCTGCTCGTGACCTGGCTGCCCGACTATCTGGTCACAGTCCGCCACTTGACCCTGGTTCGCGCGGGCTTCTATGCGGCGTTGCCCTATTTGGTTTTCGGCGTGTGCCAAGCAGCGGGGGGATGGATCACCGACTGGTTCATCCACTGGGGTTGGGACGAGACCCGCACGCGCAAAACCGTGCTTTCTGTGGCGTTCCTTTGCGGTCTTCTGCTGATCCCCGCCGCCCGCGTTGAAAGTCCCACGGTCGCACTCGCCTTTCTCATGGGAGCCTCGCTCGTCGGACTGTCCGTTGGCAACATCTTCGCGATCATTCAGTGCTGCGCGCCGCCTGAAGAGCTGGGCATCTGGACGGGTTTTGAAAACTTTGCCGGGAATATCGGCGGCGTCCTGGCCCCCGTCGCCACCGGCTTCCTGATCGCTCGCACCGGCACCTACCTTCCCGGCTTCGCCCTCGCCGCAGGCGTTTTAGTGATCGGCTTGATTGCCTACTGGTTTGTCGTGGGCGATCTCAATCCTGCACTGAGTGCGAGCCCGCCAGGAAAAAGTGGGAAGAGTTAATGCGCTCGCCCCTCCGATAGGCGCTAAAGCAGGGGGTGAGGAAGGCACAGCAAGGCCGCGAAGCGGATGGCATCCTGTAGCCCACGGCGAGCCAGCCGTGGGGTGCGAACGGGAGACTTGATTCGTCAGCCCCGGCAGGGGTGGCATCTGGGCCATCGTCCGGCAAGCGCAGCGCGCGATGTCGCAGCCCGGGTTCGCACCATAGCCTGATGTCGCCCCTTGCGGGGCTCGGCAGTTCCTCTGCTACGTTCTTACTCACGGCTGGCTCACCGTGGGCCAAATGATAGCGCCCGCTACGCGGGCTTGCGAGCGCCGCCAACTGCTATTTTAAGGCTTTTGCCGCGCCCCCCCCTCACCCACCGCCTTGCGGTCCCCCCTCTCCCCCAAGCTGATCGTGTCCCACATTTTCTGCTGGACACCGGGGAGAGGATATTTTAATCTGCCCCTATGCGGGTTTGCGGGCAAGAGTTTAGTGGGCGGCTGCTGGGGCGGATTCAGCAAGCGGTGAAGGAGGAGCCGGGCTTGTCGCGGCGGAGTCTGTCGCGGCGGGTGTGCGGGTGGTTGAACTGGCGCAACGCCTTGGGGCGGCTGAAAGAAGTGAGTTGCCGGGTGGCGCTGCGGAAGTTGGAGTGTCGCGGGGAGCTGCATCTGCCCGCGGTCCGCCCCGCGGTGCCCCGGCGAGTGCGGGCCGCGTCCCCCGCCCCGCCGGAAGTCGTTTCCCCGGCGACGTCGCTGGCGGCCTTGCAGCCGCTGCGCCTGGTGCGCATCGAGGGCGCCGAGAGTTCCGCGGCGCGGCTCTGGAACGACTTGATGAACCGCTATCACTATCTGGGCGCGGGCCCGCTGTGTGGGGCGCAGATGCGT
>JBKQVI010000608.1:0-29349 GCA_052139985.1 Terriglobia bacterium
ACCGAGGCCGCGCTTTTCGTCAGTAAGAGCGCGGCGGAGTAGGGTCTGCACCTCGTCGGTCGAAAGCGCGGACAGCATGTAAACCTTAGCGCGGGAGAGCAGAGCCGCGTTCACTTCGAACGAGGGATTTTCCGTTGTCGCGCCAATCAACACGATGTCGCCGCGTTCGACGTAGGGAAGAAACGCATCCTGCTGGGCCTTGTTGAAGCGATGAATTTCGTCAATGAATAGGACCGTTCGCCGGCCGTAATGGCGAGATTTCTCCGACGCCGCCATTACCTCCTTGATCTCCTTGATGCCGGAGAGGACGGCGCTGAAGCGCACGAAGTCACTGCGCGTTTTGCGAGCAACGATGGTGGCAAGTGTGGTTTTGCCAGAACCCGGAGGGCCCCAGAGGATCATCGAGCCCAACTCGTCGCGCTCGATTTGGCGCCGCAAAGCCTTTCCCGGTCCCAGAATGTGGAGTTGGCCCACGAATTCTTCGATGGTCTCGGGCCGCATGCGATCGGCGAGGGGTGAAGGCGTCGCCGTGCTGGGCGAGGCCGTCGCGGAGAAGTCGGCGGATGGTGGTTCGAAAAGGCTCATGGGAAACAGGTCATTGAGTCATCGGGACATCGAGCCATTTGAAGGCTGTCCTTGGTCCGTGGTCAGTCGCCTTAATGCTTAGAACTTCTCGCATCGCTCGCAACGGACAACTGACCACGGACGGCTTTCCAATGGCTCAATGACCCGATGGCCCGATGATTCAATATCTAAATCCCCGCTGTCGCGCGGCCTCGTATAGAAAGATGCTCGCCGCTGTCGCCGCGTTTACGGAATCCACTTCCTTCCGGATGGGGATGCTCAGCCGCTGGTTGGCGTATCGGGCAATCTCTTCCGGCAAGCCGCTGGCTTCCCGCCCGACGAGCATTGCGATCGGCCCCTTCAGATTTGCTTGCGAAAGTGACGCCGGGCTGTTGCGGTCCGCCGCAATGATCCGGACGTGTACGCTCAGGAAGGGCAGGGCCTTTTCTGGGTTGAGGCCGCAAATCAGGGGCAGCCGGAAGATAGCGCCTGCCGAGGAGCGGACCGCCTTGGGATTGAACGGGCTCACGGTCTCCTGCAAAGTCAGGAACGCCGAAGCTGAGAAAGCCAGAGCGGTGCGCATCATCGTTCCCAGGTTGCCGGGGTCCTGAAGACGGCACGCCACTACCAACAAGGGATTGGGCACGGCCACAACTTGCTCCAATTTGTAGGCGGGGAGTTCCACCAAGGCCGCGATTCCTTGTGGGGACTGCGTCTGTGCAATGCCCTCAAACAATCGGTCCGGCACCTGGGTCAATTCGATTTCTGCCGGCAGCCGATCGAGCAGCGCAGAGAATTTAGCCGCTGCCCCGCTGGCCACGAGCACGCTGTGAGTTTGGACGACGGGAGCCGCGCTCAGCGCTTCCTCAACGAGGAACGGACCTTCCACCGCCAGCCAACCCTCCCTGGTGGTACCGTCAGCGAGCGACCGCCGGAAGACTTTCATCAGCGGATTGGCGGAACTCGAAACTTCTCGCCGATTTATGGAGTGCATAGGACGATCCTACTCGATTCGAATGCCGCGACGACAGCTTAAACCTGCAGCGCGGCGAAGTCGAGAACTGGCACTCCTTGTGGGGTGGCACGACTGGGCCACAAGGAGTCGACCAGAAGGAGTTATGGCGAACGTCCGTGTGTGATAGAATTCCGCCGCTTTCAGGCATTCTGGTGAAAAGGTCAAGGGAGGTCTCCATGCGAAGGCTGGGATTACTTCTGTTGCTGTGCTGTGCTGCACCTGCTGCCCATGCCCAGGTATTGAGTGGGTTGCTTTCCGATCTGACGAAACCGCATGACTATGTGCTGAAGCGGTCAGGAAGTTGGGACCGCTCCGGCGGGAACGCCGACGCTCGCAAAATTGCTCCCGGTGAAACGCTCACAGTCCTCGACGACTCCGGGCCAGGCGTCATCACGCACGTGTGGTTCACGATCGCCAGCGGGGAAAAGTACCACCTGAAAAAACTGGTGCTGCGCATGTACTGGGATAACGAGGCGACTCCCAGCGTAGAGACTCCTATTGGCGACTTCTTTGGTCTGGGCCTGGGAGAATATTTCACCTACCAATCTCTGCCTCTGGCTGTCGGGTCTGTGAAAGCCTTGAATTCGTTTTTCCCCATGCCCTTCCAGAAGAAGGCCAAGATCACGGTGAGCAACGAAGGCATGGAGCAGGTTGACGCTTGCTATTTCAATATTGAGTATCGGTTGTACGCTAACCCTCTGCCTGCCGACACGCTCTATTTTCACGCGCAGTATCGGCAAGAGACGCCCAACCATGGCTGGACCAACCAATGGCAGAGCAATGGTGACCCAAACGTCGACAATAAACCCAATCTGAACGGTGAAGGCAACTACGTTTGGCTCGAAGCGACGGGTCGTGGGCACTATGTTGGCGTAACCATGTCGGTGCTGCAAGACCAGGATTCGTGGTGGGGCGAAGGCGACGACATGTTTTTCATCGATGGCGAAAGAATTCCCAGTATTGAGGGCACAGGTTCGGAAGACTACTTCCTGGGCGCATGGGATTTTGGCGGCAAGCCCTTCTCCTATGAGCTGTTTGGCGCTCCGGTCGTGGGTAGTGAAGTTGCGGGAAGCCATTCGTCGGTTTATCGCTTCCATCTCGATTCGCCGATCCCCTTTACCAAGTCGATTCGAGCCACAATCGAGCACGGGCACGCCAATCACCGCTCGGATAGCTATTTCTCGGTTGCCTACTGGTACCAGACGGAGCCGCACGCTCCGTTTCCAGCGTTGCCACCCGTCGATGATCGGCTTCCTAAACTTTATCCCGTGGGTGGACCAGGCAATGCGGAAAAGTGAGATTACCGTGTGATCGCGTCGCCGGTTCGACTGGCGATCAAGTCACTGAGCGAATGCGTCGACTGTCCTCACGATCAATGCAAAAGCCAGTGGGAGGCGCCCTTGCTCGGCCAAGCGAAGTGCCGTCACTCTTGACGATTGGGAAAATCCCCGTCACTATACTATCTTGATGAAGCACCTGTGGGCCTGTAGCTCAGCTGGGAGAGCACATGGTTTGCAACCATGGGGTCGGGAGTTCGATCCTCCCCAGGTCCACCAACTAACCCCTTCTCGATTAAGCACATAGCGGTTTTCGTCACTAGGTCGAATTACTCCTCAAAAACCACTTTGCCCTTTTTTTGCCCTCTTGCTGCAACGAGGGGCTTCTCCCAGGTCCGTCCTCGTGATTTGCAACCCATTGGAATAATCCGTAGCGGAAGGAACTTTCCCGCTCCAGACCTATGGATTACGTGTGCTTCTGAGGGCACTGAAAGCAAAGAGGATCAATCACCTGGCTCGGCAGCCTCCGGCATCACCAGCCAATTTCTGCAACCCCCGCACAAGCCAGGATCGCCGCCCAATCTCTTACCGGACAAAGTGAGCGAAAAAGGCGGTGAAGAATGATGCCATCTCCTCGCCAGCTCTGCTCTACTGGGTCCCAGCCCTCTCGCACCGGGGAGCGTTCGGAATGCACTCGACTACCACCCGGCCAGGTCAGGTACGACCCTTTGAAGCGCAACAATTTTTTGCCGCTGAATTCTATCCTCCCAGAGATTGGAGTCACGAAGCAGACTTTCAAGAAACTCGAAGCCATCCAGATGGTCCGCGAGCAGCGTGAGCAGCACAAGCAGGACATCGCTTATCACGCCCGCCCTTTCGTACTTTGCGGCATTCCTCTCCGCCGCCCGCCCGCCGACCACATCACTCATGCTCGGCGCAACGGGAATTTCGCCCTCGATATCGTCGGGCACCCTCGGTATGGGCTACCTTTTGGCCAGGACCGCCTCATCCCCATTTGGGTTGCCACCCTTGCGGTTCTGCAAAGGAGCCGCTTCGTTCGTTTTGCCAGTCCCTCTGCGCTGCTCGACTATTTCGAACTCCCCAAGAACGGATACCACTACAAGAGGATCGTTGAAGGCTTTCAACGCATATTTGGCGCCACCATTTTCTTTGGGACTGAGGGGCAGCACCAGAGAGCCGCCGTGTCAGACTCCGTTCGCTTTCATTTCTTCGATCGCATGCAGCTCTGGTACAACAGGGAGGAACCCGTAGAACTCGACCGCAACGAACGTTACAATACCATCACGTTAAGTGAGGCCTTCCACAACGAAATTGACCGCCACAAGATTCCCGTCGAGCGCAGAGTGGTGGTGGCCCTAGCCAATGCTCCCGGGACACTTGACCTGTATGTCTGGTTGGTTTGGAGAAGTTGGAGTCTTGCGGAAGGCCAACGGGCTCGCATACCGCTGTTCGGAACCACGGGCTTGGCCCA
Source organism: Terriglobia bacterium (assembly GCA_052139985.1). Taxonomy (GTDB): domain Bacteria; phylum Acidobacteriota; class Terriglobia; order UBA7540; family UBA7540; genus Bog-366. The sequence continues at coordinate 4,349 of JBKQVI010000608.1, forward strand.
GCAATTGGGATCGAAAGAGTACGGGCGAGATCGCGACTTCAGACAGAAGCTCGCCAAATGGCTCCGAGAAGTGAAGGAATGGTGGCCGGAGTGCCCCGCGGCTGGGTCCCCCGATGGCCGATTTCTCATCCTTTCTTCAGCAAGAGGTTCGCCCGCCGTTAATGCCCCGTCTGATACGTAAGTCTACCCCACTCAGTACTGAGTAGACCGGGCCGTCGACGTTGGATGGCGCCGTCATGCGCAGCGGAGCCCCGTTGGGGCGACGGCAATTCATCGTCAACTGGCAACGACGTCTGGGGGCACGGTTAGGCCGTTTTATGGCCAGGTGGATTGTTCCGAGTCCGGGAGATCGCAGACGTTACACTGCAACGGTCTACACCGGCCCGTGGTTTTTCCTTCCGACGTGGCGGCGCGAAGCTACCTCTTCCGCGCATACTGCTGCGTGGTTCTGTGGCGTCTAGCAAACGGGGGAACCCTGTGAAAGCAAGGCAAGTTCCTTGCTATGGGGAAGCAATCGCTTGAAGAACTGCGGTGGGTGGAAACTTTGGATTTCTTGTCGAATCTCCTCCAAACCAATAGCTCTCTTCAGGGGATGAACAGATCGAAGCACGATGGCGCAGGCTCCACTTGCGCCGGCGAGATACTCGTTAAAATCGAGTCGGCTGATCGCGACGCGATTACCAAATTGTCGCCACAGTTCATTGTGAGATCCTTCGTGTATTGACTCAATTACGGCGACGGCGTCGATGCATGCCCTCGGGCGTTTGGTGTAAATCCATACTCTGGTACCAGGAGAAACTTTCAGTCTTCTGCGGCGCAATTCTACTGTCTTTATGCCTGCCATCACTTTGTCACAGTACTTGGGATGAAGAGAGATCAATATGTCACTACACATGCGGCATGCCCTCTCTGAGAATTGACTTCAGACACTCATAGCTTAGCTTTCGGGAGGTCACCAGGTTTGTCCCGTCCACACACCCGATCTTGCGCAAACGCTGCAGGGGTACTGGCTTGGAAAATTTGAAAATACTATCAAACAGAGTGACTCCGGTCCTCCCGGCAGCGCCGACGATCTCAATTGCTTTGTCCTCCAGCACACCACGGGCCTTGATGGATTCCGGCAACTCGTGCGTCGGGCTGATCGCGTTTTCCACCGACCGAGCACAGGCAACTATCGCGCCTTGGCCCTTCCCGTGTTGGGACTCGTAAAACAATAGCACGGTCCCCGGTGCTGTAGCAGATAAGGCACCAATCGCACTCAGGTATGCCCTTCGGGAAAGCAGGCTCGCCTCATACTTCGGGAACAGGGAACTCTGGAGAGAGGAATCGAGCAGTTGGGCTGCGTAGTTTTTGCGAATAGGGACAATTGCGCCCGGACGGCCCCGCAACAATAGTAACGTCGGCCCAATCAGTTCTTCCAGTTCGTCAAGCGGGAGGGTGAGAACTACTCCCTGAGGGCTGACGACGCTCACGCACGTTTGAGGGCCAGCATACTGCGGTATAACCGCTGGTAGTTCGACTTTTGCCCGACTCAGCAATTGCTGCCGAGCTGATTCCCAGTTGTCATCGAACACCACTTGCCCCAAGCATACCTTTTGTAACCGTTCGGAGTTCGGCCGTTCCGCCCCGGCAATCGGCCGAAAGCCCGCCGAAGTTGCAGCTTGCCTCAGCGTCATGCTACCCGGAACGGCCAAAATACGAACAAGGCTGGCACCGTGCTGGCAAGCGTCTTTCATTAGGGACAACAGCGTGCATTGCAGGCCTGACTCAATGGCAGGATCAACGTCGTGTGCTGTCACAAACGCATCGACCTTGGAAGAGATGACGTGAGGGGCGTCCCACGCGGCATATGCATGGATTTGTTCTGAAACCTTGAGTACGAATCGCCTCCGCGGTGAGCCCGCATATCCAGGAGCCAATGCGTCGCGGAGAACGGCGTCCTCCACGCCGACTGAGGTCAGAAATTGTTCGGTCGCGCTTCGCTCGCTCTCCTGAAGGGCGACCGCGCATATTTCAGTACCGGTGGATTGGCGCGCTTTGAGCTCGTAGTTTCTGTTCCATTCAGCGGGACTTAACGCCTCAGCGAGTTCTGTGACGCCGACAACATCAACTCCAAACCGCTCTCGGACGGCTTTTCGGCAACGCAGAATTGCCCTTTCACTTGTAACGAACCCAGCAGCCTTGTTGTGGACAGCGGCAACCAAGTGCATCAGGTCGGACTCGTCGCGTGCTTTCAGCCGCTTCTGGCTCAGCTTGGCCGGGAACACCATGGTAGCGAGTTCGAGAAAGAGCCGTTGGCGTTGCGCCTCAGAGGGAAGGGGAAATTGTGGAAGGGTAGTTGCGAATTGAAGCACAGGATCATCACCGCTATTGGCAGCGGATTTCCGCAACTCCCCCACCAGCTCGGGGGCCGCATACAAGCTCACTGCGGAAGCCATCGCGGCGGAAATGATGCATCGTACGTCACACGCCCGCTCCCTATTTTTGAGGAGGTCCAGGAGCACATTCACGTCCAGGACATAAACCGGAGCTCGCGCAAAGAGGCGGTCTACAAGTTGAAGGTCATGGTCTGACGGTGCGCTCGTCGCTTCCAAAAGATCAAACAGGCTGGGAGTGGCAAGACGGCGCTCTCGGAGTAGGATTTCACGATTGCGTCCGCCTCTGCCGGCTAGAGTACGCACCACAGAAAAGCCCTGCGCGTTCCAGAATTTATTCGCTTCCAGGTCTCCCGCAACTTTGGCATTCACCAGAAGGTAATTTTGCGACTCGGCCTCGCTGATGAGTTCCCGTAGCAGAGTAGCGCCCACACCACGTCGACGGAACCGTTCTGATACGAACACCTGAAAGACTCGCAAGATCGGAAATACGCCGCCGAACATGATATGACCGGCATAGACGGGCATTCCTTCGCCCTGCGCGACTGCAATCCACAGCTTGCCTTGGGTAGCGGCGTCCATAAACGCTCGAGGTGGGAGGAAGCCTAAGGATACACGCTCAGAATCCGCGGCGCGGCGGACCTCATCTAGAAACGCGCAGACCTCGTCAGGGTTGGTCTTTATAGCAATCTTTCCGAAGTGGTTCTCCATAAGGCCCCCGTTCATCCAAGCTCGGCGCACTACACTGAGGTTCTTACGTCAGCAAGCTATCTGAGATCCCCATCAGCATTTTTGCCATAATAGAGCGGGCTGATCCCGTGGTGCTGGGATAACCATATGACATAGCCCTCGACAAACGGCCCTCCATAATTGATTGCGAATTCGAGGCCGAAAAGAGCCAGGACGTAGTACCACTCGTTTGTACTGATATTAAGAACATCGGACTCGTGCACAACTTGGAGCGCGTTGTCTTTTGAATCCCTCCACTTGCGGGACTCGTCGTATATACGTCGCACGTGGAAGGCCCACTCTCGCTGAGTCCCGCGACGGGCGTGATCTCGAATCGGGTCGAGTTGCACCTCGTCCACGAAGTAATCGATGCCTCCTGGGTGGCCCAAAACCCGCTGAGCCATGGTCTCCAGTGCGGCCTTGGCAAGAAACCGGGATACTGTGGGGCCAGACGGCAGTGGTGCGTGGGCTGGAAAAACGAATTTCCCGCTACCCACGCGGGTGAGGTGCTCCTTAACTTCATGCGACAGAACCGCTTCAAGTGACGGGAACTCATCCATCGTAATCATTCCTCCTGCGTCCCGCCGGATTTCGACCGGGAAATCGGGCAGAAGAATGCCGCGCATAGGAGGAACGACCCCGCGCTTGCTGAGTACCCCTTGCCGAAACCGCAAAAGAAGAAGTGCCGTAGACTCCATAAAAGGCTTTTCTACTTCTCGCGCGAAATAGTTGTTGCATCGATCGCAGACGACGCCCGGTGGAAGAATCGAGGTCGTGTTTCCCAGCGACTCGGGAATGATGTGTTCTTCACTGCGAGAGGCCGCTGAATCAGCTTTGCAGAAGAGGCAACGCATATCCATGAACCTCACGGCACTGGAACAGGCCGGTGTTAAAGAACATGCTGTGATTGGGACTGGATGGATATCATTAACCACGCGCCAGCCAACGCTGCGGTTACCGTATCAAAAATAGTAAACAGAGTCAATCGGGGTGTGCGTCCACTCGGCGTATTCATTTCCTTGAATATGCGCAGCAACGTGGCAGGTGGATTACACAGAGGTACATTCCCTTTGCGGTACCCTGCGGCTTTTCGTCGCTTCGACATGCGGACGCACGTCGTATTTTGAGCCGCGAAGGAGTTTTGAGATGCGCACAACTCCGCGCCGGATCATTTCTCCCTGTAATCACCAGTCGATTGAGCACCCTGTCTGAGTTGTTGATCACTTGGTCGTTCATGTCGCCGAACCGTAGATGTGGTGTCCACCTTCGTTTCCTGATTCCTCTCCTGATAAGAAACTCGGAAGCTCGGACGAGAGGGCAGTTCCATGGACCGCAGTCGTCACCTGCGATCCGGCCGCTATCTTTTCCGCAACCTTTCTCAGTTCTGGGACCAAACCTAAAATCTCAAACTCCCGTTGGCGAGATTTCAGGCGATCACGACCGGCCGATTTGGGGTGACTACCGAGACATCGAGTCGGCCCTATAAATGCCCTTCCCGGAAAGTGGGACGATCCATCGATGGCGGAGCGCGCACAATGGCCGCCCGCCGATTCCGTAGCCTTTTCTGGGCAGCTGAGGCGCAACTGGGGCGGGAACGTGGGATTTTCCCTATCGCGAAGGCTATGCGTGTGGAGTATGGCAAGTTGAAGCAGCGGGTGCATGCATCGGGAGCAATGGTATTCAGAATTTGTGGGAATCCTGGTGGATTTCATGGGTTTTCCAAGACAGTTTAGTCGCAGGGCGGCGACTCATTAGTTTCAATTGCTTACAAATTCCGTCCACGACACTTTAGTCGCACCCTCTTCGACAGTTTGGTCGCGCAGGCACGACAGTTTAGTCGCGCAGGGCTGCATTAACCATCGCATTTTCAGATATTTAGGGAGTTCCCCTGTATTTGCAAGTATTTGAGATCCTGTAGAAACAAGGACCTGTAGTCGGCATCCGCAACCTGTGGGAAATTACGAGCAAGCTGTCACAGCGCGCGCTGCTGCGCAGCGGGAGAGGGGCAGCGCGAACGGGTCTCGTTGAGCCGGCGCGATCGATGCTGGGGGCGAAAGGCAGCAGACGGAGCTGACCATTCCGGGAGTTTTGCTTTCATCTACAGACGCCGGGGACACCATACCTCCGCGAGGCGGAAGCCGATCGTAAAATCTTGCCGCGGGAAGTTGGCACGTCTTCGCCGCTCAGCATAATCGTATGTGCGCAGAATTGCGTCTGCATCGAGTGCCGAATGGACCTCTGCGGCGAAGTGCTCGGATTTACCGAAGGGATCCCGACGAGTTGCTCGACGGTTGGTTCTCTAGCGAGGGAGATATGCCCCCCTTTCTTCAGCCTGTGGAACGCGGGGCTGCTTCAACACCCAGCACATACCCGATGCGACGATGGGAACTTGATAGCCAGGGTCAACTCAAGATGATTTGAAGGGACCAAGGGGGTAATGTAGGTATAATTTTCTGGTTACTCTGACTGCGGCCCGAAACTCAATTTTCCAAGAAAACCTATCTGGATGGTCCGCATTGGTATTCCTCTGTAGTCGGTTCGCCTTACAGGATTACAACTGACTAGATATGCTGTATGCTGATGCATTGGACAAACACTATGAAAAGCTTGCCCACCTTTCCGGTACAAGACCGATGGTTGTCGGTTGACGAATTGGCTGGCTACCTCGGGATCAAGCGGGACACCGTCTACAAGTGGATTGCCCGTCGTAACATGCCCGCACATAAGGTGGGTCGCCTTTGGAAATTCCGGAAGGAAGAAATCGACGCGTGGGTGAGAAGTGGCGCCGCGAGCGAACCGGACAAATAGAGAATGCAATCGCAAAGCTTAGCGGATCAAATTCGGCAGCGGCTCTCGGGAATCGCCGATAACTATAACCGTTTGGTGCTCGTGGTCGGGCCTTCCGGCAGCGGTCGAACTGAGGCTCTTTGTGCGCTTGCGAACGCCGAAAAGGTTCCGGTACTCAACGTGGGTGCGGATATCTCGCGTCGGCTCCTGGACCTGACTGAGCGTCAGAGGGTCCTTCAATTGCCCAAATTGCTGGAGGAAGCGGTCGCCGGACTTCCAGGCAACCTGATGATCCTGGACAATACTGAGGTTCTTTTCAATCCCGTGCTCAAGCAAGACCCTCTGCGCCTATTGCAGGGGCTGTCTAGAGATAGAACTGTCGTTGCCAGTTGGCTGGGCGATGTGGATGGTGGGCATTTGACGTATGCGGTGCCCGGGCACCCGGAGTTTCGGCGATACCCATCGGAAGATCTACTGGTTGTTTGCCTCAGGCATAGATAGTGAGCCCGCAAAGGTGCAAAGATGAAATACGGCGATCTAATCCAATTCGAACCGATTGAGTCGGTGGTACAACTCCGCAACGCGGATCAGTTGGACGCGGCGAAGCAGCTCGTGTCAACTTACGTTATCTCGAGTGAGATGGCGGAGAAGCTCACGTCTCTGGTTATTCCGGACCTTCAGTTCGACGCGCCCTCGGATAACAAGGGGTTGATGGTCGTGGGCAACTATGGCACAGGCAAGTCCCACCTTATGTCGGTCGTATCAGCTATTGCGGAAGATCCGTCCACTCTATCACTGGTGCGGTGCGCCCCTGTCGCCAAGGCGGCGCAGCGGATCGCCGGCAAATTCAAGGTAATCCGCACCGAGATCGGCGCGGTGACAATGGCCCTCCGCGACATCCTCATCGCGGAAATCGAAGAACATCTCTCGAAGCTGGGTGTTAGCTTCACTTTCCCTTCGGCTGCCACGGTTACGAACAACAAGCGCGCCTTCGAAGAGATGATGGCGCTGTTCCACCAGAAGTATCCCGATCACGGTCTCCTCATCGTAGTTGACGAGCTGCTCGACTACCTCCGAAGCCGGAAAGACCAGGAACTGATCCTCGATCTGAACTTTCTGAGAGAAGTGGGTGAGGTCTGCAAGGACCTGCGATTCCGCTTCGTTGCCGGCATCCAAGAAGCCATTTTCGACAGCCCGCGATTCTCGTTCGTTTCGGAGAGTGTACGGCGTGTGAAGGACCGCTTTGAGCAGATCCTGATCGCGCGGAGCGATGTGAAGTTTGTTGTTGCGGAACGGCTTTTGCGTAAGACGCCGGCGCAACAGAGCCAGATTCGGGAGTACCTGCTGCCTTTTGCGAAGTTCTACGGCAATATGAACGAGCGCATGGACGAGTTCGTCCGCCTCTTCCCTGTGCATCCGGACTACATCGACACCTTTGAGCGCGTGACAGCGGTGGAAAAGCGTGAAGTGCTAAAGAGCCTCTCGATCGCGATGCGGAAAAAACTGAACGACGCGCTGCCCTCGAACGAGCCGGGGCTTATCGCCTACGATAATTACTGGAATACGCTCCGGGAGAACCCGTCGTTCCGTGCCGTACCAGATATCCGCGCGGTCATCGATTGCAGCCAAGTATTGGAATCCCGTGTTGACGCGGCCTTCCCCATGAAGCCGTTCAAGCCGATGGCGCGGCGAATCATCCAGGCGCTTTCGGTCCATCGACTCACGACCGGAGACATCCACGTTCCGGTTGGGCCGACCGCGGCGGAACTGCGCGACACGCTTTGCCTGTATCAAGCCGAAGTCGCGGCCATGGGCGGGGACGGAGCTGCCGATCTTCTGACACATGTCGAGAACGTTGTTGGCCAGATCAAGAGCACCGTCAGTGGTCAGTTTATTTCACAGAATCAAGACAATGGGCAAGTCTACCTCGACCTGAAGAAGACTGAGGACTACGACGCTCTCATCGAAAAGCGCGCTGAATCTTTGGATTCCACTCAACTGGACCGCTACTATTATGAAGCGCTGAAGCGCGTGATGGAGTGCACGGACCAGACCTACGTCAGCGGCTACCGTGTCTGGGAGCACGAGCTCGAATGGATTGAGCGGAAGGTCGCCCGCCGCGGATATCTTTTCTTCGGTGCTCCCAACGAGCGTTCAACGGCCGCGCCGCCGCGCGATTTCTACTTGTATTTCCTTCAGCCATTCGATCCGCCGCGATACCAGGACGAGAAGGGGAAAGACGAAGTATTCTTCCGGCTCAACCTCACGAGTGGTGATGACGCCTTCCGAACGATCCTTCGCAGTTACGCCGCAGCGGTTAATCTTGCATCAACATCATCGGGGAATGCCAAGGACACTTACGAGCGCAAGGGGACTGGATTCCTGCGGGATCTAGTGAAGTGGCTGCAGGAGCACATGACCACGGCATTCGAGGTCACCTACCAAGGGAAGGCAAAGCCGCTCCTGGGCTGGGTGAAGGGCAAGCCGCTTGGCAGCAGCGGCCGCATCAATGTGCGCGATGTCGTGAATACGGTTGGCTCAGTCTGCCTCGCGCCTCATTTCGAAGACATCGCACCCAATTACCCCTCGTTCTCACTCCTCATCACGACGGCAAACCGGGAGTTGGCAACCCAGGATGCGCTTAAAGCCATCGCCGGCGGTCCGCGAACGAAGCTCGGCACTGCCGTGCTTGAGGCATTGGAGTTGCTGGACGGTGAGCGGCTGGATTCGGCGAAGTCAAAGTTCGCTGGTCAGGTCGTCGACGCGCTGAAGAGGAAGGGCCACGGGCAAGTTGTAAACCGGAGTGAATTGGTTCACGAAGTGTATGGGGTCGAGTACTTTGCACCCGACAATTTCCGTCTGGAGCCCGAGTGGTTGGTGGTCCTGCTTGCCGCACTCGTGCATTCCGGCGATCTGGTGCTTGCGATCCCGGGCAAGAAACTCGACGCGACGAATATAGCGCAGCTGATGGCCGCACCCCTCGACGAACTGATCAACTTCAAGCACATCGAGCGGCCAAAGGACTGGAATCTCCCGACATTGAAGGCTCTGTTTGAGCTATTGGGGCAGCCCGCTGGTCTCGCACAGGCGCTCACTCAGGGTGGTGAACATGCGGGCAACGCCGTGAGAACCCTGGCTGGTGAATCCAAGCGCCTTACTGAGCGGATTGTCCAGGCACAACAAACGCTGCAAGGCGGAATGAAACTCTGGGCGCGGAACCTGCTTTCCCCGGAGGATTCCGAGTCGCTGCGCACCCGGATGGATGACTCCAAGCAATTCCTAGAATCACTCCAAGCATATACGACTGCCGGACAACTCAAGAACTTCCGCCAAGAACCACAGGATGTGAGCGCGAGGCGGGACGGGCTGGAAGCGCTGAAACAGGTTGAAGCGTTCCTAGTGATCGCCGCGGAGTTTGGACCGGTCGCATCCTACCTCGCCACAGCGGAAGCCGCGCTGCCTAGCGATCACGCCTGGATCGTGAAAGTGCAGTCGGTTCGCCAAGAACTGCTCTCAGACATTCTCGACGCCAGGAAACGCGAATCCCACTCATTCCGGCAGGAGGGCGTACAAAAACTATCCGCTCTGAAGAAGGACTACTCGGTTCAATACGTTACGGCCCACGGCCGCGCGCGACTGGGTGCGAAAGACGACAAGCTGAAGTCTGATCTGTCGAAGGATACCCGTTTGGCACAGTTGCAGAGGCTCTCGACTATTGAACTGATGCCACGGCAACAGCTCAGCGATTATCAGAACCGCCTCGGCGGTCTGCGGACATGTTTCGCATTGACTGAGCTGGATCTCGATGCGTCACCAGTGTGCCCGCACTGCAACTTCCGGCTAGTTTCGGAGCCTGATTCCGTTTCCGCGGGGCAGGCTGTCAGAAAGTTGGAAGACGAGTTGGATCAGTTGCACGAAGGGTGGACAAAGACACTCCTGGACAACTTGGAGGACCCTACCACGCAGCAGAATCTCGGGCTGCTCAAATCGGCGCCTCGAAAGATCGTCGCCACATTTCTGGCCTCGCGCATGCTGCCAGAGGACGTGAATCACATCTTTGTGGCTGCTCTTCAGGAGGCGCTGTCCGGCTTGTCGAAGGTTATTGTAACCACCGAAGGACTCCGCGCCGCGTTACTCGCTGGGGGATCGCCGGTTACAGTGCTGGAGTTGAAAAAGCGCTTTGACGATTACCTCGTCGAGATTGCCAAAGGCAAGGACCCATCAAAAGTGAGGATCGTATTGGAGTAGCCACCCACATGACAAAAGAGGAACTCCTTGACCGGCTGGCCGGCATCGAGTGGAATGATTTTGAAGTCAAAGAAGCGGCGTGGGCGGTTCCGAAGAGCGCCTATGAAAGCGTGTCAGCATTCGCAAACACTGCGGGGGGATACCTCGTCTTTGGTGCAAAGGAAACAGGGCACCAGTTTGAAATTAAGGGTGTCATAGAAGTCGAAAAGGTGCACAGTGACTTCGTGAATACGCTCCGGAGTGGCGAAAAACTCAGCAAGAGTATCGATGCAACCTGCAATCAGATCGACTGTAGCGGAGACAAAGTACTCGTTTTCTTCATACCGGAGGCCCATCGGCGGGAGAAACCGGTATATCTGAGTGGCGCCTTTACAGAAGCGTTCATTAGAAGAGGTGGGTCCGACATCCATTGCACACTCGATCACATTAAGGCCTTTCTCCGCGACGCGGATCTCATACCCTACGACAGCCAACTCCTTACTGACCTGAATCTCGAAACCTGCTTCGCCACTAGTTCCGTTGCATGGTATCGCGCCGTCTTTGCAACTAAAGGTCAGAAATACGACCAGGCCGCGAGCGATCTGGAATTCCTCCAAAGCAAGGGGTTTGTTCGTGAGCAGGACGGCCAGCTATTTGCCACCCGCGCCGCCATCTTGTTGTTTGGATCGGAGGCTGCGGTTCGCCAGACATTGGGCCGCCCTGTAGTGACGTGCAGCAAGCTCGGGACGAATCGGGGAGATCCGCTGCCAGAGGAACGATGGTTGGATCGGGTCGTCCTTGAAGAAAATCTGGTTGAAACCTGGCGCGCTATCAACGAATGGTATCTCCGGCATGCGGAACAGCCCTTCTCGCTGGACTTGAAGACCATGCAGCGCAGCGATGTACCACCCGATCAGGAAGTGTTCAGGGAGGCGGCCGTTAATCTACTCATCCATCAAGACTACTCGGACCAGTCCCGGATCCCCGCTATCGAGTTTTTCCGAGACGCCGCGATTTTCTTCAACCCGGGCCATGCGTTTGCGACTGATGCGGAGTTGCTGACGCCCGGTGACAAAGAAGTTCGGAATCAATTGATACGGAGCGCCTTCCGGATGATTGGCTTCGGAGAGCAAGCGGGTACTGGCATTCCGGCGATGATGCGCGGGTGGCAAACGCTGGGCTTCACGCCGCCGGAGCTTCGAAACGATAAGGAGCAGCGGAACTTCCGACTGACCATGCTTAGAAAGTTGCTGCTCTCTGAGGAGCAGATCCTGTTCCAGACCAGCCTCGGCGTCTCGCTTACCGTGCATCAGGCGAGGCTGTTCGCCTACGCATGCAGCCAGCCTCAGATCACCGAGGTGGAGGCCAGGACCGTCCTCTCGCTGACGGCCAGCGATACCCGCAAGGTATTGGAAAAATTAGTGGTTCAGGCCCTTATGGTGGCCACTCCATCAGGTACGCATTGGCTCGTCCAAGAGCATCTGCGGGATCGGTTTTCCCAACAAACTGCGCCCCTACCGTCGACGAACTTGGTCAGTGACCAAGCTGCCCATAGGCATGCATCGGGCGTTGACCAAGCTCACCCGCCGAAGGCTCCTCTCACTTACTTGACGGAGACCCAATATAGAATCGTCGAGCTATGCGCCGCCCCGCGGCGCATCATTGATCTTATGGAATCGCTAAATGTCACCAACCGGAGCTTTTTGAGAAAAACACACTTGGCGCCACTTATCGCCGGGGGAATTCTGAAGTTGCAATATCCCGAGAAACCATCCCACCCTAGCCAAAGATACTGGCTGACCGATGCCGGTCAACGGTTGCTGGACAGCAGGAGAGCCCGACTGAAGAATCAGGAGAACATACTGTGAGCAAAGTCGGCCACGACAGCGAGTCGCTGTTTACCGAGTCCGCAGGGGGTACAGTGGAGTGCCTCGGCCTTGCTTTCCCGTCGGAAGACGCCCGCCGTGCCCATTTCCTGGCGATATTGAAGAAGAAACTTGAGGACCCGGGATTCCGGAAGATCGATGGCTTTCCCAAAGGCTCCGACGAAGACATCCTCCGACTCTCCGACCCACCGTACTTCACCGTTTGCCCGAATCCCTTCATGCAAGATTTCGTTCGCTGTTACGGCAAGCCGTTCAATCCAGCCGTCCCCTACGCTCGGAAGCCATTTGCGGTGGACGTCAGCGAAGGGAAGACGGACACCATGTACACGGCCCACTCCTATCACACGAAAGTGCCGCACAAAGCCATCATGCGGGCTATCCTCCATTACACCGAGCCCGGCGATATTCTGCTGGACGGATTCGCCGGTTCCGGCATGACTGGAGTTGCGGCGCAACTCTGCGGAACGCCGGACCCCGAATACAAGAAGCTGGTTGACGAAGAATGGAGAGCCGCAGGAGAGCGCCCACCGAAGTGGGGCGCCCGTCGCGCGGTGCTGGGCGACCTGTCGCCGGCCGCGACGTTCATCTCGGCCAACTACAACACGCCTTTCGATGTGACGGCCTTTGAAAGCGAAGCTCAGCGGATCCTGGACGAACTCAGAGCCGAGATCGGTTGGATGTATGAGACCCTCCACGCTGATGGGAAGAAGAAGGGCTTCATCAACTATACCGTATGGAGCGAGGTTTTTTCCTGCCCCGAGTGCGGCGGCGAAGTCGTATTCCTCGATGAAGCGCTCGATCTCAAGACAGATCGGGTCAGAGAGAAATTTCCGTGTCCCCACTGCTCCGTTGATCTTACCAAAGACAACCTACAGCGTCGGATGGAGACGATGATCGATCCTGCCACGGGTGTGACATGGGAGAGAGTTCGGTTTATCCCTGTTTTGATCAACTACACTTTCGGGACCGAGAAACACGAAAAGAAGCCAGACAAGCATGACCTAGCAAACCTCGCTCGGGTTGCGGATCTGCCTCTGCCGGGCACGGTTCCGACGAATGAGTTCCCAATCGACAAAATGTATCACGGTTCGCGTCTCGCCCCGAAGGGCTTCACGCGAATTAATCATCTATACCTTCCTCGTGCTGCGCAAACCATGGGGCGATTGTGGGAGAAAGCCGTGGCCGTCAAGGACGCCAGAACCCGCAACATAATTCTCTTTTTTGTAGAACAAGCGATCTGGACATTGTCGCTTCTCAATCGGTTTCGACCCACCGGGTACTCGCAGGTCAACCAGCATTTGACGGGGGTCTATTATGTTGCATCCCAACATGCAGAAGCGAGCCCGTGGTATGTTCTGGACGGCAAGGCTAGGAGGCTTGTGTCGACGTTCAAAGAAGCGAGGCAGGTCTATACGTCTTGCGTTCAGACGGGCTCAGCCGCCGAGGTCCCGATTCCGTTCAATAGCATCGACTATATCTTCACAGACCCACCCTTTGGCGCGAACATCTTTTACGCAGATCTGAATTATCTGGTCGAGTCTTGGCACCGGGTCTTTACTGACTCGAAGCCGGAGGCCATCGTTGACCCTAAGAAGGACAAGGGTCTGCTTGAATACGAACATCTGATGCAGGTCTGCCTGAAGAAGTACTGCGATGTCCTGAAGCCGGGCCGGTGGATGACGATGGTCTTCCACAACTCGAGCAATGCCGTGTGGGCGGCCATTCAGGAAGCGCTGACTGGCGCAGGTTTCGTTGTAGCCGACGTCCGCACACTCGACAAGCAACAGGGCTCTTACCGGCAAGTCACCAGCACAGCTGTGAAGCAGGACTTAGTAATCTCGGCATACAAGCCCAACGGCGGGCTGGAGAACAGATTCGAGTTGGGAAAGGGTTCAGAGGACGGCGTTTGGGATTTCGTGCGAACACACCTACGCCAGTTGCCTGCTTTCGTCGCAAAGGATGGAAACGTCGAGGTGATCGCTGAAAGGCAACCTTACCTACTGTTTGACCGCATGGTGGCATTCCACGTTCAGCGGAACGTGACCGTCCCGGTCTCGGTCGGCGAGTTCTTCACCGGGCTTTCCCAGCGCTTCCCAGAGCGGGATGGAATGTACTTCCTTTCAGATCAGGTTGCCGATTACGATCAGAAGAGGATGAAGGCGAGCGAGGTGCGTCAGCTTGAAATCTTCGTCCGCAACGAGAAGAGCGCCATCCAGTGGCTCCGTCAGCAATTGCAGGACAAGCCTCAGACCTTCCAGGAAATCCATCCTCAGTTCATGCGTGAGATCGCCGGATGGGAAAAACATGAACGCCCCGTGGAGCTGCGCGACCTGTTGGAACAGAACTTCCTCCTCTACGGGGGACAGGAAGAAGTCCCGAGCCAGATTCATCGCTATCTCTCAACGAACTTCCACGATCTCCGCAAGCTTTCAAAGGATGCCCCGGCGTTGCGCGCCAAAGCCAAGGACCGCTATTACGTGCCTGATCCAACGAAAGAGGCCGACGTCCAGAAGAGCCGTGAAAAGGCGTTGCTCCGCGAGTTTGCGGAGTACCGGGAATTGAACCAAAGGAAGCTGAAAGTATTCCGACTCGAGGCGATTCGGACCGGGTTCCGTTGGGCATGGCAGCAGAACGATTACGCCGCAATCCTCGACGTTGCGGAAAAGATCCCAGAGGATGTCCTACAAGAGGACGCCATGCTGCTCATGTGGTACACGAATAGCCTCACTCGGATGGGGAGGCAGTCATGATCGCCCGGTGGAGGCTTTTCAATTTCAAGTCCGTCAAGAGCGATACGAGCCTGGAGTTTGGGCCGCTCACTATTTTCGCGGGACCCAACAGCAGCGGTAAGAGTACTTGGATTCAATCGCTTCTGTTGGTAAGCCAGACGCTGTCCAATCGCGTGCGCTCGCGTTCGGTTGTGTTGAATGGGTCACTCACACGGCTCGGCCAGTTCGACGACCTGAAGTCGTACGGAAGTGATGCAAACCAGATCGTAATCGGCTGCGAATGTGAACCTCGAAGTGAGAGTCCGATCATGGCGCTCGAAGGTCCACAAACAACCGGGCGGCGCATGGTCTTCTACGGACGGAGTACGGATCAACTCAAGGGCGTGTCCTGTGAGTTGGCGTTCGATGCAAACATCGACAGCCCGCAACGTGATCTCTACCAATTGCAGCCACAATTGTACTCCTGCCGCGTCGGCGCGACAGTTCGCGGAGAAGACAACATCGACGCGAAGTCCTGGATAGAGATCCGGCGAGCGAACCTGTCCAGTGCCGACAGCGTGGCCGAAAAGATTCGGAGTCTCGGTCTGGAAGAACCGGAGAATGAAGTCGTGAAAAAGAGTCTCGAACTTGACGTCAGCCTGGACGAAGATTCGCTCCAGGACATCAAGAGCGAATATGCGACTGCGGAACCCGTTGGCTGCTTTACAAGGCATTTCCTGCCGGAGACTCTCGGCTTGCGGATCAATGTGGCAGAGGAGGAAGCACGCGCAATGGTCAGCACCATCTGCGAGGAATCACCGCGTGGCCTCCGGCGGCGTATGGGTCCGGATCGGGATGTAGCTATTCCTGAGCAGGTAATCGCGGTCTTGAGAGAATTGCTCGGCGCGGAATTGATGTCTGAGATTTTGCCACAGACCAACGAGGCTACCCTCGACACCGAGGAAATGTCGTCCGCCGTAACTCTTCGCGGCTGGAGTACGCAGGTCAGGCGCCTTCCAATAAGTCGCCGGTCGGAGATCCGGAAACGAATTCAGACGACACCTGGACTGACAGGCAAGCTCGTTGCGGCGTTCAAAGAAGGGAAGCCTACACGTTTCATTGTCGTTCCAAATCCGCCGCCGGCCGACGTGATGGACGGCATCATGTACCTCGACTACTTCTTCACAAACGCTGTCAAGTATCTCGGCCCTCTTCGAGACGAGCCGAAGGCGTTGTACCCGCTGGCAACAGGCATCGATCCATCCGATGTAGGTCTACGCGGCGAATACACTGCCGCAGTTCTGGACCTGCATAAGGGAAAGCGGATTCGATACCTCCCGACATCATCGTTCCAATCGCCGGATGTCAAGCCAACGACCTCGATGCGCACACTCGATGCCGCGGTGACTGATTGGTTGATGTACCTCGGTGTGGCCGAATCCGTCGTAACGGTCGATAAGGGGAAGCTTGGGCACGAACTCAAGGTCATACCCCCCGGCTTGTCGCAACCACATGACCTAACGCATGTCGGCGTGGGGGTCAGCCAAGTGCTTCCGATTCTGGTCATGTGTCTTTTGGCAGAGCCCGATACCACTTTGGTGTTTGAACAACCGGAGCTTCACCTCCATCCCAAGGTCCAGACACTCCTTGGCGACTTTTTTCTGTCGATGGGCCTACTTGGAAAGCAGTGCGTGTTGGAGACGCACAGTGAGTATCTCATCAACCGCCTTCGCTTTCGGGCTGCGGCGGAAAAAGAGAAGAGCGAATTCGCCAAAGCCATAAAGATGTACTTCGTCGAGAAGCGCGGAGACTCCTCCGCCTTCCGGCCAGTGGTTGTGAACGAGTTCGGCGCTATTTCGGATTGGCCCGACGGTTTTTTCGATCAATCACAGAAGGAAGCAGAGGCAACGCTCAAGGCCGCTGTAAAAAAGCGGCGCCAACTGCAAATGAGGAAGGGGTAATGCCTATACAAAGCATTGTCGTTGACCCCTATTTAGTGTGCCTTCCCCAGCACTGCCGAAATGCACGCCAAGTCGAGGATTTCATTGACAACCTAATTTCGTGGGGGGAACTTCTTCGGCGAGATGATGTCAATGTCTATTTCTCTGAGCACTGTTGTGACTCCCTAGTGCAAGATGAGCAGTATCCCTACGGGTACAACCTTAAGAACCTGATGAAGCGTTTCGGTCTAAGCGATCTGCCTGCTGATTTGCCTTGCCGCATCGCGCAGTGGATCCTGGATTCGACCCCGAGGTTGGAAGAAAAATGCTGTATCAAGATAGTGGACTTTGATAACGACTCGTTTGTGGTCGAACCCACATTCGTAACCGCCCGACTTTCAGACGCAATATCTTGGAGCCTAAAGCACACATTCAGTGTTATCGCTTGCCGCCAGCGCACGTCCCCGGACGAGTTTCTGCTCGCCTCGGTTGGGTCTCCCGAACAGGATGATAGCGAGGATAACGAGCGAGAACAGTTGCGATTCTCGGTCACCCTAATCGACCTTGATAACGTTGAGGCTAAAGCAACGATGGCACTGGATCTACCCGCCCGGCTCGACAACGCTATGCCTGTTGCCTTCGGATGCGAGGCGTTAATTGGACGTCTTGGAAGCCTCGCATTATGGAAGCTCGCTGAGTCGGAAATGCAGGTTTCAGAGGCAGTCAAGGCCCGAATTCGCGAATTGGAGTTTTCGGGTGCCGCCGAGTCCGGAACGGCCAAACAATTTCGTATTGGATCTCGCCTTCTGGAGTCAGCTCGAAGAAATGGATTTGGTTCGCGGCTGAACGTAGTAGATTCTTGTGCCCGGATTCTCCTCGGTATACCCAAAAAACCGGTCAAACCGTTTCGAATAAGTGAGATTTCCGAGAACCAACGGACGAGGAGTGATGGCTCTAAAGCTTTCCGATCACATCTTACCTCGGAAGGACCCGGCTACCGATTGATGCTATGGGAGATGGCGAACGGGACGATAGAATTTGCGAATGTTGGTCCGAAACTCGAGCTTTTGATCTATTAGCTGACCAGTTCGCAATGCGGCACAAGCCATCAAAGGTACGACGAGAATTAAATGCAATTGATAGGGGGACAATGGTTGTACGACGAGAGGCGACGGCTGCGATGCCGGATGCTGGAGCACATCAACACCTGGGGTCAGACGGCTGTGCGGGTCTGGTATCCCGAAACCCAGACCATCCTCCTCGTCGCCTCCGAACAACTAAAGCCGGTTGAGGATCTCCGCACCAGTCCGCAGGAAATCGCCTACATCACTGCTGCCGCCAAAATTGCGGACGCTATCGAGGAGAACAATCTTCTGGCCCCGATTGAATCGTCAGTGATCCCTCTTCCCCATCAGATTCTTGCCCTGCTGAAGGCCGTCTCCTTAGACCGAGTACGGTTGCTCCTGGCCGACGAAGTGGGATTGGGCAAAACTATTGAAGCTGGCCTGATCATCAAGGAACTGAAGCTGCGTGGGCTGATCCGCCGCGTTCTCGTGGTCGCCCCGAAAGGCTTGGTAAGCCAGTGGGCGACCGAGATGCGGACGCACTTCGGTGAAGAGTTCCGGCTGCTTTTGCCGAGTGACTTTCCTGCGTTCCGGCGGGTCGCCGGGCAGGACAACGTCTGGAAGATGTACGATCAGATCATCTGCTCGATGGACGGCGTGAAGCCCATCGATAACCGGCGCGGGTGGTCCAAAGAACAGCTCGCCGAGTACAACCGGGACCGCTTCGAAGACTTGCTGGCGGCAAACTGGGATTTGATTGTGATCGATGAAGCGCACCGCCTGGGTGGAATGACGGACCAAGTGGCGCGGTTCAAACTCGGCCAGGGACTGGCAGAATCCGCGCAGTATCTTCTTCTGCTCACGGCGACGCCTCACCAAGGCAAAACGGATGCCTTTCATCGCCTGGTCTCACTTCTCGACAAGATGGCATTTCCCGATCCCAGCTCGGTAACTCGCGAGCGGTTGGAACCGTATTTAATTCGAACCGAAAAGCGCAAGGCCATCGACGCACACGGCAATCCGCTCTTCAAGCCGCGGCGAACGCAATTGGTGCCCGTCCATTGGAATGAGCGTCACGTGCTTCAGCGGCAACTCTATGAAGCGATCTCGGGGTACGTTCGAATTGGCTACAACCAGGCAATCCGGGAGAAGAAGAACTATGTGGGGTTCCTGCTGATCCTGATGCAGCGGCTGGTGACATCCTCCACAAGCGCGATCCGGACTACGCTGGAGCGACGGCTGGAGATGCTTCAGGCGCCGGAGGAGCAGTTGTCGCTTTTCCCGCCAGGCTTCGCCGACGAGTGGCCTGATATGGATGGCCAGGAGCAGATCGAGATGCTGCTCCGCATGCGCACCAAGGCGCTGCGGAACGAACGGGCCGAAGTGCAACTGCTGCTCGACCTCGCGAAGCGTACAGAGGCGACCACTGCAGATGCCAAGGCTGAGGCGCTGCTCGACTGGATCTACCGCTTGCAGCAGGAAGAATCCGATCCGGACCTGAAAGTCTTGCTGTTCACGGAGTTCGTACCGTCGCAGGAAATGCTGCGGGACTTTCTTACAGAGCGAGGCTTCTCAGTCGGGTGTTTGAACGGCAGCATGGATTTGGATGCGCGCAAGCAGGTCCTTCAGGCGTTCGCTGGTGACGTGCGCATCCTGGTTTCCACCGATGCCGGCGGAGAAGGCTTGAATTTACAGTTTTGCCACGTCGTGGTTAACTTCGACATCCCGTGGAATCCGATGCGGCTCGAGCAGCGCATTGGCCGCGTGGACCGAATTGGCCAGGGCCACGTGGTTCGGGCCTTGAACTTAGTCCTGGAGGACACCGTCGAATTCCGAGTGCGTGAGGTATTGGAAGAGAAGTTGGCCGTGATTCTGCGCGAGTTCGGCGTCGACAAGACTGGTGATGTACTGGATTCCGCCGAAGCCGGAGAGATCTTTGATGAGCTCTACCGCGACGCGATTCTTAATCCTGCTGCCGTCGAGAGTAAGGTGGAATCTGTTCTCACCAAAGTCCGAGCGCAAGGAGAGGCCATGCGGCGAAGCACCGGCATGCTGGCCCAGACGGCGGCGCTGAGTCCCTCAGAGGCACAACGGCTGCTCGGCCACCCGCTGCCCTATTGGGTTGAACGGATGACGGTGAACTATCTTGAGAATGCAGGTGGCAAGGTAGAAAAGGCCAAGGCGGGCTGGAAGCTGCGGTGGCCCGATGGAACGATCACGCCCTCCGCAGTCTTCACACTCAGAGACGCACAGAGCCAGCCCGCCGCAGTGCATCTGACGTTGGAAGAACCGCGGATTCGGGCCATTGCTAAGCGCGTGCCGCGTTTCGTGCCTGGCCAGCCGATTCCAGCCATCGAGGTAACCGGCATCCCATGGGAAATCCGAGGACATTGGTCTTTGTGGACGGTCGCGCTTCGTAGCGCGGAATGGTGCAGGGAACGGGTGCTCGCGTTATTTCTGCACGACGACGGGCGCATGCTGTCTCCAACTGCGCGGCATATCTGGATGCTGCTGCTGGAACAGATGCCAAGTTCTGGCCGCTACTTGGATGGCGCTGAGTCGACCCGGGTCTTCGCGGAAGTGACAACGGCTGCGGAGCGTTACGGCCATGATCTCTACGAGGAACTGTTGCGGTTCCACCATGGACGACTCGAACGGGAGAGAGAGAATAAACGCTATGCGTTCGATGCCCGGCGTCGCGCGATCGAACGAATCGGGCTGCCTGCCGTGCGTCAGTATCGCCTGAATGAACTTGCCAACGAAGAGAAAGCTTGGAACCTCGAATCGGAATCGCGCCCACATGCCCATCCTGAACTAGTTCCACGGTTGATACTCCGCGTGGAGGGTCTAGGTAATGCCTGACTGGCGTGAGCAGATTCTGAAGGAATTTGTGCGAGGAGTGCAGCCGATAACGGCGGTTGCCGATCCGGACGGCTTGCTGACGGAACCTTTACTAAGCCAGGCGCTCGCTGAACGAGGCTTCGAGTCGCTCTTGTTTGAGGATTCAATTTCTTTCCGGTTCGCTTATGAGTCACGCTTTCGTTCGCGCTTGGATGCAGGAAGTTGCGTGGACATGGTGGTGCTTATAGGCGACGACGCCTCTGGTTTGATTAAGCTACCTTTCGATGTCCTCACTGGTGCCAGGAAGCTTTCGTTCGGTTTGGTGGAAGTGTTCCCCCACCTAAGCTATCCAGTGCTGCGCGCCCTGGAGCCACAGTATTTGGATCTGTTATATGAGGCGCAGCTTCGGTTCAGCCCCGGAGTACTTGGCGATAATGCCACGAAAGACTTCATCCTTCGGCACGTCTTTGAGATTGCCGCGGAGTTCATCAAATCCGATGCCGAACTACTCCGAACCCTATTACGGAGACACTATCGCCTTCAGGTGATCCCGCGTGCCTTCGTGGAACGGCTCGCCCAAGTCCTTTACCAAAATGAACGCTTTGCCGACTGGCCGCTTACCGAACTTCTTACTGACCGTAGCCTGTTCTGTACGTTTCTACAGGAGCGCTGGCCAAGGTTCCTCGGCCGGTTGAGCGCGGTGGAACCCCAAGTTGGGCACTTAACTGTGCAAGGTCCTGCGGATCTTCCGTTTGACCACCCTGACGTTCGGGTCTACATCGACAACCTTTTCGTGGAAGGCATGCTGCAGCCCGTCGAGTGGACAGGGGTCCCTCCAACATGGGCTGCAGCCGGTGTTCAGTACGACCCGCATCGGGACAGAAATCGTCGCTTCGTGGCGCTTCTCGATGTTTCGGAACGCGAAATGCCGGGGGACGACGCCCGCCACGGCGATTGGCTTTCCTTCGCCAGAGTCTGGGCGGAAGCCAATCTGCTGGCCTCCGAGGTGGATGCTGGTTCGACGCCGGACCTGGCGGCACGAGTGTTAAGCGTTCGAACTCAGGTCGACACGCGTTTCAGTCAGTGGCTCCAGAGGCGATTCGGCAGCCTTTACAGCTTGCCGGCAAGCCCGCCAGTAATGGTGCATCACATCGGACGTTTCCTTGCCCGACAACGACAAAGCGAAGGAAAGGTTGCCCTTATTGTGGTGGACGGAATGGCGTTTGACCAATGGCTGGCCGTACAGCGCGAAATGAGCCAACACCGTCCCACGTGGCGATTCGAAGAAAACGCGGTGTTCGCGTGGGTGCCAACCATCACGAGTGTTTCCCGGCAATCAATATTTGCCGGAAAGGCGCCGCTCTATTTTCCTTCGAGCATCTACTCTACTGACAGGGAGGGGACACTATGGCAGCAGTTCTGGGTTGACCAAGCTCTAGCAAGCCAGCAGATCGTCTATCTAAAGGGCTTAGGAGATCCTTCGACGCTCGAAGCCGTCGAAGCGGCGTTGTCGAAGCCCAAGCTTAAAGTGATTGGCGCTGTAGTGGATAAGGTCGACCGTATCATGCATGGGATGGAGCTAGGTGCGGCGGGGATGCATAACCAAGTGCGGCAGTGGGCGGCTGAAGGGTTCCTATCCTCTCTCCTGGATCTGCTGCTCTCAAACGGATTCGTTGTGTTTTTAACTGCGGATCATGGCAATGTGGAGTGTGTTGGCTGTGGAAGGCCGAAAGAGGGCCTCACCGCTGACATTCGTGGTGAACGCGCGAGAATCTACTCCGACCCTGTATTGCGCGCCAATGTCGCGGCCAGATTTCCGGGCGTCATATCATGGAAACCCCTCGGGCTTCCGGAGGACTTCCTGCCCCTTTTGTCCCCAGATCGTAGGGCTTTTGTGCCGGAGGGGCACCGGACCGTTGCTCACGGTGGCGTGACGCTGGAAGAGATAATTGTTCCCTTCATTCGGGTCGTAGGAGCAAAGCTTTGAACGGTCGCCCGCGTATGATCGGATACAACCGGACAGTTAAACTCCGCTGGCTCGATGAGACGCTGGACATGTTCCTAGCCGGTATGTCTGACGCCGACATCTACGAGGCACTTCGTGAACGTCTGAAGGACGACCTCTCCGTGGGCAGCACGGCCCAGCGAGGTAGTCGGGAGAAGACCATCACGCTCCTGATGAGGACTTGGGTCCGTGTGCCGCCGCGGTTACGAGAATTGCGGAAAGACGGCGTACATCTCCTGCAGGGAGTGCGCCGTTCAGAACGGCTGCCTATGCACTGGGGTATGACGATGGCGGTCTATCCATTCTGGCGGGTAGTAGCGGATGTGACAGGCCGACTGTTCCGGCTCCAGGAAGCTGCGGCTCCGATGCAAGTTCAGCGGCGCGTCAAGGAGTTGCTGGGTGAGAGGGAAGCGGTCGCAAGATCGGCGCGATACGTCCTCCGAGCTCTTGCAGATTGGGGCGTGATCGTTGACGCAGCCCGCAAGGGCGAGTATTCTCCAGCGCCCCCCTTTCCAGTGGTGAATGAGAAGTTGGCTGCGTGGCTCCTGGAGTCTGCCGTTGTGTCGTCTCCGGATGGTGTCTTGGACTTTCGAAGTCTGACCAACGGTCCTTGTCTGTTCCCCTTCCAGATCTGCCGACTCGTTCCGGAGCAACTCGCAGAGTCGGGCCGGCTGGAAGTGGGGCGGCATGGCTTAGAAGACACCGTGGTTCGCGTCCGAGGGCCCGCAAGCATATAGCACAACCGTGCGCTAATGTCCCGGAGATTCGCCGTGTTTCACAAAGGGTAAGTTTTGCATCATTGCGCGAAGGCCCGCAAACACAGGGCCTTGAATGTTGCAAATGTCTATTGCAAAATGGACTGCGTGAAATACGGCTACGCCCGCGTCTCCACCGAAGACCAAAACTCAGCCATGCAGCTTGCGGCCCTGAGCAAGGCCGGATGCAAAACCATCTTCAAAGACGACGGTTCATCAGGGGCGACGACCAAGCGACCTGCCCTCCTGCGTTGTCTGAAGAAACTGGAACCCGGCGACACGCTCACCGTGTGGAAGCTCGACCGATTAGGGCGCAGCTTGCGCGACCTGATAACTATGCTCGACGACCTGAAACACCGGGGCGTGAAATTCCGTTCCCTCACAGAGGCAATCGACACAGAAACACCGACAGGCCGCGCCATGTGGCAAATGATAGGCGTCCTGGCGGAATTAGAGCGCAGCCTGATAAGCGAACGGACCCGGGCCGGAGTGAAGGCTGCCAGAGGCCGAGGCGTGAAATTCGGGCGCAAGCCGAAACTGACGTCGCAGCAGATCGACCATGCCCGAAAGATGATCGACGCCGGAGAGCGCCGCGAAGACGTGGCAAGGCTCTTTAACGTGGACCGAACAACGCTTTACCGGGCGCTGAACTCGTAATCTGGTTCGTCCGCACAGGTAAACGCTACGGCGTAGCCGGGACCGACAGCCTTGGGCGCGCCGGAGAGTCGTCGCTGCGAGCCGGTTGTCGGACAAACTTCCGAGTGCCGTAATGCGTCCACTGCGGTCGCCGTGAAGAAATCAGTGTTGTGAATCCGGCGCCAGTAGGAGGATCTTCCCGATGCCGCCTTTCTCCCCTAGCGTATGTGCTTCTGCCGCATCACGCAACGGCATCCGGCGACCGATCGGCAGGACGAACTTGCCATCGCGCACGTCATCTGTAAACTCACGCACCTTGGAGGGATCAGGCTGCGCGCCCACACGCGCAATCTTCACTGTCGGATTTTGGGCCGCCGCGCTCTCCGGCAAGACCGAGGCGTACCCAAAAGAGCCGCCCTGCTTTATCTTCGCGATCAGCTTCGCTGCAACGTTCCCGCCAACGGTGTCCGCAATAGCATCCACTAGGCGGAATTTCTCAATCGCTTTATCGTCATCAATCGCGAGCACGTCAGAGACACCGAGGGAGCGGGCGTCATCCAGGTCTTTCCCGCGAACACCTGCAATCACCTGCGCACCGATCTTCTTCGCCGTGTGCACCGCCGCGCGCCCAGCACTGCCCAGCGCTCCCGTGATCAGCACAACCTGTCCCTTCTTTACGTTTGTCGCCAGGCGCACAAGCTGGTCTCCCGTGAGGGAAATCAGTGGGATCGCGGCCGCGTCCACCAGGTCCACGCCATCCGGCAGATGGGCCACGTCCGAATCGTCTACTGCAACCAACTGAGCATAGGTCGCGTTGGATAGCGCAAGAACGCGGTCGCCGGCCTTGAAGTGCTTCACATTTGCGCCCACCGCCCGTACCACTCCGCTCACGTCGCGGCCCAGAATTGCGGGAAACTTCAACGGAACATCTTTCTGCCGCATCCCGGAACGGATTTTCCAGTCAATGGGATTAACGCTCGCAGCAGCCGCCGCGATCAGTACCGTACCGCCGCTTATTTGCGGCTCGGGAACGTTGTCTTCAAACTTC
>JBKQVI010000609.1:0-15586 GCA_052139985.1 Terriglobia bacterium
CGCATCCGCTCGTCCAGGAAGGGTACCAGAGAACGGAAGCGGCGCTCAATGTCACGATGGTTCATCACCACCAGTATAAAACAAAACTACTTCAACTTGTTCTGGTTATTTCCTGACAGCTCCTAAGGGGCCTCTATGACTAAGAGGGCCAGGAAACTGCATGTCGAATGCTCGCCCGATTAGCGAAAAGCGGAGCTTGACCGATTGGCAAACAACGGAATGGTCGGCTGCCTCTCACAGAGAATCTATAATTTTCCAAACTTCACCACTTTGCCTGGCGCACCGACTGGCCCCGCTTCCGACCCTATCGCGAGCGCAATGGCGGGTGCTTATGATTGGATTTACAGTACCGGACGCACCAGATTTCTCGTCTTCCTAGATCGCCATTCTCCACACTCGTCAACCCAAAGCCCGTCTGGGGATCGTAAAACCCGACGGAGCGGAGGAAACACGGACTTTCACGCTGAGCGAGCTGCATCCAGTCCCGTTCTACTTGAAAAAAAGTCACTTAGCTCTCCCCTCAGGAAGTTCTCGCCTACTTTTCGGCCGCGGCTGAAGATTCTTAGCCGCTTTTCAACTTCAAGTTTTTGGACGGCTCAGGTTCGCAGCAGGTTGTTTGAGGCGCAATCTGCCGAGGCTTCTTTCCGAAAGAAAGCTCAGGTCCGTCCGGGACGTCTTCAAAGCGTCGGCAAAAGGTCCGTCTCACATTCCCTCCCAATTCCTTTGGTCAGACGCATCGAAGAATACACTAAGTCGTATGTTCAAATTCCTGCGGCAGCCACGGCAACACGGCATCCGCGAAAGTGCCCCTCCTTGGCAAGGAATAAGTAACTACGGACTACCATGCAACCCCAGCGCAACCCAATCGACGCTCCACCGGCGGCAGTCGGAGGCAAGTTATTTTAGAATAAGGGAATAGGTCGCGAGGTTCAAAGCCGTGACATCCAGATCTTCGTCTTGAGTGATTGCCGGGTTAGAACTAAGCTAAGTCATTGTAAAGCTTGGCCAGGTTGGGGTGGGTGACGGGGTTCGAACCCGCGACGTCCAGATCCACAGTCTGGCGCTCTACCAGCTGAGCTACACCCACCACGTCGGCGTGCTGCGCTGAAAAAAGTCGTATACCTTTTGTAGCATCTGGCGGTGAAGGGTGTCAACTAAGCGGTAGTGGTGCAGCTTGATTTTGTAGCGGCGAGTTTAGCTCGCCATATGGCGGCGTAAAGCCGCCTCAACGTCAAACTGCACCACTACCAACTAAGCAAGCGCCGCGGTGGCCAGAGACCGCCGGCGGAGCGGACTGTAGCACGCGTTTGTGACACCTCCGCGACGCGTAAGTATTTCGCCTCCGGCGCGTTCTGTCTCTGCGACCTTTTTGCCAGGAGCAGACTTAACACAGAGGACACTGAGGTACCTCTGTGCCCTTTACGTTAAAACTTTAGAAACACAGAAGGCACGGAGATCTCCAGTTCTTTGGGTCGATCGCCCTCGTTTGACTCGATAAGGGTGAGGGAGTATCGTGAGGGGTAGGGGAATCGGGTAAACGCATCGAAAACTTGCGAAAAGAGAGGCCAAGATGAAAATCTTCGGGAAGTGCTTATCCGAGTATGTGAAATTCGAAAGAGGACTTCTGATTCTGATTCTGGCCGTGGGCATTGCGAGGCTAGCCTTGTCTATTGCCGGGGTGCCCAACGCGACGGTGAGGTTTCTTAGTCTCACCGTCCTGTTCCTCCTGGGAATGATCTACTATTCGGTCAGCGTCTACACGAGCGGCTTTGGAAGCTATAAGCAATTGCTGCCCGTGCTCGCGCTACCGGTGATTGTCGGCAATTGCATTGTCATGACCGGGATCGTGATCGCGATTCTGACCCATAAAGACAACATCTTCAGCGCCCCGGAGTTTTCGCCCGGAAGGGTGGATGGCAAAACCTGGGGCCACGTCGGCGGCCATCTGGTAGCGATGATCATCCTGCCGATTATCCTGTGGGCGGTCGGCTCCCTGATCATGTTCGTCACCAAAAAGCTAACCGGTGGCCGAGTGCAAACCGGCGGCGCCGCCCGCGCCTAGTGCGCGTCATGAGCGGGTACATGAGATAGCATTCAGTTCCGGCAGGCTGACGCAGCCGCTCGCACGCTCCCGGGCCTGGACTTGACGCCGGAGGATTTACTCGAATAGGTCGTCCTTCCACACCTTTTGCCCGCCGAGCGATGTATAGAAGCCCCACGCTGCTATGGCGGCGAAGCAAACCAGAATTGCGGTCACGTGGGACGCGTACCATCTCGAAAAGTCGAGCGTGTAGGGAAGGTTCAGCGCGACGTTTGCCGTGAAGACGGCGGTCGCAAGCACGATGAGCCCGAAACGTGACACGGCGCCTGCGGCAAGCGTGTAAACAATCAGCCAGACGGGCCAGACAATCTGGGGATGGTCACTGCGAAGCGTGTTCAGCGCGGTGAAGATGCCGATGAAGAAAACCAGAGCCAGCCACTTGTTGCGTAGAATCACCCTGAGCAAGAAAAGGAGGAAGAAAAAGTTAAGCGTGCCGAGGATGCTTTGAACGCAGTTATACAGCCATGAACCGAGTACCTGCCGGCTTCCCATCAGAAGGCTGGTGCTCGCAAGTTGTGGCGTAGCACCTTCGCGCTTGAGGAAGAGAAATCCCACCCCCACGATCACCGACCAGAGCACCCCCAGGAGAACGCCCCAAAGGAGGTCGCGGCCCACCAGCGGATCGCGCCATTCCCCTCCCAGAAGGCGGCTCCATGAAATGATCGCCTGCGGCCAGTGGCGCCGCACGTAGGGTTCTAGGGTGACGTAAAGCATCCAGATTGCAGCGGAGAGAAATAGCGACATGCCGATGGCCACGACAAACCGCCCGACGGTGGCCAGCGTAGGGATGAAGTGGTCCAGGCACACCCACAACGCCATGTTGATCACAAAGACGGCGCTGGCCAATCGGAAGGCGCCGCGAACGTCGCTCTTACCCTGTGTGTAGTTCCGGCGGGCTAACAGCGCACCCACAATCAGAAACAGGATGCCCAGGATCACCTCGATGATCTCACTGGCGTGCCGACCCGCCGTCTGGTTCCGGTACTGAGTTCGGTCGGGCGTGGTCCAGGGTCCAATCAGGTCAAAGAAGACCGGCTTGCCGCGCCAGGCGGCGGCTTCGATCCGCAAGGGGAATTCGGTCCCTGGCCAGGACCCTGTCCACGCCGCACGCTCGTCAAAGGCAGCGAGCGACAAGCGGGTAGGATCCGCCGGATGGAACTGCGCCGGATCGATCTCCGCGGCGGCGAAGAGGGGATTCCAATCCACCGCGCGCGCCGGAGGCGGATTCGTCTCGATCTCATCGGGGATGGCTTGCAGGTAGCTCAGCCGGCCCTGCGCATCAAGAAGAATGTTGATCATGCCCGATTGGATGGGCGGAGGGTCATTGAACGAGACGACACCGGGCGTTAGGAAAACATTGAAGCCGTCCGGGTCAAGGTACACGGGACTTTCCCGATACGAATAGATGAGAGCCTGAGGACGCTGAGCGAGGACCCTGGGCCAATCAGGACGCGGTTTGGCATGCTCATGCACGTAGTCGGTAAAATCCGTGTTGTAATAAAACAGCGCGGCGTGATCGACGGCGCGAGCGGGGTACCCGAGTTTGTGGATGATTTCTCGCGCTTTGTGGTCCAGAACATCGGGAGGTAGGATGCCGTTCATCAGTTGCAGGCCGCTAACCCGTAGGCCGATAAAGACCACGGCGGCCAGTCCCAAAATCACTGCCGCGAGGCTAGCGACGGCCATGCGAGGCGCGAGGCCGATGGTTTCACCGGCGGCGGCCACCATTTGAGGCGATGGCGTTTCGCCGGCTGCCAGCGCGGCCGCCAGAGGATCGCCGCCCGGAAGGGCCGCCGCTACCGCCAAGGCTCCAGCAGGCCGTTTGGCAGGGTCAGTCTCGAGACACCGCAGGATCACCCGCTCCACGGCGGGATCGAGATCTTTCACCCAGATCGAAGGGCTGCTGACGGGCCCCTGGCTGCGTTGTTTGACTAACTCCGTCAAGGTCTCGGCAGCAAAGGCGCGCCTACCCGAAACTATTTCGTAGAGCACCAGGCCGAGGGAGTAGATATCGCTGCGCACCGTCACTTCGTGCCCGGCGAGTTGCTCGGGCGCCATGTAGGCGGGGGTGCCATTCCGTGCCTCGATGCCCTCGACCCGCTCGGCCAGGCTGGCCAAACCAAAATCAGTCATTACGGCGCGTCCCCGGCCGTCGAGCATGATGTTGGCGGGCTTCAGATCGCGGTGCAGAACGCCCTCGCGGTGGGCCGCAGCCAACCCCGCACAAAGTTGGCGCGCGATCTCCAGGGCCTTGTCGCCGGGCAGACGGCCGATGCGCCGCAGCAGCGAGGCCAGGTCTTCGCCGTCCACATACTCCATGGAGAGAAAAGTGTGGCCATCTACTTCGCCCACGTCATAGACGCGACAAACGTTGGTGTGCGACACGCGGCGGGCGATGCGGATTTCGTTGCGGAAGCGCGCCAGTGCGTCCTCGTCCTTGTCCACGGACTCGGGCAGGAACTTCAACGCCACGGGTTGTTCCAGCGTTAGGTCATCGGCGCGATAGACCTCGCCCATGCCACCCTTACCGAGCACGGCTATGATGCGATAGCGTCCGGCCAACAGAGTGCCAGGAAGGAAACGGCCCGCACTGGAGAGACCGCCTGAGCTGCTAGATCGGGTAGATCCTCCGGAAGAGGTCCGGGGCTTCGATGCGGATTTCCTATCCTGCGTGGGCGTGGCCTCGCGCGTGGCAACGTCGGCAGTTACCCCCGGGTTGGCGCCCATCTGCGCTCCACACGACGAGCAAAAGCGCTGCGCCTCCGCGACGCGTTCACCACAGGAATCACACTTCACCATATCGTTTCTCCCCGATGTTTGCAGCCCGTCACACGGGCCGGCTCGCCCCTCTTGTGTCGAATGATACAGCTCCCGACGCCGATCGACAACCACTTTACCGGTTACTCAGCGGCCGCGGCGTCATGGCGAACGATAGCGCAGACGCGAGGGAATCCCTGTATGCTATTTGTCGGGGTTTGCGTTTCCAATTCCGGAACTCAGGAGAGTGCATGATGGGCGCCGCTCCAATGGAGATGGGCCCAGCCAGCGCCCGTACGAGACAACTACGGCGGTAGCGGCGGCGCTCGGATCGGGCGGTACGCCGATGACTATCAACCCGAGCTTTGCCCGGAATGGCTCGACCGTACCTCAGAGAAGGGAGCAATGCAAACTCTCAACGCTCCAAAAGACTGGGAAGAAACAGGAATTCCCGGACACACGGGGGAAGTGTGTGCCCGGGAATCGGTTTTCTGGTCTCTCTTGCGTTGTAAATTGCCGCTTTTTCGTTTGACTCCGGCCAGGTCAGACGACTTTGACACATTTCCGCCCAAAGGTCTTACTCAACATACTTAGAAACCACTTGGCCGGTCGTCGTGTCCAACGTGATTCTGGGGGCGCTGTGGTGGTCAAAGTCGAAGAACCCGAACAGCGAGCCCGCCTTTACGTCGCTCGAATCCCCACCAATACGGGGCAGTTTCCAATTGTCCTCGATAAAGCGAATGACCGACGACTGATCCGTCATGCGGTGGTCGATGTAATTGCTCTTGGCGTAGCGTGAGATCACGATGAGGGGTAAGCGCGGCCCGTAACCGCAACGGCCGGGGTTGCCGCCGTCAGGAGTCGTCCCGCAGGAGCCGGGGCCGGCAAGTTCGTCGTCCTGGGCGCTGGATTGATTGACGACGGTATCCATCTGGTGGTCGTACCAACCATCGGAATCGTCGTAGGTGATGATAATCGCCGTATCGTTCCAGTACCGGCTGTTCTCAATGGCGTTTACGGCGGTGACCAACCATGTTTGTTCGTCCAGGGGGTCGGAATTTCCCGGGTGCCCGTTTTGGAAAGCCTTGGCCTTCACGAAGGAAACGGCGGGCAAATTGCCTTCCGCGATGGACGTGAGCAGCAGGCTGAGATCGTATTGGTGGTTGGCTTGGTCGGTCTTGCCAATGGGTCCCGTGGGCGGCAGATGATGCGGGTTTGCCGTCTGCGCAAAATAGTCGAAGGGATTGTGGTGAGAAACGTAATCGGTGATCGCTGAGGGAGGAATCCCCGTCGAGGTGGAACCACAGACGGCCTTCGTCACGGTCGTGCCATTGTAGGCGGTGGTGGGGGCAAATCCTCCTTGGAACCACCCCCAGGTGATGTTCGCATCGTTCAGCAAGACGCCGATGTTTATGCCAGCACCTGTAACCGTCGCGTGCTTGCTGGAGGTTGAGCAATCGTCAAGGCCGGGATCGATGTCGCCAATGAGGACTCCGGAGGTTGCGCCATTCGCAATGGTTCCCGTCGTATTCGAGAGGCCGGTGACCGTGAGGCCGGAGGTCGTCCCCGCCGCCAGGTTCAGTGCGCCGACCGACGAGGGACCAAACATGGTCCCATAAAAGTTGTCACTAAGCGCGTAGTGCTGGGCGTAGTTCCACCATGCGGTCACGGTATTGCCGTCATAGTAGCCCATCACCAAGCCCGTGCCATGCCCGTAATCGCATTCCACCCCATAGTCAGTCCCCCCGGTTCCCGTGTATTGGGGGAATTTGTCCATGAGCCCATGGTCAAAGGCTTGCTGCTCCGGGGTGTAATCATGGTTCTGATCGCAGGTCCAAGCCTGGGTGCGATCCAAACGAAACGGCTGTGTGGAATTGGAGTTTTGGTCGAGCAGGCCGCCGCTCAGAAGATTGTTGGCCCTCGGTGTGTTCTTGTCAGCATGGAATTCCGGCTCACCGGCCGGATTCGTCGCGTACGGATACGTTCCAAAGTAGTGGTCGAACGAAACGTTTTCTTGAAACAACACCACGACGTGTTTGATGGGGGTTGAGGTCTGACTGTCGCGGGAGTACTCCTGCCCTTCAAAAGCAGTGGGCAGAGCCACAGCCAAAGCCGTAGCCGCGAAGAGCATCGCCATTTGGCGAGGGTACTTTGGGATCATGGATTCTCCTTGTTTTGGGATTCTCAGCGCGCGCATGTCCCCCCGGGGCGGAAACGCTACCCCGCAAGATGTACTACCGAGAGAAGAGACGGAACGCCCTGAGAACACTATTTTGGTATTATGCACATTATGGAATGATAAAATAGATGTTACGCCAAGATTAAAAGCCAGCGCCCGGGGGAATCGGCTGGCGCGCGGAGTTCGCGCCGGGGAGGACTCGGATGGTGCCCATCATGCCGCCATCTTCGTGTTCTAGAAGGTGGCAGTGGTAGAGGAAAGTCCCCACGATTTCCGGGTCGCGAAAATCCATGCGCAGCTTAACACTGGGATACTGGGGGCTCTTGCCATCCCAATACGCAACGTTGATGGTGTCGCGCAGAAACGGCTCATCCACCGGAACCCCATTCCATTCCCGCAGGATGAAGTGAGTCTGGTGGATGTGAAAGGCATGGACCTCACGCGTCCGGTTCTCGATGACCCAGTCCTCCACATCCCCTTGATGGACCGTAATATTAGGGTCAGGGGCGCCGGGATCGAACGGGGCGGGTGTTTGCCCCTCAACCGTGATGTAGAAAACGGTCGGACTCGCGGGGTTGTTGGGGTCTTGCGCCTTTTCCGAGAAGTACAACTTTCTTTCGCCCACCGGCCTCACATCCCCAAGCCAAACGGAATTCGGTGGGGGTAACGGCGTCGGCGCAGCCGCCAACTTTCGGGTTGGTTCGGGCGCATCGGGAGTAGCCACGATGGTTGCCAGCGGCCGTGTGGGATCGTTTTCACCTGCCGGTCCGGTATCGACAACCCGGGTAACGAAACTGGCGCTCACCCCCAGGGGTGGCCCCTTCACAATGAACTCCACGCGGCCGGCGGGAGGCAGCAGGATGTGGCTCTCCCAAACGATGCGGTTGCCGGACATACCGTTTTCATTGATAGGGATTCCATCCAGTGACACCACTCCGAGGGGCTGAGGCGTGTTTTTCAGCAGGACTTGAAGATTGAGGTAGGTGATTGCGGAAGCGTTCAAGACCCGCCAGAGTTGCCGTTCCGACGGCTTGATCGGAATCGCCGCCGGCGTGTATTGGGGGTAGGCCACCGGGACAAAATTGATGGAAAGGTCCTTGGCGGGCTTCCCTCCATCCGTTCCCGTGTTCAGGATGTCGCCCTCATTGTCACGCAGAACGACCGGGGCCGGGACGTTGCCGGAGTTCAAGGGTTGGGCATCCGGGTTCAGCAAATCCTGGTCGCGGATGACGAAGACTCGTTCCGGCAATCCCGCCAATTGCAAATTCGCGCGCTCAATTCCTTCCACGATCAAAGCTCCGGAAGCCCCTCCCAGCACTTGGGGGCTGGTGAACCCGTGAACGTGGGGGTGGTACCAATACAGACCGGGAGCCTCGTCCGGAGGGATTCGGAACCGATACTCAAACGTCGTGCCGTGTGCCGGAATGAGCGTTTTGAGCACGTCGTCCTGATGGCAGACGGGAGGTAGGGTCAGCCCGTGGAAATGCAGGTTGGTCGAAAGCGAAGTCATTGCTCCGCCTCCACAAGAGTCCGGCATCGAGTGGGCGTGAGAGGAACTGCCAGGCATGGACGGCGCGGGCAAAGGCAGCGTAAGGTCGTTCCTTAGTTTAAGAATCAAAAGATCGCCGGGCTTTAAGCGCAGCAGCGGCGCTTCTCCACCTCTTGCGTCAACGTAGCAGTAGCGCATCTGCCCGCGCCCATCGCGGTAGTTTCGGTAGGCGAACTGAACGTTCAGAACTCCGTCATGACTTTGGAGTTCATACGGTTCGGGAACCACGCTGCCGGCAGCAGGACGCGGGCAAGGATCGAGCGGAGAATTCTGCGCCCATGCACAGTGCGCGGTGATCCCTGCGACCGCCGCCGCACACAGCAAAATGCGGATCGACGCCCTCGCCATCCGGTTCACATGCAAGCCCGGTACTCTCTTCCCTGAGGTGAGTGATATCTGCCCTGAAACTTGTGTCCCTGTTCGATGAAGTATTAATTCTCTACCATCACCGCGGAATGTGACATTACGAAGCCGTTAAGATTTGTTTACAGGATTGTGTGGAGCAGCTCCGCTGCTTCGGAAGGAGGTTCACCCCCACGCGCGTGGGGACAATTCGGGGTTCACTTCCCTATCGTTCAACCATCCCGGTACGCCCCGCCGTGTGAAGTGGGCGAGAGACCGGACTAGCGTATCGAAACTTCGGTGGCGCTACCGTTCGCCATCACGTGGCGGCAGCCGGCCGCACGGGTTTGGGCTGCCCGCCCGTTTCAGAGCATATTCTCATTTGAATTGCAACTCACGGACAAAGAGGCAATCGATCCCGGTTATGGCCCCGTCGCGAATTTGTACTTCCAAAAGGCCTTGGAAATAGGGTGACCGCCGCGTCTGGCCGCCGGACCCGTCGCGCATTTTCTCCAGGAGCGCCATCTGCGAGGGAGATGTGGCGAACTCCGCGGCGGCTTGCGTTCCCAAGGTTGTTATGCCTTCGAGCACCAACCGGAAGTAGCCCGGCACCGCCGCGGGAAGCAGGCTTATCAAGGCGTAGCCGGTCATGATCTGCCGGGTTACAGGATCTCTTTTCAGAAAATGAGTAGACGCCTTAGTTCGGAATCGACCGCGCAAGAAAACCCACATAGCTTGAGAGGCAGGTCCGCGCCCGCTGCGCCCGCCCATTCGACATTTAGATGAGTTACCAGAAGTAGGTAGCAACGACGCGGGGAGGGCCGGGAACCGAATCGGTCACAGTGGTTTCGACGACGACCTGAAAGTTTTTTTTGCCCCAGCCCGGCGGGGCGGTCCGCAAAGCCTCGGTGAGGGCGTTCTCTGTCGTGATGAACTCGCCCGCCGCTTGCGTACTCTCCACGCCGAGTCCCGCGGCGGTGACGAGGACCTGCCCGGTCTTGGCGTTCAGCAGCCTTGTGATAACTGCAAAACTCTCCGCGACGGCATCCTGCGGGCCGAAGTGCGTGGACCAAATCCTTCGTGTGGGGCCTCGTTCTTCGATCTGAGGTTGGCCATTATTGCCTTCCGCAAACACGAAGCGCAGATCCGAAGTCATTGGCAGCGTCCACCGATTGTCGAATGCTCCCACCAGCACGGCGGGAGAGTTGCGGAGGTCCCCAAACGAGAAATTGTTGCCGATCTTGACTTGGCTCGGTTTGTCGATCCGGGCGAATAAGGTGCAAAGCCGGGTTGCCACGTAGACGTCCCCCGTGGCCACACCATAGACCTTACTGGGAACCATGTCGCCCCATCGCAACACATCATTCGGATTCAAGGGAAGCTCCTTATTGAACCTCTCCTCCAGTGTGAAGCCCTTGGAATGATCCTTTGAAAATTTCTGATATACGTCCGAGGATGGCCGATAGACCACCGGCTTCGGGATGCAGATCAGGACGGGTTGTGCTGTCCCAAAAACGGGAGACCAGAATTTGTCCAGGGCAGACTCCTGTGCCTTCCCATAATGAACGCTGAGGGTAACCAGCACCAGGGCCAAACCCAGAGCCAGGGCAAGGCCGAGCGCAATCGTGGTTGCCAGCCGAAGCTTCTGCGGATTCTCCGGAGACGGTCGACTTGGTTGAGGCTCCTGAATCGGCTCCTGACTTCGCCCCGGCAGGCCCGCTATGGGGAGGGCGTGAAAGGTGGGAACATAGCCCCCGGCCGGTATTTCAATCTGAACCGGGTCCTCCGCCCCTTCGTCGCTATAGTACTCCTCGAGCCTCTTACGCAGCCGCTGTACCTGGACGCGGACAATGCTATCCGTCTTGGGGTCAAAGTCCGGTGGCCGCCCCAAGGCTTCCGTGGCTATTAAATATTCTTTGATGTTGTCGAAATTCCCGCCGATCGCCTCTTCCACAATAAATCTAAGGACTTGTCGAATCGAGTCAGCCCGTGAAAACGCCCTGCTGCGCACGACCCTTTCGAGCGCCGCGGCAAATTCGACATTTGATCCACTCGCAACGACTGACACGCTAGGGGCCTCCTTCCCACCACCGAGTAGCATCCCTTACGCCCGTGTCTCCGCACGCATGCACAACTCCTCAGCCGATGGTTTGTTGTTCCGTCCGAGGAGGCAACGGCACGCCGGGGGCTTTGAAATATCGCTATTCGCAACCAACCCTTAGACGCCACTCTGGACCCCCGACATTGCGCCAGCTTTGCATCGGCGTGAAGTTTTCAGCAGATGCTACACCGGTTTGCCGGGGGATTCAACCTGCAAATGGCCTTTTGCTGCACGGGACGTGGCGGAATCCCATAGGCCCCATGTTACCGAACGTTACTGATTCGAGATTTTAGGTCAGTCGAGGCGAAATTGGTCTGGCACTTCAAGTTGACCCTGCGGCAGGGCTGGTGCGAAGTATCAATCTGTTAGCTCGTCATGGTAACCCTCGTTAGCTTTACGCGAAAATGCCCAACCTGTATGGTAAGGCGCGAATAGGCGGAGGATCGCAGTACTCTTTGGTCGTCGGGCATCCACAAGCAAGCGGCGTGACGATTCTCCTCCGGAACATGTCACGACCCAAAACCAAGGGAGGTTGTATGTCAGGAAAATATAGACTTTTTGCAGCGCTTATGAGCATTTGCCTGATCGTTGGCACTGCGCTGGCTCAGGTCAAGTCGAGTTCCGTCACTGGCATCGTTACCGATGCAAGTGGCGGTCTTGTCCCGAACGCGACCATCGTGGTCACGAACGAAGAGACCAACATCGTGGTGCAAGGCAAAAGCAACGACGCAGGTGAATACACCGTGCCGTATCTTGAAGCGGGGCGGTATTCGGTGGCGGTTTCGGTGGTGGGCTTCAAAACCTACCGCAAAACCGGCATCGTCATGGGGACCGAGACAACCGTGCGGGTCGACGTTGCGCTCGTGACCGGAGCCGTGGCGACGACGGTAGAGGTCAGAGCCAACGCCGCTGTATTGCAGACCGAAAGCGCCACGGTGGAGGGCGCGGTGAATACGAACATCATCGCAAGTATCCCCAACATTAACAACAACCCTATGTACTATGCTGCGTTGGAGGCCGGCGTCGTGGCGGACCACCAAATGTACAACACGCACACCTTGGGGGTAGGCGCAACGGACCGCCAGGATATGTCTTACATGCGCATCAACGGCAGTCAGTTGGGCACCGATGACGTGCAATTGGATGGGCTCTCGGTGCAGGGATCGGGTTGGCACGAATCGGCCGTCATGCCCGATCGGGACGCGCTCCAGGAGGTGCGGGTTACCACCAACAGCTTCGCCGCTGACCTCGGCGGCGGGCAGGGAGTGATCGCGATGACCACCAAGAGCGGCACGAATCAATTCCATGGAAGCCTTGACTACTATTTGCGGAACGAGGCCCTGAACGCGGCTGGGATGACGAATAACCTGGAAGGTATTAAGAAACCCCGGTACCGCCTCAACGAGGGTGGTGGCTCCCTGGGCGGCCCGGTCATTATCCCCAAGTTGTTCAATGGAAAAGACAAGTTGTTCTTTTTTGTCGATTTTACGCGGGCCACGCACTCTGACCCGTATAACTACCTGGGCACTGTTCCGACCGACTTGCAGCGCGTGGGGAATTTCAGCCAGACCTATGTTGCGGGCACCAGCGGCCAGGCCGAGGCGCTATCCCTCTTCAATCCGTTCACCGCAGTGCCGTACAACGGCAGCACGACGGTTGTAGAGAGGTCGATCTACCCAGGCGCCATCATTACCGATCCGGACCTATACGGTGAGGCGTTGCTGAAGGGCTATCCGGAGCCGAATCGTACCCCGTCAGACTCATTCGGGGACAATAACTACATTTTCACGGGTCAAGCGCCGGAAATTCGCAATAGCTTGTCGACCCGCGTGGACTGGAAGTTCGGCCAGAAGCACTCCATCTATGGCACGGGCGGCCTCTCGAAGGGCTCGTACACTGCCCCCAATGAGTGGGGACCGACGAACGAGTACGTCATGATGAGTTTCCCGGGCATCTCGGCCGACAAAAACCCGTATGCGTCGCTGGGCGACACCATTACCGTGAGCCCGACCATGGTCGTTGACGTCCGCTATGGCGTCACCCACATCAAGACCAATTCCTCGAGGCCCGACTTGTCGAAGCTCAATTACAATTACACGGCTGCCGGCATGCCGGCGAACGTGCAGAGCCTGATTGCCATTCCTGGCACCCCGATGAGCGTCCAGGCCTTTGGTGGGCCGATTGCCAACCTGAACTCCGACGGGTGGGACCGCAAGGCTGAACATCAACTCAACCATAACCTCACCGGCAGCGTGACGAAGATCGTAGGCAGATGGACTTTCAAGGCCGGGGGCGACTACCGTGTTGATTTGGGCAACTGGATGGATCTTTTCGGTGCTACCCCGTATCTGTCGGGGAGTAATTCCACGGGGCAGTTGGCGACCCTCAGCGGCGCCAATTCCAGTCTGATCTCCGATCCGGGGTTAGCGGGAATAGCCTTCGCCTCCTTCGTAACCGGCGTGGGCGGCTATACGATTCCTCCAGGCACTACCGTGCCGCCCGCCCTGGCCTTCAAGTACAAGGCCCTCTTTTCCCAGAACGACTGGAAAGTCACGAACAAGCTGACCATCAATCTGGGGTTGCGCTATGAAGTGCAGCCGGGCCCCACCGAACGTTACAACCGCATGGCCAGCCTGGATTTGACGAAAGCCAATCCCTACGCGTCAGGGGTGAGTCTGAGCAACTCGCTGGGCGGATTGGGGCTCCTTGCCTTCTCAGGAACGAACGGCTACTCGCGCAATTATTGGGACACGGAGTGGGACGACATCTCGCCCCGTCTCGGAGCGGCCTACCAGCTCCGAGGAAACACCGTGCTGCGGGGCGGGTACGGCCGGATGTATGCCCCTACCAACTCGGGTTTTAACGCCAACGGAGCCGTTTACGGCACCTTACCCTTCTCGGGCGGGTCACAGTCCATCCCCTACGGCTTGACCCCTGACGGGGTGCCGATCGGCCGGTTCGAAAACCCGGGGAATTCGCTTGTAACCGGGGGCCTTGGCGCGGTCCAATCGCCCTACATATACGGCGACGCCCCTTACGGCAATGCCGGCGTCGACATGCTCCCGCGGAATTTCAAGAACGCCGTTGTCACCCAGTGGAACTTCTTTGTCGAGCGCAGCTTCGGCCACTCTTGGATGATGTCATTGGGATACGTGGGTTCGCACGCCACCAAGCTGCCGTGGCGTTATTTCCCGCTTAATGGAAACTGGAACATTTCCAATTCGGAACTGCAGAATGATCGCGCTACTTGGATCGCTTCGAACGGTCTGACTGATCCCGCGCAAGTTATGGTCACCAACCCGCTTACGGCGCTGGTCGGCAAAGCCACCGGCACCATCGGAAATGCTAAGATTCCGGCGATCGATGCGGAGATGCCCTACCTCGCGCTTTTTGGGCAGACCATCGCGGCGAATGTGGGGACGACGCACTACGAAGCCCTGCAATTCACGCTGCGGCATGCCTACTCAAACGGGCTCGCGCTGATGGCTAACTACACTTGGTCCAAGGACACCGGCACTTACGGCGGCCCCGCGAACTCCACTTACTCCGAATCGCAAGCGGGTCCGGCCAGCTCCCTTGGCGGCGACGATTACCTCGACCTACGACAGAACCATGGTATAACACAGTTCGATCTCCCACACCGCATGGTGGTCTCGGCGTCCTATCAGTTGCCCTTTAGCAAGGGCAGGGCGCTCGCTCCCAGCAACAAGTTCGCCCAGGGGTTGGCCAGCGGCTGGCGACTCGCCAGTGTAGTGACCATGCAGAGCGGAGAACCCTGGGGCCCCAATTGCGGCGGCATGGACGGACGCTGCAACATCGTGCCCGGCGAGCCGATGTATGTGCCCAAGAGCCTGCAACACTATTACAATGGCAAGACGGCGGTCACGCTTCCCGACGGGCGCACCATTACCCCCGGATCCTATACCTACCTCCTGTATAACCCGGACCGTTATGCTGCTCCGGTGGTGCAGTTCCCGAACGGCAAGTACTCGGTGGATCAGTACTGGTACGGACAGACCTCGAAGTATCCGAACGGGCTGAGGGACCCCAGATTCTCGAATGTGAACCTCTCCATCATCCGTGAAATCCCCATTCATGAACGACTCCGAATGGAGTTTCAGGCGGAAGCCACCAACGCCTTTAACCAGACCATGTTCTACCCCAATGCCATGAATGGCGGTGGCGGGGCGGTCACAGCGGCAAACGCCGCCACCGGCGCGCAAGTCGGCATGAACTCCAGTGTCAGTACGGGCAGCTTGAACGCTACGAAGCTCTATTACCCCCGGGAGATCACGCTGTCGCTATACCTGAAGTTCTGACACCTGGGAAACTTGCGCTCCCTATTGGCCTCCCCCCGAACAGCGGGGGAGGCTTGGGGGACGCGTACCGATGACCGCAGACTTTAGAATCAAGAGTTTTTTCTTTCTAAAAGGGGTAAAGGGGAAACCTCCTTCTTTTCGAAGGTCAGGAAGCAACGTGCCGCGGCGGCCACCAGTTTTGACCATGGGTTCTTCCCGTGATGGCGAAGGCTTTTGGAGTCTCGGTCTGGGAACAAGT
>JBKQVI010000610.1:0-38039 GCA_052139985.1 Terriglobia bacterium
GGGGGAACCGCAAGGCGGTGGGTGAGGGGGTCAAATATTGGGAACCGTCAGCTTAAGTGAACAGTATTGGGGCTAGGGGTCTTTTCGCGGGTGATGCAGTCAGGGCCCCCGGTGGAAAGATTATCCCGGGGGCCAGTGGAACGTGCGGCCTCCCAGCACGTGGACATGCAGGTGGAAAACCGATTGCCCCGCCCAGGCGCCGTTATTGATCACGGTGCGATAGCCCTTCGATTCCAATCCGCGCTCGCGAGCCAGTTGCGCCGCCACAAGGTGAAGATGGCCGAGTAGCGCTTCGTCTTCGGCCCGAGCTTCTTTAAGTGAAGCTAGGTGCGTTCGCGGAATCACCAGCAGGTGGACCGGAGCTTGCGGGTGAATGTCTTCGATCGCCACCGCCTGCTCGTCTTCATGGACGATTTTGGCAGGGACCTTGCGGTCGATGATCCGGCAAAAGAGGCAATCCGCCATTAGTTCACCCTGACGACAAAAGTTTCGGTAGCAAAATTTGCGTTGCGAAGCTTCTCGGCCAAGTCGCGCGCGGCGGCCTCGGAACTCTCATGACCCACGCGCACGCGGTAGAAGAGGCCGTCGCCGCGGTCGAAACTCAGAATGACCACCGGCCCGTAGCTTGCCTCAATCAGGGCCTTCAGGCGGCCGGCATTGGCGGGGTCTCGAAATGCGCCAACCTGCACGGCAAATATCCCGGGCTCCGATGCCGGGGCGAGACCCAGGATTTCCAGCCGCACCCGAGCAATGCCGGGCATCCCCATGGCCTGCGCCGAGGCATAGGAAAGATCGATGATGCGGCCCTCGACAAACGGTCCACGGTCATTGATGCGCACGTCCACGTCGCGGCCGTTTTCGAGGTCGTGGACGCGCACCTCGGTGCCAAACGGCAAGGTGCGGTGGGCCGCCGTCATGTCGTACATATTGTAAATCTCACCGCTCGCCGCGCGACGTCCGTGGTAGGGATGGCCGTACCAGGAAGCGATGCCTTCTTCTCCTTGAACGATGGGCGCCGCCGGAGCACCCGGTGCGCGAGGGGCCGAGGGGCCTCCCGGTGGGGGGGGAATAGCTTGGACAGAAGGAGCGGCAGCCTTATGATGGTGCAGGCAACCCGTGGCGCAGAAGAGCACCGCCATCGCCACGCCCATGCGGGCGGCCGGGAAATGCAATCGCACAAGCGGTCCTTCCGTCGCGTGACTCAGCACGGCGTCAAGGCTTGGGTTTTTCCAATCGCTCTGCCAATTTCGCCAGGCGGTCGGCGGTCTTGCGCAGAAACTCCGACATTTCCTGGCGAGTTTGGGGACGAATTTCCTTGTCGAGATACTTCCGCAGCTTGTCGATCTCGCTATCGAGCGTGCGCCCTGCATCTTCGAATTTCATGACCCTGCTCCATTCCGATAGTCGTTATTCTAGCCAAGCCGTGGGCGCGCGACAAATGAAATGATCGTCCGGCGTCCGGTGTTCGGGGTCGAAAACCAACCGGGGCTGGCGCGATTGCACCCTTGCGGCACCCGGCGCTATCCACCGACAGTTTCCGCAGTCTTCCAGCGCGCTGTCGGATATAATCAAAACGAGTATTCCGGTAAGATCGCACGGATAAGGATAGAAATGGCGACACATCCCAATTTAGAGTTCCAGTTTGGCCCTCGGATTTTGGCCCTCGGACTTCGGAAATAAGCATGCCTTTACCTCCCAAACTGTGGTTTCAGTGGCAGCGAATCAAGAAGGTTTTCGGATCATCCGTGGCCGGTCAGGAAAGCATACCCGCCAGCACCGTGCGGATGTGTCCCCACTGCCGAGCCCTGATCGGCCGCGATGCCAAAGTGTGTCCCCTCTGCGGCGAGCGCACCGGCCCCGTGCGCGCGCGAGGCAGCACCAGCACGCCCGGCCGCGTCATGGGCATCATCCCGATTCCCACCACCGCCAGTTCCGCGATCATCGTCGCCAACCTCGCGCTCTACGTCATTTCCTGGTACATGACGCAGAATACCGCCGCGGCGCAGTTGAATGGAGCGCCCTCCATGGGTGGCATCGATGGCAATGTGCTGATGCGGCTGGGCGCCAAAGCCCCTTATATCCTGGCGGGTCAATGGTGGCGGCTGGTGACGGCCATGTTCCTGCACGCCGGCCTGCTCCATATTGGAATGAATATGTGGTGCCTGGTCGATCTGGGGCCGCAAGTGGAATCCCTATTCAGCGCCACTAAATTCACGGTGCTCTACCTATTGACAGGGGTATTGGGGTTTGTGCTGAGCGTCTGGTGGTCACCCTTTGGAATGTCGGTGGGAGCGTCAGGCGCCATCATGGGACTTATTGGAATCTTAATCGGCGCCAGCTTCCATCATGGTCATATGGGAAAGGAATATCGCAGCCAGCTCTGGCGGTGGGTGATTTACATCGCGATTTTCGGAATCTTCTTTAATGTCGATAACGCCGCGCATTTCGGTGGATTGGCGAGCGGCCTGGCGCTCGGTTACCTCGTTCCTGAAGGTGAACCCGCCACGCGCCCGAGCGAAAACCTGTGGAATGCGCTGGCGGTGCTCTCCGTGTTGGTCATCGCGGCTTCATTCGTGATGATGACATTGCAAATGGGGTGAGCGAATTGCTGATTGTCGATTGACGATTTTCGATTGCCCGAACGTCCATTTCCAATGACCGTAGCGCGGACCTGCTTTTTAGGTCCGCGGTTTTTCGTTGCCCACAGGGAAGTCATCCAGCTCCAGCGTCTATCCCGCGAAGCGGGAAACCGTGAATAGCCGTAGGTTTTAACCTACGGAAAGGGAAGCCGGAAAGTACTTCCGGCCCTGGAGGGGCCGAACATTCACAGGGTCAACCCCGTTGGGGTTGGCGTGGTCGGGTGGGGTTTGCTGTCCGCAGGTTAAAACCTGCGGCTACTCATGGTTGGCCCCTACCGGGGCCTGGGATGTCTCGAAAAAGCCAGTTATCTCTCACGTAGACGCAGCCATGGCGGGCGCGGTAAAAGGTAGGGTTGTGACCTCCGCCGTGACGCCGGAAGCAAAGGTGATCTTGGCGCCGGGCTCGGCGAACTCGCGGCGCACGTAACCGAGAGCGATCGTTTTGCCGAGCGTGGGTGACACGCAAGAACTGGTGACCTCAGCCACTTCTCTTCCTTCGGCTACTGCCTTTTCGCCCGCTTGCGGTGGTTGTTCGGCATTCACGACCAAACCCACCAGTTTCCAGTTCACGTGGCCCCGGCTGCGGGCTCGCTCGACAATTTCCTGCCCAATGTAGCAGCCCTTATTGAAGCTGAGCGCATTCAAAAGGCCCGCTTCGAGAGGGATAACGTCCTCG
Organism: Terriglobia bacterium; assembly: GCA_052139985.1. GTDB lineage: Bacteria > Acidobacteriota > Terriglobia > UBA7540 > UBA7540 > Bog-366. The sequence continues at coordinate 3,316 of JBKQVI010000610.1, forward strand.
CCTAATTCCGTCCCGTAGCGCGGAATGCCGGCCTCAATGCGCAGACTTTCGAGTGCCTCGCAGCCGCACGCGAGCATGTCGTAAGTCGGAGCCTGCCCGCACGCCGCGCCCCAGACGGCCTCCATGCCCGCGGCATTCACCCACACTTCGTAACCCTCTTCGCCAGTACTTGTGGCGCGAACCACGCGGATGGGAAAGCCCGCGTAGTTCGAGGCAAAGTGGTCAAACTCCTGCATTGCGGGCAGGTCGATGTGCAGCGTCTTCTCCAGCAACCCCCGAGCCCGCGGGCCCTGGAACGCCAGCGCGTAAAGGTCGAGCGGCTCGATCTCAACTTGGTCGGCAATAATGTAGCGGCGAAAGCTTTGGATGGCCTTCTCGCGCAAGTCCGCGTCGGTATCAACCAGGAAGCCGTCCTCGGCGCAATACAGGCGCAGGTCCACCACGATGTGGCCTTGCGCGTTGAGGAGCGTGGCGTAGGTGCCTTGGCCCGGCGTGAGTTTCTTGACGTCATTGCTCACGAGCCGTTGCAGGAGTTTCGCGTGGTCGCGGCCTTTCATGCGGAACTTGGCGCGGAACGAGAAATCGAATAACCCCGAAGCGGTGCGCACGGCACGGTTTTCCGCCGCGGGATCGGTGAATCGAGCGGGAACGATGGCGCCGTGATATTCCGAGAGGGTTGCGCCCTGGGTGACGTGATAATCGGCAAGGGGAGAATTGGTCATTGGTAATTGGAGAGGCTTACAGCCAACCGCCGACAGCTAACAGAGTCCCATGGGGTCCCGAAGGGACCTAATATCATTAGCCGTAGGTGAAACCTACGGAAAGCGCCCAGGTATTAGTGCCGTCCGTCGACCCCAGAGGGGTCGAATTGCGCCCATGTTTCGAACTTTTACATTCAACCCCTTCGGGGTTGGATCCTGGTTTAGGGTAATCGTTACCGTAGGTTTCACCTACGGCTAATGATATTAGGTCCCTTCGGGACCCTAAAACAACCTTGAGACGCTTACGGACACTGGTTGGAGTCTGTTAGCTGTCGGCTGTGAGCTGTCAGCTCTCGCCCGTGAGCTGTCGGCTTCCGTCAGAAGAACCCCAACTGAAGCTTGGCGGCTTCTGACATCATTTCTTTATCCCAGGTCGGTTCCCACACCACATCCACTTTGACTTTCTTAACCCCGGGGATCATAACGATCTTGTCCTCCACCTCGCCGGGAAGCGTGCCGGCGGCGGGGCAGCCGGGTGACGTCAGGGTCATCCTTACGTAAACGTCCGCGGTCGGTTCCACCTTCACCTCGTAAATCAGGCCAAGGTCGTAGATATTTACGGGAATCTCCGGGTCGTACACGGTGCGCATCTTCTCAACGATTTTGTCGTTGAGCGCCACCACTTCGGAGACATTCAGCGTGGCCGGCGAAGCGGACGCGGGAATTGGTTCAGCCATAGTTTACCTCGCGACGAAAAGACAAAACTGGAAATCAGAAACTGGAAACTAGAAATTGGAAACTAGAAACTGGAAATTGGAAACTCGGCCCAGCTCTTCAGTTTCCAGTTTCTGCTCCAACACCGTGCTCAAGAATGAAACAAGAAATCGGAAACTCAGCACGATTTAGCAGTTTCTAGTTTCCAGTTTCCGATTTCCAGTTTCCAATGCTACTCCGTGCTCGTGGTCGGGCTGCCCTCGAGTGCGCTATGCAGCGTGTGCCAGGCAAGCGAGGCGCACTTGACTCGCACGGGAAATTCGCAGACGCCGGAAAACACCGCCAACTTGCCCAGGGCCGGGCCGCCCGGTGAATCCACCGGCTTGCCGGTCACCAGGCCGTGAAACGCTTCGAACAGCGCCTCGGCCTCGGCGCGGGTTTTGCCTTTCAACGTCTCGGTCAGGATCGACGCGGAGGCCGTGGAAATGGCGCAGCCGGTACCCTGAAAGCTGATGTCCGTTATGCGATCGTTGTCCAGGGTCAGATAAATGGTGACCTTATCGCCGCACAGTGGATTGTAACCGTTGGCGTGGTGGTCAGCATTTTCGAGAGGGTGAAAATTCCGCGGCCGCTTGCTGTGGTCGAGAATTACTTCTTGGTAGAGCGAGCTGAGATCTGACATATGTTTCTGCCAATCCTTATAGTGGGTCGCATGTAGGCCCGAATCGGGTGATCGGGTAATCCGGTGATCGGGTGAGCAACAAACCACCCGCGCCGATGGCGCTTTCCTGTTCACCCGATCTCCCGATCATCGGATCACCCGATCACCTTCAGGCAAACATCGCCTTCACGTGTTCAAGCCCCGCCGCCAGGGCGTTAACCTCCTGCTTGGTGTTGTAGAAGGCCAGGGAGGCTCGCACCGTGGCGGGCACGCCGAAGCGCTCCATCACGGGTTGCGCGCAATGGTGGCCCGTGCGTACGGCAATACCTTCCTGGTCCAGCACCGTGCCGACGTCATGCGGATGGATTCCTTCGAGCATGAAAGAAAGAACTCCGGCCTTCTCCCGCGCCGTGCCGATCAGCCGCACACCGGGAATCTGGCCAATCGCTTCGGTGGCATAGGTTAGCAAGGCATGTTCGTAGGACGCGATATTTTCCATCCCGATCCGCGTGAGGTAGTCAATCGCCGCCCCCCAGCCAATCGCCCCGGCGATGTTGGGCGTTCCGGCCTCGAATTTATTCGGGATGTGATTGTAAATAGTCTTCTCAAACGTGACAGAGAGAATCATGTCGCCACCGCCCTGGTACGGGGGCATAGACTCAAGCAGGCTGGCCTTGCCGTAGAGCGCGCCGATGCCCGTGGGCCCAAAGAGCTTGTGGCCTGAAATCGCGTAAAAATCGCAACCCAGCGCCTGCACGTCAAGCTTCAGGTGGGGCGCGGCCTGGGCGCCATCGATGAGCACCGGGATGTTCCGGGCATGCGCCATCTCAACAATCTGCTTTACGGGATTGATGGTGCCGAGCGCATTGGAAACGTGCGCCACGCTCACCAGGCGCGTCCGATCGGTGATGAGCTTGTCGAATTCATCCAAGATCAGCTCACCGCGGTCGTTGATAGGGCCGACGCGCAGGCGTGCGCCTTTTTCCTCACACAGAATCTGCCAGGGAACAATGTTCGAGTGATGTTCCATCGCGGTGATCAGGATTTCGTCGCCCGCGCCGATGTGCTGGCGGCCCCAAGTCTGCGCCACCAGGTTGATGCCCTCCGTCGAACCGCGCACGTAGACGATTTCCCGCGGCTCGGCAGCGTTCAGGAACCTCTGGAGCTTCACGCGCGCGTCCTCGTAGGCTTGCGTGGAGCGCTCGCTGAGCAGGTAGACGCCCCGATGGATGTTGGCGTTGTACTGCGTATAATAGTGCACCAGGGCGTCGATGACCGCCTGCGGCTTCTGGCTGGTTGCAGCGTTGTCAAGATACACCAGCGGCTTGCCGTGCATCTTTTGCTTGAGAATGGGAAAGTCCTCGCGGATTTTCCGCACGTCGAACGTGCGCGCCGGAACTTCCCCAATTGCCAGATTAACGAGCTCGCGAGTCGTAGCCATGGTGCCTCCTACTGTACCAACCACCAAGCTGTCGGCACGTCCGTTGTAGCGCCGCCCGTGTGGGCGGCACATGCCGGGCTCAAGCCCGGCGCTACATCAATGCCGGCTGGAAGCCGGCGTTACGACGTGCCACGGGCATCCTGCCCGTGTTGGTCACGGCCAAGATGGCCGTGCCACATCCGCCGACGGTTTACCCAATCCTCAATTCTTCGCCAGCCTTGCAAACAGCCGCTCCGCCAACTTTTCGCGCAGGGGCTGAAACTTAATGCGCTCCATCACGTCGTTGGCGAAGGCGTAGGTCAGCAGCTTTTTCGCCTCTTGCGCGCCAATGCCGCGGGAGCGAAGATAAAAAACCGCCTCGGGATCGATCTGGCCGACCGTCGCGCCGTGCGTGCATTTCACATCGTCGGCAAAAATCTCCAGTTGCGGTTTGGTGTTGATAATCGCGTCCTCGGAAAGCAGCAGGTTCTTGTTGCTCTGCTTGGAATCGGTCTTTTGCGCGTCGGGACGGACGACGATCTTGCCGTTGAAGACTCCCTGCGATTTGCCGTCCAGCACGCCCTTGTAAACCTCGCGGCTGGAGCAATGCGCCTTGGCGTGGTCGATAATCGTGTGGTTGTCCACATGCTGCTTCCCGGTAATCACATAGAGGCCGTGCAATAGGGATTCCGCGCCTTCACCGTTAAGCACCGCATTGACTTCCTCGCGCGTCAGCAGGCCGCCAAACTGGAAGGAGTGCGTCGTCACGCTCGAGGAGCGCTCCTGCTGCACCTGGATGCGCGCATAATGAAACGCGGTATCGCTTTCCTGCTGCACTTTGGTGTAATCCACTAGCGCGCCCTCACCGGCCACAATTTCCGTGACCGTGTTGGTGAAGGTGGTGTCTTCGTCCAAGCTCAGAAAGGTCTCGATAATGCTGGCCTGGCCGGTGTCATTCACCAGAATCAGATTCCGCGGGTGCGAAACAGTGGCCCGGCCGCTGGAAATCTGCAAGATGTGCAAAGGCTTTTGGAGCACCGCTCCCTTGGGAATTTCGATAAACGCGCCATCTTCAAAAAATGCGGTGTTGAGCGCGACGAAGGCATGGGTCTTCGCGTCCGCGTAGCGCCCCAAATGGCGTTCCAACAGCGCACCGTGGTTCTTCCAGGCGGAGGCCATGCTGCCTGCCCTTAGTCCCTGGGGAACTTCCCGCAATTTCGAGAGTTCCGGAACGTAGCGGCCATTAAAGAAGGCCAGGCGGCTGCAACCCAGGTCGGCCAGCGCCAGGCTCGCAATCTTTTGCCGGTGATCTTCCGTCAGTTTCACGTGGGACGGCGCAAACGGCGTGGAAGCCAACTCCGCGACGTTCGTGTAGAGCCACTCCTCGTCGTGAGTCGTAGGGAAACCAAGCTCGGCAAAGCTATCAATGGCTCCACGGCGAAGCTTGGCCAGCCAGGCCGGCGCATTCGCGTTGAGCGCGCCCTCCAGGCGGGTGAAACTCGAGAGATACGGTCCTTCTTGTTCTTTAAGCGTGTTCATCAAATCCCAGATCCCTTTCCAATGTCAAAGGCGCGAACAAGTCAAAAGGCAAAGCGAACAAGTCAAAAGGCAAAAGTGAAAATCCTAACCGCAACTGGTGTCCGTCCGTTGTATTGCTGGAACGTATCTCCTTTGTTTGCGGCACTCCGCAATTCTCCGGTCGAGGCAAGTTCTCTTTGTGTCCTCTGTGGTTTGAAAAGCTCTAACACAGAGGGCACTGAGACTCTCCATGTACTCTGTGTGAAATTTTGGGCGCACTGAGTGCACAGAGAAAGGCAATCAGACCGCGGGTTGCTGCGTTGTAACACCGGCTTTGACTTTTGCCTTTTGCTTTTTGCACTTTGCCTTTTGTCTTGCTGTTCCGTCATTACAAACACCCCACTAACCAGGGAAAAGCCGCGGACCTAAAAAACAGGTCCGCGCTACACCCGCTTGCTTACGATGGGCACCCACGAGGGGCGCCCCTACGTTTCTACTGGCTACTGACCACGGACAACTGGCCACTGACGTCTTCCTCCAGCCATCCATAGCCCTTCTCTTCCAGCTCCAACGCCAGTTCCTTGCCTCCGGACTTAACGATGCGTCCATTCGAGAGCACGTGCACAAAGTCCGGAACGATGTAGTTGAGCAGGCGCTGGTAATGCGTCACCACGATCGTCGAGCGGTCGGGCGAGCGCAGCGCGTTGACGCCCGTGGCCACCACTCGCAGCGCATCGATATCCAGTCCCGAGTCCGTCTCATCCAGAATGGAGAGCTTTGGTTCCAGCACTGCCATCTGAAAAATCTCATTGCGCTTCTTTTCGCCGCCGGAGAATCCCTCATTCACGGAGCGCGACATCAAGCTCTCATCCATGTCCAACTGCTTCATCTTCCCGCGCACATGGGTGAGGAAGTCCATGGCGTCATATTCCTCGAGCCCGCGATGCTTTAGGATGGCATTCAGCGCCGCGCGCAGAAAATAGGTGTTCGAGACACCCGGAATTTCCACGGGGTACTGGAAGGCGAGGAAGATGCCTTCCCGCGCGCGCTCTTCCGGCGACATTTCGAGCAAATCCTTGCCGTCAAACGTCACCTCACCGCCTGTAACCGCGTAAAGTTCGCGGCCCGCGAGCACCTGCGCCAGCGTGGTTTTGCCGGAGCCGTTTGGCCCCATGATGGCATGAACCTCCCCCACGTTCACTTGCAGGTCAATCCCGCGCAGGATTTCCTTGCCACCAACTGTCGCATGCAGATTCTTGATCGTTAGCATCACTTCTCCATTGTCTTAGATCGAAATTCGCAAATCGAAATTGGAAATCGGAAACTCGAAACTGGAAACTCGGAAACTCGAAACTGGAAACTCGAAAGTCGAAATTGGAAACTCGAAAGTCGCGTTATCCGCGAAGAGTTCTCCACATGTCACCAGTCTCCGTACCTCCCGTGTCCTCCGTGCCCAGAAAAGCTCTCACACAGAGGCCACTGAGATTCTCCGAGTGCTCTGTGTTGAGCGGAAGAGTAGCGCGGACCTGCTCTTTAGGTCCGCGGCCTTTCCTTGCCCATCGGCGACGAGCCGCGGACCCGCAAAACAGGTCCGCGCTACATCCCATTTTCCATTTTCCAGTTTCCAGTTTCGAGTTTCCAATTTCTAGTTTCCAGTTTCCAATTTCACGCTTTTCCCCGTGCCCCATCCACGCTCAAGGCGCCGGCGCCGCGCACCGCGAGGTACAAATAAAAGAAGCAGTAAAGCACTGCCGGCTCACCGTGATTCACGATGGGCCAAAAGCCTCCCGGGTAGTGCGCCTTGAAATAAGCCACGGCCATCTCACCGCAGAGGATAAAGGCCACCGGTCGCGTCAGAAGTCCCAAGCCGATCATCACCCCGCCACCAAACTCCAGTATTCCCGCCGTCAACATCCAGGGGTTGTGGAGCATGGGGTGTCCGCCAAAAGCCCCAAAGAGTTTCATGGCGCCGTGGCAGGCGAACAGCAATGCAAATACAACCCGCGTCAAAGCCAGAACGAAATCTTGCAGTTTGGACATGGTGAATGCCTCTTGTGAAGTCCCCTCTCCCGTGGCTCATTCATCAGCCAGCGGATTCTGATGTAGGGGCGGTTCGCGACCCGCCCCTACGCGTTTTCAAACAGGCTCGAGACCTTTACGGAAAACCCTGGAAGCAGCTCGGGGTCCTCTAAGAGATCGTCTCCCCGGCGGCGAACTACTCCGCTCAAGCCGTGCACATACACTTCCCGATGTTCCGGGTAAACTAACCAGACCCGCGTGGAGCCAGCGGCAAAGAAATCGCTCACCCGCTGGTCGATTTCGCGTGGGGTGTTCGTGGGCGAAATCACCTCAATCGCCAGATCCGGCGCGCCCTCAGGCAATCGGCGAGGATCAATCGAACGCCCAGCGCGCACAAATGCAATATCGGGAATTCGGACTGTGTCACCAAACAGGTGAAAAGCCTGTTCCGACCAGACTCGCCCCAAGCCCTTCCCCGCTAAGAAGTTTCGCAACGCCACAAGCAACGTATCCCGCACGTCGTTGTGTTCCGGCATCGTTGGTGACACGGTGATGAGTTCTCCTTCCACGAGCTCACGGACCGTATCGAAAGGCTCGGGCAACCGGAGAAATTCTTCGACTGTTAAGAGCGTTTTCGTGGCCATGGTTTTACCTGCACTTCCGTCGGCGCAACCCTCTCGGGGTTGCCGCAGCCCGGGTTAAGAACGTTTCACACAGAGTTCACGGAGTGCTTGGACTTTGTAACTTTCAAACCGCTTGATCACGGAGGGCACAGAGAACGTCTCAAAACCTCTTCCAACCTCTCCGTGATCTCTGTGCCGCACCTCTGTGACCTCTGTGCGAAAGTCTTTCATCCTTCATAATTCAGAATTCATAATTCAGAATTACCCAACACTGCCCTCAAGGCTCACCCCCAGCAGCTTCTGCGCTTCGACGGCGAACTCCATGGGCAGCTCGCGAAACACCTGCTTGCAGAAGCCGTTGACGATAATGCCCACGGCGTCTTCCGTGGAAATTCCGCGCTGGCGGCAGTAAAAAATCTGGTCCTCGCCGATCTTGGAAGTCGAAGCTTCGTGCTCGACGGTGGCCGTGGAATTCTTCACTTCCAGATACGGGAACGTATGCGCGCCGCATTTGTCGCCAATCAGCAAGGAATCGCATTGCGAGTAATTGCGGGCGTTGCTTGCGCCCTTCAGGATGCGCACCGCGCCGCGATAGCTGTTCTGGCCGCGACCGGCGCTGATTCCTTTTGACACAATCGTGCTCTTGGTGTTCTTGCCGATGTGGATCATCTTGGTGCCGGTGTCGGCCTGCTGGTAATTGTTGACCACGGCGACGGAGTAGAACTCACCCACGGAATTCTCACCCTGGAGGATGCAGCTTGGATACTTCCAGGTAATGGCCGAGCCGGTCTCAACCTGCGTCCAGGAAATCTTGGAATTCACCCCGGCGCACTTGCCGCGCTTGGTTACAAAGTTGTAAATGCCTCCCTTGCCGTTCTTGTCGCCGGGGTACCAGTTCTGCACGGTCGAGTACTTCACCGTGGCATTGTCCAAAGCCACCAACTCGACCACGGCGGCGTGAAGCTGATTCTCATCGCGCATTGGGGCCGTGCAGCCTTCGAGATAGCTCACGTAAGCGCCCTCGTCCGCGACGATCAGGGTGCGCTCAAACTGGCCGGTGTCCTTGGCGTTGATGCGGAAGTAGGTGGAAAGCTCCATGGGGCAGCGCACGCCCTTGGGCACGTACGCGAAAGAGCCGTCGCTGAATACCGCCGAGTTAAGCGTGGCGTAAAAGTTGTCAGTGTAAGGGACCACCGAGCCCAGATACTTGCGCACCAAGTCGGGATGCTCCTGCACCGCTTCCGAGAAGGAACAGAAGATAATGCCCAACTCGGCCAGCTTTGCCTTAAAGGTCGTGCCCACGGAGACGCTGTCAAACACCGCGTCCACGGCCACACCCGCCAGCAATTCGCGCTCGCGAAGGGGAATGCCGAGCTTGTCGTAGGTCTTCAGCAGCTCGGGGTCGATGTCGTCAAGGCTCTTGGGGCCCGAACCCGCCTTCTTCGGCGCGGAATAATAACGGATGGCCTGGTAATCGATGGGAGGGAACTTCACGTTCGCCCACGTCGGCTCCTGCATCTTCAGCCAATGGCGATAAGCCTTCAGGCGCCACTCCAGCAGCCACTCCGGCTCATTCTTCTTGGCGGAGATCATGCGAATGACGTCTTCACTCAACCCCGGCGGAACGGTCTCCTGCTCGATATCCGTTACGAATCCGTACTTGTATTCCTGCGTCGCCAGTATTTCGAGATCGGTCTGCGGTGTTGCCATCTTGTTCCTCCCTAAATTCCCCGTCCACGAATGCTTAATTGCCGATTGTCGATTGACGATTGTCGATTGCTAAAATCCCACCGCCCGTTTGTTAGAGTGTCCATGCTCAATGGTGTTACTCTCAGACCGACCATCGGCAACCGGCAATTGCTTAGTTCCGTCAATCGGCAATCGACCATCGGCAATCGACAATTCCTTCAGCCGCTTCACTGTTTCCACGATGCGGCCGAGGCAGTAGTCGATTTCCTCTTCCGTGTTGAACCGGCCCAAGCCGAAGCGCAGCGGCGTGCTCGCAATTTCTTCCGAAACGCCCAGCGCTTGCAGCACATAAGACGGCTCGGGCGTCCCGGTGTTGCACGCTGAGCCAGACGACAGCGCGATGTCACTCAGTGCAGCCATCAGGGTTGCCAAGTCGATACCGGGGAAGCTCACGTTCAGGTTGTTCGGCAGCCGATGCTCCAGACTGCCGTTAATGTGAATGCCCTCGAGTCCCGCCAGCAGTCCGTCTTTCAGCCGGTCGCGCAGAGCCGCAAGCCGCCGCGATTCTTCCGGCATCATCTCTCGGCAAATCTCACAGGCTTTGCCCAAGCCGACGATTCCCGGCACATTCAGCGTTCCCGAGCGCAATCCGCCTTCGTGGCCGCCGCCGTCGGTGATCGGCGTAAGCTCCACCGGAGTGCCGCGCCGCCGAACGTAAAGCGCGCCGATGCCTTTGGCCGCGTACATCTTATGCCCGGCGATGGAGAGCAGATCGATTTGCATGGCCTCAACGTCCAGCGGAATCTTGCCCGTCGCCTGTGCCGCGTCGGTGTGAAACAGCACCCCACGCTCGCGGCACATCCGGCCGATTTCCGCCAGGGGTTGAATCACGCCAATCTCGTTGTTCGCCGCCATGATGCTGACCAGCAAGGTCTTATCCGTTATGGCCTGCTTCAGCGCGTCAAGGTCCACCAGTCCGTCCCCATGCAGGCGCGCATGAGTTACGCTAAAGCCTTCCTGCGCAAGACGTTGGGCGGAATCGAGCACCGCCTTGTGCTCCGTAGCGACGGTAATGATATGGTTGCAGCGATCGCGATGACGGTACGCCGCGCCCTTGATCGCCAGGTTGTCGGACTCGCTCGCGCCCGAGGTGAAGACGATTTCCTTGGCGCTGGCGTTTATCAGCTTCGCCACCTGCTTGCGCGCGTTTTCCACCGCCGTCGCCGCCGTCCAGCCAAACTTGTGGTTCCGGCTGGCTGGGTTGCCGAAGTCTTCCGCAAAGTACGGCAGCATCGCTTCCACGACGCGAGGGTCCACGGGGGTCGTGGCGTGGTTATCCAGGTAGATGGGAAGCTTCACAGCAGGCCTCCCTCGATTTGTACCAAGACGGTCGAATCGTTCGAGAGACTGGAAATCGTGACGGCGCTCAGGGCCTTCACCAGCGTCTCGTTCACCTTTTTAAGTGGCTCGCGGACGGTGCAGCGCGTCATCTGGCCGCACTCGCGCTTGTCCGTGACGCAACTGGTTATGAACAGAGGCCCCTCGATGGCGCGGATCACCTCAAAGGCGGAAATTGTGTTGGGGTGGCGCGCCAGGGAATAGCCGCCATTCGTCCCATGCTGGGAGACGAGCAGTCCGTTCTTGGCGAGCTTCTGAAGTATCTTGGCGAGCAATTCGGTCGGGATTCCATAAGCTCGGGCAATCTCTTTGGCGCTGCACGCCGTTGACAGCGGCCGTTGCGCCAAGTGCTGCACGGCTATTAACCCGTAGTCCGCCTTCTTGGAGAGCTTCAGCATAGCTATATCCGACTATTAAAGTCGTATATAGAATGCCTCTTTCGATTTAGCTTGTCAAGGTTTTCGTGAGTTTAGAAGAGCCACTGGGTGGGGCACGAAGACGACAAAATGTCACTGGTACTCGGGAAGAGCAGTTTAGTACCCCAGGGGACGGGTTTAGACCCTTTGGAAAGCACCAGATGATCACCCCCGGCTGCCCGGGAGGGAATCACTAAGTTCGCACCTTCACCCCGGCGAGATCTTCCAGGAAAGTGACAATCGCCGCGTAGTCCTGCTCGCCTTTACCCTGAGCCTTGGCCGCCATGTAGACTTCCTTCACCGCGGCCAGCACCGGCATGGGAACGCCCTGCGCATAGCCGGCCTCGGCGGCCAGTTCCAGGTCCTTGTGCATTAGCTTCAGGGGGAAGTAAGGAGTGAAGTCACCCTTAAAGATGAACGGCGCTTTGAAGTCGGTAATGCCCGCGCGCGCCATGCTCGACTGGATGATTTCGAGCATCGTCTCCGGCCGCACACCGGCTTTGGTCGCAAGCACAAACCCTTCACAGAAAACCTCAACCATCGTTGCCTGAATCGTGTTCTGAGCAAGCTTGGCGGAAAGGCCGAGTCCGTGCAGCCCGCAGTAAATATGCTTCTTCCCGAGCAACTGAAGGATGGGCATGGCGCGGTCGAACGTCTCGCGATCGCCGCCGATCATGTAGGTCAGCTCGCCTTTTTCAGCACCGTGCTTTGAGCCAGTGACGGCGGCATCGAGCCAACTCGCTCCCTTGCCTGCCGCGAGACACGCCATCTTGCGGCTGACGGCGGGGCTGATGGTGCTGGAATCGATAACGATAGTGCCGGAGCACAATGTTTCAAGGATGCCGTCTTTGCCCGTCATCACCGCTTCCACCGCGGCCGAGTCACTCACGATGATGATGACGATGTTGGCGTCGCGCACGGCGTCAGCGGGTGAAGCTGCAACGCGTGCGCCCACGGACTCAAGGGCAGCGGTCTTCCCGGGAGTGCGATTGTAGACCGCGAGCTTGTGGCCAGCCTTGGCGAGGTTCAGGGCCATCGGTTGGCCCATAATCCCGAGTCCAATGAATCCAATTGATTCCGGCATGAATTCCTCCTGATTAGGTTCTGGGTACTAGGGATTGGGTGCTGGACGGCGCCCCGGCAGCTTGCTCGTTACACCTAGCCCCCAGAACCCCGTCTCCAGTCCTAGCTCATATACCATCCGCCGTCTACATTGATCGTTTGGCCCGTGATGTAACTGTTCCCCGCCAGCATCACGGCAACGTCGGCGACTTCCTCGACTTTGCCGAATCGCCCTACGGGGATCAGGTCGGCTCGCGCGCGCGGATTCGCGGCCACCATCTGGGTATAAACCAGGGCCGGGGCGATGGCATTTACCGTAATACCTTCACGCACCAGAATGTTGGCATAGGAGTGCGTTAATCCCAGCATTCCCGCTTTGGACGCAGCATAGTGCGGCCCTACGACACCGCCTGTGTGCGCAGCCACTGAAGATATGTTAATGATGCGCCCCCAGCGGCGCGTGCGCATTCCAGGAACTACCTGCTGTGTAACCAGAAAAGCGGACTTGAGATTCACGGTGAGAATTTCGTCCCAGTCTTCTTCCCGGATTTGCTCGAGTGGCTGGGGACGCGTCACGCCGGAATTGTTGACCAGGATTTCAATCGGCCCGAGACCCTCTTCCACGGTTTTCACCAAACGCGAAACTTCTGCGGATCTCGAAACATCCGCCTGCACCGCAAGGGCACGCCGCCCCGAGTGTCGGATGGCGGCGCACACCTCTTCGGCTTCCGCTTGATGCTGAAAGTAATTGACCGCCACATCCACGCAGACTTTGGCGAAAGCTTCAGCGATGGCCCGGCCGATTCCCAAACTCGCTCCGGTCACGAGGGCAACCTTTCCAGTGAGGTTTTCCATGGTGATGGTCGCAAACTCAAGCGCCAAAATCGAGCCAGATGCGCACGTCGCGAACGTTATTATCCGTGAACCCGGTATCGAGTGTATCGCCCAAGGTGCGGAAGAACGAATACGCGTCGCTCCCCGCGAGGTAGGCGGCGGGGTCCAGACCACGGCCCTGCGCGCGCGAAAACGTTTGGCCATCGGCGACCGCTCCGCTGGTAGGACTGTTCCCGTCGCGACCATCGGTGCCCGCACTCAGCACCACCCGTCGCTGGCCGGAAATCTGTTGCGCAGCGTAAAGAGCGAAGGCTTGATTACGCCCTCCTATACCGGGGCCGGTGACCGGGCAGGTCACTTCGCCACCGACCACCAGGCAGACCGCTTGACCCTTGTGCGCCTCTGAAAGCGCATCGAGTGCGGCGACGTTCGAGTGCACCACCTGTTGATAGTCCGCGTCCCAAATCCCGCGGTCGATTTCGGCTACGAAACCGAGTTTTTCCGCCCCCGAAAGTGCCGCCGCTACTGCATCACGGTTGGCGAGCAACGAAACATAATAGGAATTTGCAAAGCGCGGATCTCCGGGCTTGGGAGTTTCGGGTAATTCCCGGCGCTCGAAGAATCCCCGGATGCTCGCTGGAAAACGACCGGCCAGGTTACTTTGCTCGGCGAGTTCGTATGCCTGCTCGGTCGTGGATTCATCGGGCATGGTTGGCCCGGAGGCCACCATTGAGGGTAGGTCGTCGGGCACATCGGAGATGAAAATGGTCAGTTGTCCCGCCGGGTAAGCGCGTTCGGCGAGCCTGCCGCCTTTCACGGCCGAAACGTGCTTGCGCAGGACGTTGATTTCTTCAATCGGGAGGTGTGACGTCACGAGCGCTCGGTTGAACTCAATCAAATCGGCGAGCGTAATGCTCTCGTCCATCGGCTGCGCCAAAATCGCGGACCCTCCGCCGGAAACTAGAAAAATGACCGTGTCTTCGCGCATTAGGTGGGATACAAGCCCCAGGGACGCGCGTGCGCCCTCCAGGCTGCCGATGTTTGGGTAAGGGTGTCCGCCGACGAAGTATTGAAAGTTTGCGAGCTTCTTCGGCGTTTCGGCTGGCGCCACCGAGACTCCTGCTTCTATTCGCCCGCCCAGAATTTCATCGAGCACCATGGCCATGCGATTTGCCGCCTTGCCAAAAGCCACCACGCGCGGCGGGCGGACAAGCGGATGGGCTTCTCCCCCGGCCGTGAACGCACCGTCCTCGAACTTCAGCTTCGCCAGCATGGCGTGGCGCACGTCGATGGCCGCCATGGTCTCGTGGAAAATCAGTTGCGCCAGTTGCTTGCCGTGGGCGTAGTCGAGCTTCTTGATCGCCGCGGTTTGAGACGTTGTCATGCGGAAAACCTCGCGAGTGCGTCCACCCCGGCCTGACCTACCAGGACGTCTTCCGCCTCGGTACCTGCGCTCACACCAATGCCGCCCACGCATTGGCCGTCAACCATCAGCGGCAGGCCGCCGCGAATGCACGTCAGCTTGCCGCCGGTGGCCAGCGGAAGCGCAAGGGAAAGCATCACATTCGGATCATTGGCGGGCGACGGGCCCGTGGGTGCGCGGCGCAGCGCGGCGGCACGGGCTTTCGTCAAGGCCACTTCCACCGACGAAAGCTTGGCTCCATCCATGCGCGCAAAAAGCAGCAGGTGGGCGCCCTCGTCCACGATAGCGATGTTCTGCGGAACTTTGATCTCGCGCGCCTTGGCTTCTGCCGCGGCAAGGATGGCGCGCGCCCCTTCGAGCGTCAAGCGAACATTATTGCGTGTCAGCATGCCTCCATTATTGGGAAGCCGGAAGGGAAACGCAAGGGAGTTCGCGGTTCGGGACTCGGGATTAGGGATTTGGGGGCGGGACTCGGGGTTAGGGATTCGAGATGAGGTGGTGCGGGTTGGGGATTCGGAAATCGAATGTAGTGAAGGGGCGCTAAGGATCAACTTGCCGCTACAACATTAAATTGTGCGGCCAGAGAAAACCATTGAGGTCTTTGCTTACGCCGTGTAGTCTTCATGATTCACGAGCTACGATCATGGGTCTCGAGCACATCCCGCCATCCCTCACGATTACTCGAGCGCAGGAATTGGACTTCGAGTGGTGCGCGCAGTTGATGGCGGGGACCGAGCCCTGGATTACCCTGCGCCGCAACCTCGATCAATGCCGCGCCGTCCTTCGCCGCCCTGGAGGCGAGCTGTTTGTGGCTCACGAGTCTGGTTGCCCCGTGGGGTTTATACTCATCCATCCGAACGGGTGCGCCGGATCTCCTTACATAACCACTGTCGCCGTCGCGGAAGCCGCCCGGGGAAAGGGCATTGGAGCGCAACTGCTCACCTTTGCCGAGAAGCAAGCCGCGGGCAGACGGTTTATCTTCCTCTGCGTTTCCTCGTTCAATCTCCGAGCCCAAGCGCTTTACTACCGCCTTGGATACGAGCAGATCGGCGAGCTTCCCAACTACGCCGTCGAAGGCCACTCCGAGTTGCTGCTGTGCAAGAGGCTGGCATGAATGTCGCTGTGAATGCTACGCCCAAGCCGGGGTTGACCACCACGACTCGTGCTGCCCGGCGCCTGGTGCTCATGCTGCTGCTGATCGCTTCGGTGGGATACTTGTGCCGCGTCGATATCACCGTGGTTGCGCCCCACCTGATGGCCGAACTGCACCTCACCCAGCCGCAGATGGGAAGAGTATTCGGCGCCTTTCTGCTGGGTTACACGCTCTTTCAGGTTCCTTCCGGCTGGCTCTCCAGCCGGATGACCACGCGGGCTCTTTTTCTTGTGCTGGCGGCCGGTTGGTCGATGTTCACTTTCGCCACAGCCTTCGTTGGACGGCCACTCTTCGGGCTGGCGCTGGGGGCTTTACCCGCGCTTTTGGTTTTGCGTTTCGCCGTAGGAATTCTGGCTGCGCCCACGTACCCGGCGGCGAGCCGGGCGATTTCGCTTTGCGTCCCTCCCGCGATGCAAGGCAGGGCGAACGGTCTGGTATTGGCCAGCATCGGAATCGGCTCAGCCGTGGCGCCGCCGCTCTTGGGATTTATAACGGTGCGCTGGGGGTGGCGGCCGGCGCTCGCGGGGGCAGCCTTGCTGGCGGCAGTAGCTACCGTGGCATGGCGGTCGATCGTTCCCTCCCCACAGATGCCAGCAACCGCGAGGCCGCAAACCACACCTCCGGCAGGTCCAGATCACGCCTCGCCTCTGCGCCGGCCGAGCTTCTGGTTCTTGACGGCGAGTTATACACTGCAAGGATATGTTGGATACATCTTTGTGTTCTGGTTCTTCCTCTACCTCGTGCAGGTACGTAAATTCGAGCTGCTGAAGGCCGCTTGGTTAACCACTCTTCCCTGGATCCTGAGCTTAGTTGTGATTCCGCTGGGGGGAGTGGTTTCCGATTGGGCCGTTAAGCATTGGGGCTCGACGTGGGGCCGCAGAAGTGTGCCCCTGCCGGCTCTGGCACTCGCGGCGGGCTCACTACTGCTGGGAGCCCACACCCGCAGTGCAATTCTGGCCGCGATCAGCTTGACTATTTCCACCGCGCTCGTCCTCATCACGGAAGGCCCGTATTGGGCCACGATGACTCAGATCTCCGGACCACATAGCGGAACTGGAGGAGGAGTCATGAACTTTGGATGCAATCTGGGTGGCATGATCTCCCCGGTTATTACGCCCTGGTTGGCCGCGCGAGTGGGATGGGAAATGGCGCTCGCCTTGGCCGCCGTGCTGTCCATCGTGGGGGCGCTGCTTTGGCTGGGAATCAACGTCGAGCAATTGGAAGAGAAACCCGTGACGCGGTAGTCGGGATTCGGGACACGGGGTTCGGGATTAGGATTTCGGGTTTAGGGCCTAGCTTGTTGGCCACGGTGAACGTCTTGATGACCGTGGGCTTTCCCCATGCCCGCGACCAATGACTCCACGCACCCCGCTGCCATCCATCGGGGGACCCGTCGGCGAGCATTCGCGGCCAAGATGGCTACGCCATAAGGCGTGGGGCGGGCATCCTGCCCCTATTGAAGCATCGCCACGACAGCCATGCCGCAAGGGATGTCGGGAAGTCACGGCCAACGTGAAGTCAGGGCCAAATTGGCTCCGATTCCCCAGCGAAAACCTGATTCGCCCGGCCCCTTGCGCTTTTTCACACCATGGTGGACATGATGACCGTCATTTTGCGCATTGACGCCAAGCCGAGTTTGAATTCCGCTTCGTAGCGTTGGGTTGCCTGCCCTTTGCTAAGTGATTTAGTTTCAACAAGTGTTTTTATGGTACTAGTAACCTTCGAGATTGGAACAGTTTGGCACATTGGTTGCCCTATGCAAGGGTGCGAGGGACTTCGGGTCCTAGGAACCCGTCAAGTGACGGGTTGGGGGCTGGGGATTCCGGAAATCGGACGAACCGGGATATTCAGCCCCCGTAATAATTACAGGCACGGCTTTCAGGCAAACCCTCAGCAGCCAATATAGATAGTTTAGAGGCAGTGATGTTGGACATCACAGAGCTTAACCGTTTTCTATGGAAGCGAGCCGGCGCCGGGACCAGAAAGCCCTTCCCTCAGGCGCAGGCTCACGCGCCTGTCGATTATCCTTCATCGCCTGCCGTCGCAAGACTCAAGCCTTTCGTGACGTGGCGTGTGACCCGCTCCTGCAACCTGAACTGCGTTAGCTGTGTCTACGACTCGCGACAGCGCCGCTATGCTTCGGAACTTTCCACGGCTGAAGGCATGGCATTAGTCAGCGACCTCGCGGCCATGCAAGTTCGCCGCTTGCAATTCGCCGGCGGCGAGCCGCTGCTGCGGGCGGACCTTCTGGAACTGGTGGCCTACGCAAGTCAGCGCGGCATCCAACCTTCGATCCTGACCAACGGGACCCTTCTCAGCCCGGCGCGGGCGGCGGGATTGAAGCGGGCCGGATTGCACTCTGTCAGCATTCTGCTGGAAGGCGCCGGTCGCGAGGTGGATTGCCGCCGGGGCTCGCCCGGCGCTTTCGACGCCGTGCTGGACGGCTACGCAAATGGCGAAGCCGCGGGCCTGGAGGTTGAGATTCGCACGCCGCTCAATCGCTGGAATTATTCCGAATTGGCCGATATTCTCGACTTCATCGAGCGGCGGCGAATCCGCAAGGTTGTTTTCACTCACCTTATCTATGCGGGCCGCGGCAATAACCCCCAGGACGATTTACCCCACGACGAGAAACGGCGCGCCCTCGACCTGATTATCGAGCGCGCGGAAAACTTCCATCGCCGCGGGGTATCCATACAGATTGCAACCGACGAAAACCACGTGGATGGCATTTACTATTACCTGCGATTGGCACGAAGAAATCCCCGGCCCGCCGCAGCCATCTACCGGTTGTTGCCCGCCAGCGGAGCGGCCGTGCAGGGCGCGGGTACGGGCCTAGCCGGTATTGATTCCGTGGGCGGCGTACACCCGGACGCTTACTGGGCCAATTACACACTTGGGAATGTGCGCGCGAAGCCCTTCCGCGAAATCTGGGAAAAGTCCGCCGACCCCTTGCTTGCGGGATTGCGCAACCGTCTGCCGTTGTTGAAAGGGCGCTGCGCGAATTGTCGCTGGAAATCCGCTTGTGGCGGGAATTTAAGAGTTCGCGCGGAAGAGTTTTTTGGCGACCCCTGGATGCCCGACCCCGCGTGTTACTTAACGGATAAAGAGATTACCGAGGAAGTTGTGCAGCAAGCGGAAGCAATGGAAGACGACGTGCTCTTAGTAGAGCAGGCTGCGTAAAACAGCCAGTTTTAGGTTCTGGGTCGTGATCTTCTGATGAAAACTGTTACACATAAACCGCGACTCATTTTCTGGGAGGTGACAAAGGGATGTAACCTGCGTTGCATTCATTGTCGCGCCACCGCTACGGAACTCTCATCAACTAATGACCTACCTACGACCAAAGCCCTGAACATAATAAAGCAAGTCTCTCAGTTATCCCTACCTATCCTAGTTCTTAGCGGTGGCGAACCTCTTTTTCGAAGTGACATTTTTGAATTGGCCAGCTATGCGCGCGATTGCGGATTGCGCGTAGCCTTGGCGACCAACGGAACGTTAGTGACCAAGGAAGTTGCCCACAAGATCGTGGATGCCGGCGTGCGCCGCGTCTCCATCAGTTTAGACGGAGCGGACGCCGCTACCCACGATGCCTTTCGAGGCATCCCGGGAGCATTTGAGAACGCCCTGCGCGGCTTGCGGAATTTGAAAGAGCTTGGCATGTCCGTGCAGATCAACATGACCATCGCGCGTCACAACGCACACCAACTTCCCGCCGTCTTAGAAATGGCGCGGAAGATTGGCGCCGACGCCCTCCACACCTTCTTGCTGGTTCCCGTAGGTTGCGGTGTGGGCATTGCCGAAGAGCAGATGGTGCCTGCCGACGAATACGAGAGAATTTTGAATTGGTTTTACGACCGCGCGCAGGAAGGTGGCATCGAGCTGAAAGCCACGTGCGCGCCTCATTATTTCCGCGTGATGCGCCAACGCCGCGCGGCGGAGCGTCGTGCCGCTTCGCTGGCGGAGTCATCCTTCGGCGCCAACGGGAAAGAGATCGGCCCCACGGAAATGACCATGCCGGGCTCGACGGGAATCGGACTTCACCCGCACGCCGCCCATCCTACCGGAGCGGGACACCCGGACAGTATGCAGGCAATGACCAAAGGTTGCCTGGCCGGTACGGGCGTGGCCTTCATTTCTTATCAAGGTGAAGTTTATCCTTGCGGCTACCTGCCGGCGCTGGCGGGCAATCTCCAACAGCAGAGTCTGGCGGACATCTGGGAGAGCGCCCCGGTTTTTCAGCAGCTCCGCGACACGGACAACCTAAAGGGAAAGTGCGGTTATTGCGAGTTCCGCAACGTTTGCATGGGTTGCCGCGCCCGGGCGTTCGCCGCTACGGGAGACTTTCTGGACGAGGAGCCTTTCTGCGTTTATCAACCGCGCACGATGGAATCGGTTCGCAGCAAGGCAGAGGAGGATCGCCATGTTGCAATTCACTGATCTTGTGCGCGGCGGCGAAGCGGTACGCGACATCAAACAGAAATATCCTGAAACCGCGCCGGTCTTTGAGAAGTTCGGGCTGCGGCCTTCCTGTGACGATTGCTCCATTGAAATGTCGGCCCGTAAAGTCGGCGCTTCCTTCGAGGACCTGCTCGTCGAAGTTAACAAGTCCATTTACAAAAACCGGGGAGTGACTGCCCGGGCGTCTTGAGGCTCGACTGCCATGGCCGGTGCCACTTCCATTTTTCCCTTGCTAGGTCACTCGCGAGGGCGTTCGTTCTTCTTACCGCGTGAGCACGGAGCCTGGGGAATGCTTCTGGTTCCGCTGATCACCGGCGCTGCTGCCGGGAACCCCCACGGGGAGAGGATCATCTGGGTTTTATTATTCGCTGCGGCCGCGTTAGGTCTCTTCTGTTTGCGGACTCCAGTGGAAGCGGGGCTGGAAATTTCAGCGTTACGTCCGCAAAACGATGCGGAGCGGAGGCTGATTTATTATTCCATTTATTTTTATGCTTCCGTCGCCGGCTCGGCCCTTACGGTCCTGATGTTGTGGGCTCGTGCATATGGACTCCTCCTACTGGGTGCGGCCGCAGCGATTTCATTCCTTCTCCAGGCCATTCTGAAAAAACTTGGCCGGAAAACGCGTATGAACGCCCAACTGACGGGCGCCATCGCGCTGAGCTCCACTTCGGTGGGAGCTTACTATTTGGCGACGGGTCATTTCGGCCCGATGGCCGCAACGATCTGGCTGGCGAATTGGCTGTTCGCAGCCAACCAGATTCATTTCGTTCAACTGCGAATCCATTCCGCGCGAGCCGTCACGCCGCGGGAGAAATTCCGCGAGGGAAGAGGTTTTCTGCTGCACCAAGCGTTTTGCCTGTTGCTGTTGGGCCTAATGGGGCGGGCCGGCTGGCTCCCCGCTCTGATTTTGCTGGCGTTTGGGCCTCTCTTCGTTCGAGGATTCGCCTGGTTTTTCGAAGCACCCCGGCCTCTCCAGGTCCGTCGGTTGGGAATTAGTGAGTTGGTTTATGCAGTTGTCTTTGGAATGTTTTTCATCGTTGGCTTTCACCACCCGATTGGGTAGCGATATCTTGCCTATGCACGAATATGCCGGTGCGGACAACGTCCGTGCTCAAAAGAAAGCTCAGTTGGACGTGGGTCCGATTTTCCCCCGTTTCAGCGAGCAGGATATCGGCGACGATTGCCTGGGGCGCCTCATCGAAGTGGCGCGCCTGGCGCCGTCGGAATGGAACCTTCAGACCTGGCGCTGGATCGTGGTGCGCAGTGAGGCAGCCAAGAAACATCTCGAAGCCGCAACCTACATCAAAGCGCCCCTCAGTTCCGCCCCCGTAATTCTGATCTGTTTGGCGGACACGCTGGCGTGGAAGTCCGCGCCGCAGCATTTGCAGGAAATGATTGCCAGCCGGAAAATCACGGAGGAGGAAGGCCGAGAGGCCCTGCGCCGCCTCCGCGAATACTATTCCTCCTCGCCCGACATTGCTAAACGCACCGCCCTGGCCAACGCCTTTGTGGCCGTACACCAGATCCTCCTGGGCGCGGCGGAATCCAGCCTGTCGGCTTATTGGGTGACGGAATTCGACGAGACCAAAATCAAGACCCACTTTCACGTTCCCGACCATTTCCTCGTCGCCGCCCTGCTCCCAATAGGCTACCACGAGCAGACTCAGGCCCCCGCCGCCGGGAAGTTCCCGTCGCCCACACTGATCTACAAAGAGAAGTTTGGCGAAACCCTCGGCCCTACCTCCTAGAGCGAATCTCCCTTTATACTGCACAGCTTTTCGCAGGCTGTGGAAAGGTGCTTGACGAAAGGCGCCTCCAAGATAGAGCGTAGCGTGGGTCTGTTCTCTAGATCCGCGGCCTTTGACTGTTAATCGTGGGTAGCATGGTCTGCGTTTCTCTTACCCTAAGCCTTTCCGAGGCGGGCGGCCCACAGGTTGTGCATTCGCTGCGGATGCTGTAGGCAGGACGCGGGGCACGGGGCACCGTATTCGGGACTTGAGCGCATCTGTAGGGCCGAGCGGCGCTCGGCCCAAGCCGAATGCCATTCGGCCCTACGCCCCGGCCGCGTCAGCGGCTAGCGCTTCGCAAGAGCTGCCAGCAAATTCAATATAGGCTGAAGACCTTCCGGACTCATGCTGTAGATTCTCATCGGGAAGCGGGCGCCTCCCGGCAGTTCGAGATCGTCGTCCTTCCTGATCATCCATCCCAGGTCCACAAATTCCGACCACAGAGCCTCGTTGGGGCTGCCCGGAGCGGTGGTCATGCTGCTTTCGGGCGTTTGGGAAAAGGTTACTTCCGCCAAGTGCTCGGCTCCTTCCGCCAGCAAAGCGCGGTGGGAGGAGGGGCGCACCGAGGTTACATCGTCGTCGGGAACCGGCTCCAGGCTTTCCAAGTTCTTCTGCGAGGAGGCCCCGGCGTCGCACACCAAAGTCCACGGGTCCGCCCTCCCCGCCAACGCCCGCAGCCGCTCCCGCAGCAGTTGCAAGAAAGCCGCGAAGGTCTTCATATCGGACCGCGCCCCCGCGTACAACCGGTGCGCCAAAGGCAACTCGGTGGCTTGATCCACCACCAGTCCTGTCAACAACGATTTCTGTATGGCCACGAAGGGATAATTCTAATGCAAAAAGGGGGAAGGAAGAGGTGGAAAACTTGAGTGGGGTGTTGGGCATCCGGCGTTGGTCGCGAAACGTGGATTCTGATTGCGGGCGAAGCCTGCCCTGCGCGAGTGGATTGGGAAAGGTGCGTGAAGTGAACCGTATTGGGATCAGGCGCCAACCAAGAACCGGGCGGGCAGCGTGCGCGCTACCGCCACGATTTCAAGATAGGCGGATAACCGATCTTTGAGGACTGCCGACCGGCAACCGTGAGCCGGCCCCTGCACCTTCACTCCGGTACCCGCGTCAGATAGAAATGGACCGCGGGCGTAATGACCAGTGAAAGTGCCATGGATATCAGAATACCTCCGATTACTGCGATCGCCAAAGGTTGCAGCATCTGCGAACCCGCTCCGAACGCCAGTGCCAGGGGCAACATGCCGGCCACGGCCGCGAGCGCCGTCATGACGATGGGCCGCAATCGGCGCCGGCCCGCCTGCACCATGGATTCCTGCGCGGAGAATCCCACGGAGCGAAACTTCTGGTCGGCGTCGAGAAGAAGGATGCCATTCTTCGCCACGATGCCGATGACCATGATGAGGCCCATGAAGGATGAGATGTTAAAGGTGGTCCCCGTGACGAGGAGCGCCACAAAAACGCCCGAGGTGGAAAGAATCGCCGAGGAGAGAATCGCCACGGGAGCGCTGAAAGTGCCAAATTCGAAAAGCAGCACCAGAAATACCAGTACCAGCGCCAGTAGGAGAACGATCAGCAAATCATGAAACGACTGCTGCTGTTCGCGATATGTCCCGCCGTACACAACGCGGATGGAGTTGGGTAGTTTCAGGTTGTCCACGGCCCTCATTACCGCCGCTACGCCCGTCCCCAGGTCAACTCCTTCCAGGCGCGCCGTCACCGCCACATCACGCTGCAAGTTCTCGCGGAGTATTTCCGTCTGTCCCGGCAACTCCGTGACAGCCGCTAGTGACCCGAGAGTGGCAGTTTGCCCGGTGGAACTGACCAACAGCGTATTGTTCATGGCGTCGAGGGAATCGCGGTACGCGGCGGGAAACCGCACCCGCAGCGTCCGCGCCTGGCCATTGACGACAACGGGTGTGGCAGCGGGTTCTCCCTCCATGATGGCGGAGGCGTCAAGTTCCACTTCCTCGGTGGTGAATCCGGAACGTGCCGCGGTTTGGGGATTCACCTGGAACACGAGTGCCGGGCCGCTGGTCACGTCATCGACACCGTTTAGGATGTCCACCACCGGTTTCTTCCCTCGCAGTTGGACTTTGCCGATGGCGTCGGCCACCCGCGGCGCCCACTGATTAAGCAGGTTCCCATCCGGCGAGAACATCTTGATTTGGATGGGCTGAGGGGCGCCGGTCAGATCGCTGATCATGTCCTGCAAGACCTGGGTAAACTCAACATCGACTTGCGGCTCTTCTTTCGCGACCTTAGCTCGAACTTCGCCGATGATTTCATCGATGTCGCGGTCGCGGTCCTCCTTGAGCTTGACCGAAATATCACCCGTGTTTGCCTCCGTCACTGCCGCCAATCCGAGCTGCAGCCCCGTGCGCCGTGAGGTGCTTTCCACTTCCGGCACGGCGCGGCAGATCCGTTCCATACGGGCAACGACGCGATTGGTTTCCTGAAGCGAACTTCCCGGTGGCATCACGTAATCGAGAATGAACCCGCCTTCATCCATCTCCGGCAGAAGATCCGTCCCCAGGCTGCTGTAACAAAGGTATGAGGCAACGATGAGCACTAGACACATTGCGGCCAGCCAGCGGGGATGCTCCAGCGCACGCCGCAGCCAGCGTTCATAAAAGCGGATGACTTTGCCGAAGAACCCCGTCATGGAGGCTTCTTCGGCGGCCATCAGCCGATGCATTTCCTCTGCGTTGCCGACCATCGGGGGGCCGTCCTCGGTTGCCGGTTCATCGGGCACCGGCGCAGGTTCATCTCGGTGCTTTCTGCGCACAAAGTAGAGGGCCAGATTGGGCGTCCAAACAAGCGCCAGGCCGAGAGAAGTGAATAGTGAGACGGACATCGTCACGGCAAGAGCACGAAAGAATGTGCCGGTGACACCCGTGATGGATATGAGGGGCAGAAAGACCACGACGGGTGTTATCGTCGATCCGAGCAGCGGGACGATGAGTTCGTTGAGCGCGCTATGGATGGCCTCCATGCGGCCCTCGCCGGCGTCTCGATGCAGGACAATGTTTTCCACTACCACGATCGCATCGTCAATGACCAGACCCACGGCTGCTGCCAATCCCCCCAGCGTCATCAGATTGAAACTTTCACCGAGCGCCTTGAGGGCGATGAAGGTCACAAGCAGCGTAATGGGAATCACCAGGCCGGCCACCAGTGACGTTCCCCAATCCCGCAGAAAAAGGACCATGATGATGGAAGCCAGGATCAGGCCAATCAGGATGGCGTCGCGCACGCTCTTGATCGACTGCGTGACAATGGTGGATTGGTCGTAATAGGGCCGAAGGTTTACGCTGCGGGGCAGGGTTTTCTGGATCTGCGCGACTTCGTCGTGTACCTCCTTCGCCACTTCCACTGTGTTGCTCTCCGGTTGTCGGTTGATGCTGAGCAGCACCGCAGGCTTGGTGTCCGCTGTAACAATCGTATAAACGGGCTTCACCGACGGGCCGACCGTCGCCACTTCCTGGATGCGAACGGGGACGCCATCTTTCGTCGATTTAACGACGATATTGGCAATCTCTTCCGGCGTGTGGACCTGCGCGCTCACCAAACCCAGGTAAAGCTGGTGGTTGCGTTCCAGCAGGCCGGGAGAATCGATCAGGTTCGTACGCCGAATGGCTTCAAGAAGGTCGGCGACGGTGATGTGGGTCTGGAGCAGCTTCGCAGGATCCGGGCTGATCTGAAATTCCGGTTCTTCTCCACCCTGCACTAGGACCGTGGAGACGCCATCCAATCGGTTAAGGCGCGGTTTGATTTCGTAGGTCGCCATCTCCCAAAGATCGGTCTGCGGTGTGGACTCCGACGTGAGGCTGTAACCGATGATGGGAAAACTCGCGAACGTCAGGCGATGCGTTTCGATGTGCACGGTGGGCGGCAACGAACCCTGCACAGTCGCTACGGCGGAGTTGACACGCTGGAGGGTCGCGAACATGTCCACGTTCCAATTGAAGTATAGATCGATTTCGGCGGAACCGCGGCTGGTGATGGACTGGACCGTCTCCAATCCCTCCACGCTGTTGATGGCGTCCTCCAGCGGGCGAGTGATGGCCACCATCATCTGGTCGATGGGCATGACACCGTTATCAACGCCGACAATCACACGGGGGAAATTGGTGGAAGGAAACACCGCTACAGGAATGCTCAACGCCACGTATCCGCCTACGAGCGCCAGCGTGAGAATCAAGAAGATGATCGATTTCGAGTGACGTACAAACCAATACGGCGATCGCGTGTTCAAGAACTAACTCCCTCGTGCGGCGCCACCTTCAAGACAAAGACTCACCACAGACCGCACAGAGACCACAGAGAAAAAACCAAGACCTGGATTTGGGTATTCTCTGTGGTCTCTGTGCGCTCCGTGGTGAGTCTCTTCTTTGGTCATGGCAAGAGCGGCGTTGTGTTACTCCTTTTGGCCGCCCTTCTCCGTTTCGGCGGTTGCGGGTGTTTCGATTTGCACTTTGGTCTTCTCCAGAACGTCCGGGGCTTCCTTGAATAGGTCATAAGCCCCCACGGTCACCACTCGCTCGCCCGCCTGGAGGCCTTCCGTAACTTGGGCATCGTCGCCATCGCGGATGCCGATTTTCACGGTTTTCTGGTGCGGCTTGTTGTCTGCGTCAACGACCATTACCGACGTGCCCCCGTCAGGGCCAGTCAGAACTGCGACGGCGCGAATCACTACCGCCTTCGGCACGGTCTCCGCGATGATCGTCAGGTGCACGCTGCCTCCTGGACGCATTCGTTCGTCCGGATTGGCGGCCTGCACCCAAACCTCCACCGTGGTGCTGCCCGGATCCAGAGCGGGGCTGACCATCGTTACCTTGCCGGCAACGTCGTCCGTGATTACTGGGGCTGCGATAGTGGCGACATTGCCCACTCTGAGCCACGCAGCCTGCTGTTGATCGATGTGGGCCCGAGCCACCACATGGGAGAGATCCATCACGGTAATCAGCGGGGAGCCCGCCGCGGCCATCTCGCCCGGATAGACCGGCCGGTCAGTCACCACACCATCGATAGGGCTGCGTAACTCTGCGAAGCTCAATTGCGCCTGCGCGCCTAAGTACTTGCCGCGTGCGGAGGTCAATTGCCCTTCAGCGGCTTTCAGCTCCTGCTCTTTGCCAAGTTTTTGTAGTGACTCCAAGTGTTTCCGTAAAAGGTCATATTGATTGCGGGCTTGGACAAAGGCGAGATTGGCATCGTCTACGTTCTTGCGTGCCGTGGCGCCTTGCTTGAAAAGGTTCTGCTGGCCCTCGTAAACTTTCCGCGCCGATTGCATCGCCTCCCGCGCGGCCCTAACATCAAGTTCAGCCTTCTGAATCTCTTCCGGCAAGGCTTGCTTGGTGGCGGTTTCATACGCCGCTTCGGCCTGCTCGTAAGCCCCCTTGTTATCAGTCACCGCAGCGACAAGGTCCTGGTCCTCGAGTTGAGCCAGCAATTCGCCCGCATGAACGTGGCTTCCGCGTTCCACAAAGAACTTACGAACCGGCGCACTGATCTTCGGCGTAAGGGCAGCTTGACGGGGAGGAAAGATCACGGCATCCGCGGAGATTTTGCGCTCAATCTTCTCGGTTTCCGCTGTCGCCACCTGCACGGTGACGGTGGGCGCAACCTCGCCGCTCTCCTTTTTGGAACATCCTGGCCAAATGGCAAGGGCCACCAAGATAAGACCATAAGCCAGCCGGTTTATCTTCTTAGGTTCCTTGGGGCCGCGGCGTCCGGGGTTACCCTCGTCGGAATTCAGCAGGCCCTGTCGGGCGATCACGTTCTCAGCCATGCGCTTGTCCCCAATCACGGTCAGAAGGATCCCGTCAGCGTTTGCAGTTGTGCGAGCGCCAGGCGGAAACGCGCCTGCGCATCATCATAAGCGCTCTGGGCCTGCGAACGCGTGTTTTGCGCATCGACGACTTCCAGCGCCGAGGCCTGCCCTGCCTGATACCTCAGCGTCGTCAAGCGCGACTCCTCGCGTGCAAGGTTGGCGGTTTCGCGCAAGTTGTCCACCGCGGCCTTGGCCGTCTGGGCTTCGTTGTAAAAAGAATACAGGTCGCTCATCGTCTGCCGCTGAGCCAGTGTCAATTCCACGCGCGCCTGTTGGCGTTGATACTCCGCTTGGCGCAGTTTGCTGCGCAACGTGCCCCAGTCCCACACAGGCACATTCAGGGTTATGGTAGCAAAATAGCCGAGATTGGGAAGCGGCCCTTTTTCAGGAAAAGCGCTCACCACGCTGCGAAGAGCGAAATTGTTGGCCTCAATACCATAGACAAAATCAGTGGTGATAGAAGGAAGCAGCGCCGAGTGCGCAGCGGAGACGCCGAGACTCGCTTCTCGCACGGCTTCCATGGCCACGCGCAGGTCTGGATTCTCGCGTGCGGCCATGGCTCGGGCGTCGGAGAAAGGCGGCAGGCTCGGCCCTTGATCGAGGTCGTCGACCACGGAAAAGTTCTCCGTGAGCGTTGGAAAGAGCAGAACGGCAAGGGTCAAGCGGTCGTTTTCCATCTGCAACTGTGCGTCTTGCAACACCGCCTGCTGTTGATTGAACTGGATCTGGGCTTTGATGACGTCACTGTGTGCGGCCTCGCCTTGGCGCTCTTGGTCCTTCGTCATAGCCAGGAAGTTCCCGGACTGTTTCAGACTCTCCTGCGCAGTGGCGTATTTTCTCTCGGAAACAACCAGCGCGTAATAGTCCTTCGTGACGGTAACCTTCAACCCCCGGCGCGCGATTTCGGCCTTGGCTTTGGCCAGCGCCTCTAACGCCGCCCCCCTACGGTCCCCCAGCATCGTCAGTGTGTTCAATGAAAACTCCTGGTGGACCACGCCCCACTGTCGGTAAACGTGAACGCCGTCATTGGTGACGAATCTCCCGGTGGATATCACGCCGTTGCCTTGGGTGAGCAGGGCAGACGTTTGCAGACCCAGCGAAGGCAGCCCCGCCGCCCTCGCTTGCACGTGGTCCTCCTTGGCAATCTTGGCGTCGGTGACCGCCGCGGAGTATTGCGCGTCTTCTTTCTCCGCCCGGTCGAGAGCGTCCTGCAATGTGATTGTCAGGTGCGGGGAGGTCTGGCCCGGCTCGACGGGCTGCGCGAGTTGGACACCGCTTGCCACGGAGCTAGGGGAATCTGCGCTTTGTGCTGCCCCTGGAGTAGGCGACAACGAGGCAGTTAGCAAGGCCAACAGGACTGCGAGCGTCGCTGAGAATGCGCGCCATCGCAGCCAGCACGACGACCGACTTAGCCTCGGCAAAGTAAGCCTAACCTTGCGAGTCCCGCGATGGTATCCCATGCGCATATGCTCCTCCTAGGCACAGACGTCCTTTGCCCACGTGCGACCACGTTCCAGCCTGTAGGCACGCACGGGCAAACTCTTTCCCTTTGATTACGACAGGTTCGTCCCGCCGTGCGCGTAACAGGGGCACCTGCCCACTCGCCGCTGCACAGCAGCTTACGGCGTTTCCGCAGAGCGAACATGAAACCATCATTAATTCCTATTTAGCTTGGGGCGCGGCGGTAGATAAGTGACTTCGGATCGGCAAGTTGATCGTGAAAACGGAGCCCTTCCCGAGGGTTGTGTCGCAATGGACGGAGCCACCTTCTGCACGCACTATGGCTTGGGCAATCGCGAGCCCCAATCCCCCGCTCTGAACTTCTTCGGAGTTGTGGGGAACGCCACGATAGAAACGCTCGAAGATGTGAGGTAAGTGCTCATCCGAGATGCCCATGCCCTCATCCTGAAACTGCGTTTGCGCCAAGCCGTTGGACGCGTCCAGGCGAACACGGATTCGGCTGTGGCAGGGAGAGTATTTAATGGCGTTATCAAGGAATATCAGGAACAACTGGCGAAGAAAGGGTTCGTCTCCGATATGGGAAACCTCGGCTGTCAAATCACGATCGATCAAAATGTCTTTGGCCCTCGCCAGAGGCGTAGCCAGTGCGCAGCTTTCTTCCAGCACCTCGTTCAGGTAAAGGGGTTCTTGAGTCAATCGGAGCTGCCCGGCGTCCGCCATCGCAAGTGTAAAGAGACCCTCGACGATTCGGCTAAGTTTCTTCAGTTCCTCTTCAATCGATCTGAGGGCGTTCTGATAATCCTCCGCGGTCCGTGGTTCGCTCAGCATAAGCTCCGTCTCGCCGCGCAGGACCGAAAGGGGAGTGCGAAGTTCGTGGGAAGCATCGGACACAAACTGGCGCAGTTGCCGCAGGGCCGAACCCAGGCTGGCGAAGAGGTCGTTGAAGGTTTCTGCCAATCGTCCGAGTTCGTCGTGGGGGTTGGGCACGCCGAGAGGCCGCCAGGGCTCGCGGCCATTCCCGTCCACAGCGCGGCCAACCATCTCCCTGGCCTGCCGCGTCAGTTCGGCAACTGGACGCAAGCTCCTGCCGACATACCAGGCGGACACCGCCGCCGTCAGCAGCAGGCTCAGCGGGAAGAGCACGAAGATCATGTGTCGAAACGTAAGGAGCGCCTGGTCTGCGTCGCGCGTCGGCACAGCAAGAACCAAGGCATGCGCCCCCGTTCCGTTCCGAAAGGGAATAAGGACCAGTCGCAGCCGTCCGCGCTTAGAGTCCTCAAGGCCTTTGAACGTAGTCTTCAGAAGATCTGCCGGCAGCGCCGGAAGGTCAAGGAGGCTGGGCCCGAGATTCCGCGAGTGCACCGTGACATGTCCGGAAGGATCCAGGATTTCGAAATATTCGTCAGGGATATTGAGTTCGGTTACGTCGGACTCATCGGGGTCAGCGGCGAGGTCTGCCACGACGGGGCTGGCAATCTCAATGAGTTGGCGGTCGAGTTGAGTCTGGATTTCCCGTCTAAGCACCGCGTAAAAAGCCAGATGGGAAGCAGCAAGCAATACCCCGACCACCACGCAAAAGAGCGCCATCATACGGAAGCGCAAAGATCGCGCCTGAATCATTTGAGTAGTCCCAAGCCGTAGCCCGTGCCACGTAGCGTGAAAATCAACTTTGTGGCCTGGCCCTGATCAACTTTCTGGCGCAGGCGGTTGATGTACACGTCCACGAGATTCGTTTCGCTGTCAAATTGGCAGTCCCAAACGTGCTCGACAATTTCAGTCCTGGTCACGGGTTCCGGAGCGCGAAGCAGCAGAAATTCCAGAAGCGCGAACTCTTTGGCCGTCAACTGAATCTCCGCGCGCCCGCGCTGGGCGCGCCGCCCATGCCGATCGAGTTCAAGGTCCTCGTAACGCAGGACGGCCCCACTCTTATTGAACCCCCTGCGGATCAGCGCGCGCACTCGAGCCAGCAATTCAGCCAGGGCAAAAGGTTTGGTCAGGTAGTCATCGGCGCCTGCGTCCAATCCTTCGACGCGTTGTTCCACCAGACTACGAGCGGTCAACATCAAGATGGGAGTTTGTACACCTTCCTGGCGAAGCCTCCGGCAGACTTCCACACCGCCTATTCCAGGGAGGCGAAGATCGAGAAGCAACAGATCGTACGAGTTGTCCAGGGCAAGCTCCAACCCCTTTTCGCCGGTGTCCGCTATATCCACAGCATATGCATTCTCGCGAAGTGCCCGGGCCAGAAAGCCCGCAACCTTACGTTCATCTTCGACGACGAGGACGCGCATGTTCAGTTCATTATAGGCTGGGAGCGCTCGCTTGTCCTCCGCGGGATTGCCCTGTGGGAGGATCCTGGATAACGGGCACGAAGAGACCATTCCCATCGGAATTCACGCTATTCGGGAAAGCGAGGCTTGGGCGCCCAGGTGTGCCGCATGGGTGTTTCTGGTGATTGCGCCGGGAGGGCCTGGAGAGCTTCCCTCTCTTTCTTATAGATTTCGTTTGCGGTTGCGAATATCATCGTCCCGTTCCGGTTCGCTCGGGACTGGAATCGTCTCATCCTCCGGGCGAGCCGCCAATAGAGAAAAACCTCAAGGAGACCCGACATGAAACGTCCGTTCGTGGCAGTGCTTGGCTTATTGATGGCTTCGCAGGCGTGGGCTCAAGCGCCTGCGGGAAAAGGCTGGATTGCCCTTTTTGATGGCAAGGACCTAAAAGGTTGGAAGAACAACGGACAGGAAAAGTGGGTGGTGGTGGGCGGCACGATTGCGGGCGAAAGCACCGTGGGACACTACAGCTACCTCACCACGGAAAAGGCCTACAGCAATTTTGTGCTGCGGGTAAAGTTCAACCCGGAGAAGGGGAACAGCGGCGTATTCACCCGCTCGCGCATTACCGGCGATTCGCCCGCCACCGGTCCGGATATCGAAGGCATGCAGGTGGAAGTGGACCCCACGCGCAACACGGGCTCGATTTACGAGAGCGGGCACCGGGGCTGGGTGGCGATGGGCACTCCCGAGTGCGAACATGCCATCAAACCCGGCGAGTGGAACGAAATGGAAATTACGGAGCAGGGAATTCACTACGTCACTCAGCTTAATGGCGTGCCTTGCGTGGACTTTACCGATCCCCACCCAAGTTTCACCGACGGCGTCATCGGGTTGCAACTCCACACCGGCGGCGGCGTGAAAATCCGATTTAAGGATATTTACCTTAAGCCTCTACCGGCGAAGTAGTTCAGATTTTAATGGGTTCAAAGGAGGAATGAATAATGACCGAGCAACATACCAACAAGCTGGGCCGACGGGAATTCCTGGGGGCCGCCGCGGCTGCGAGCTTTCTGATCGTCAAGCCGCAGCAGGTGCGAGGGACGGCCGCGAACTCCCAGGTTCGCTTCGGGATTCTTGGCTGTGGGGGCCGCGCCACCGAAGAAGGATCGAGTTTCGTGGAGAATGCCGGTGCGCGAGTAACCGCCATCGCCGACCTTTTTGCCGACCAACTGGAAAAGGGACGGAAACACTTCGACGACTTGCAGCAGGCGAAGGGCTACGCGCCCATCGATTCCGCACAACTCTTCAAGGGCCCCAATTCCTATCAAGAAATAGCCGCTTCGAAGGAAGTGGACTTTATTCTGATCACCACCCCGCCTTACTACCATCAGCACCACCTGGAGACGGTCGTCGCCGCGGGCAAGCACGTTTATTGCGAGAAGCCCGTGGCGGTGGACGTTCCGGGAGCGCACAACGTCGTCAAAATCGGCGAGCGGGCGCAAGGCAAACTGAGTCTCGCCGTGGGATTCCAGATTCGCAACGCGACGCCCATGGTGGAATTGACGCGGCGCATCCAGGCGGGCGCAATCGGCAAAGTCGCTTGCGGTCTGGCCTACTACTATTGCGCCCACATCGATCGGCCGGAGTGGCCCAACGCCTCGCCTGAGGAAAAACGGCTGCGAAACTGGGTGTGGGACCGCGAGCTTTCCGGCGACATCATCGTAGAACAAAACATCCACGTTATCGACATGTGCAATTGGATGTTGAAAGGCCACCCGGTAAAAGCCGTGGGAATCTGTGACCGGAAGATTCGTCCCGATACCGGAAACGCCAAAGACAACTTCAACGTGCTCTTTACTTATCCGGACAACGTACAAATCAGCTTCGGATCAACCCAATTTGACCATCCCAACTTCGATGCCGCCGTGCAATTGTTCGGGTCCGAGGGAAGCTCCGAGGCCCACTACGATTGGCGCGTCAGTATCGCCGGCAAGGAACCATGGGATGCCGGATTGAAGCCCAGCGGAGCGGTAGATTTCTCCGCCGCGGGAAAGTTCCGGGGCGCGCTTGACGACGCCGATTCGGAAAAGGAAAAGGCGTTCGTGGCCAGCATCACCAGCGGGCAATTCCAAAACCAGGCTGCGCTCGGTGCAGAATCGGCGATGAGCGCCATGTTGGGGCGCAACGCCGCCTATAGCGGTAAACCTCTCACGTGGGAAGAACTACAGAAGTCCAAGGAAGTGTACGAACCTAAGATCGACATCGCGAAATTTGCATAATTGTCCCTGACCGGCAGTCCGTTGCGCCTTGCCGCCGGCAACGGACTGCCGGCAGCACTCTCATCTTGCCATTTTTGGAGGACATCATGAAGAACGATCCATCGCGCCGGGATTTCTTGAAGGTTTCTGTGGGCGCCGCGTGCGCAGCGCCGCTGGCAGCAATGGGCCCGGGGGCGGCTCATCTGTCAGCCGCCGCGGGCGCCCCGTCGCCCGCCGGCGAGCGCATTAAAAAGGCCGTGCAAATTTCCATGTTGCCCAAGAACCTGAGCTACGCCGACCGCTTCAAGCTTGCCGGCGACGTAGGGTTCGAGGGCGTCGAAGGCCAGACGGTGGAAGATCCCAAAGTGGCCGAGGAAATCAAGAAGGCCTCGGAAGATGCCAAGGTACCCATTCATTCCGTCATGAACATGGCCCACTGGGACAACCCGCTCTCCTCCAGCGACCCTGCCGTGGTGAAGAAATCGCTCGACGGCATGAAAACCTCCCTCCATAACGCCAAGCTGTGGGGAGCGGAAACCGTGCTGTTGGTCCCCGGCGTCGTTAATGCCGATACGGGTTACCAGGATGCCTGGACGCGCTCGCAAAAGAACATTCGCACGCTGATTCCATTGGCGGGAGAATTGAAAATCGTCATCTGCATCGAGGAAGTTTGGAACAAGTTCCTGCTCAGCCCGCTGGAGATGGCGAAGTACGTGGATGAATTCAAAAGTCCCTGGATCAGGCAGTACTTCGATGTGGGCAACGTGGTCCTTTACGGCTATCCGCAGGACTGGATTCACACGCTCGGCAAGCGCATCGCCAAGGTGCACTTGAAGGACTTCAAGATGGGCAAGGGCTGGAGCCCGGTCACCGCTCAGTTCGTGAACCTCGGCGACGGGGACATCGATTGGGCAGCCGTGCGAAAAGCGTTTGCCGGCGTCGGTTACACCGGATGGACTACGACGGCGCTTGAGGGGGGCGACGAAGCCTACCTGCGCGACGTGGCCAAGCGCGTCG
>JBKQVI010000611.1:0-5120 GCA_052139985.1 Terriglobia bacterium
GAAGAAATCGTCGCACACCGTTTCACCACGGAGGCACTGAGGCACAGAGGTTAGAAAAGAAAGGGCATTTTTCTCTGTGTCTCAGTGCCTCAGTGGTGGAGATGGCAATTTTTCACACCTTCTCTTGCCCGTGTCTGGAGTTTATATATTTCGAGTGGGCCGCCCCCGGACCAGACCCTCAAAGATTACGACGCAAACCCTATCTACGGTTTGGCCGTTACGTCCAAGTGAAGAGGGGCGCACATCCAGACATCCCACAACCCCGTATCTCGGGCGTTTGATTCCGCGAGGCGCGTAACGACACCTTAATCTACCTTCGTTAGCACGACTTCCATCGAAGGTACCCACCGGCCGTTGTCATCAATTCCACCCAATTGCTCCTTCGTTTCAGCGTACGGACCGTCTGTCACTGCAACCTTTCCGTTCTTCCAACACACGGTCACCGCGGTGTTGGCGGGCTGAAGAGGTTCCTCAGCGACCAAATGTCCGTTCTTCCGCATTTCGTCGTTGTAGCCAAAACACTCGTCCAGCATGTTGTTGCGCTCGCTCTCAGACATGTTTTCGAACTTGCCGGGTTCGAGATAGCCCAAACAGATGTAGTTCATCCATTCCTCCTTGTTTCCTGCGACTCAGAGAGCCGTTGATAATGCCCGCAAGATCACAAGCCCGGGCCACCCGGCCGGAGTTCCTTCGCTGAGAACGCTCAGGGTTTCGCCTGCGGGCTCCTGCTTCGCTCACGCCCGCAACGCGGCTCAAGTCGATAGACTTCCGGCTGGGACTGCGCCAGCGCGCTCGTAATTGACGATAACGACACCTTTCGAGGTGACTGTGCTTTCCGTCACCTTGAATGCCGAGATTATCGTGCCCTCGGCAAACAATCGTTTTCCACCGCCCAACGTTATCGGAAATATCATCAGCGAGAACGCATCGACCAAATCATGCTTGAGGAGCGTCTGGACCAGATTTGCGCTTCCACAAACGCGCAAATCCGGCCCTTCCTGTTGCTTAATCTTGGCGATTTTTTCCGCAAGATCTCCGTTTAGAAACACGGACGGCTGCCATTCGTGAGAAGTCAGGGTATTCGAGGCGACGTACTTGGTGGCTGTGTTGACGGCGGGCCACATATCATGATGCTGCGGCCAGAATCGTGCCCAGAGTTCAAAGGTTTTGCGCCCTAGCAACAAGTCAAACGGCGTGTTCATCTGCTTTTGTACGGTCGCTCCAGAAACAGGGTCGCGATATGCCCTGATCCACCACGGCGGGCCGCTGGTATCTTCCTCGGGCTCGCCTGGGGCTTGTATGACCCCATCCAGGGAGATAAATTCAAGCACATTGATTTTTCTCATGACTGAGTTCCTTTCCGATCCGATTTTGTTTAATTTACGGGTGTCCCCGGTTTTCGATGCAACCCAATATTCCGTCATGATTTCTGCTTGATCCTGTAACGGTCTTCGGGCGGGCCGGTTGCCCCGCCTTCACTCTACAGTCGAACGGCCGGACTTGAATTCGACAAATCCTCCAGGAGATTTTGCCGGGTGCGCCATCTTGACGTCGCGGAAATATTCCAAATCGTGCCTGCCGTGCTAACATGGCTACCTGTACGCCGCATCAAGATTTGGGATAGCTCCTATGTTACGAAGGCTAGGCCTCGGAATTTCGTACTTCATTGCCGTCGTTTACGTCTTTTTGATCCTGTTGCCGGGTCTCTACTGCTACCAGCACGGATGCAAGGGACCGGGTGATCTCGATGCTTTTATGCCTGCCTTCCTTTTCATTCCGGCCGGCGCAGTTGCCACGGCTTTCTCATTGCACAACGCCATACAAAACATTCGAAAACGACAATCGTGGTCTTGGGTTTTCTGGCCGCTTGCAGTTATTTTCGCGATTGTTCTCCTTGGAGTCATCACTTTGGTCGCGTGGGTGGTTTACCAGACGGCACTCCATCGTTCCCATCGGTGAAGACGGGGCCGATGACCTAACGTTATACGGCCAACTGGATTGATCCACGACGTGCAGCTCGGACCTGTTTATTAGGTCCGCGGTTCTTCCGCCCATCACAACACAAAGCCGTGGACCTTCAAAAACAGGTCCACGCTGCCTCGCTCTTCCCCGCCCCGTCAGGTATCCCAAGTTCCTTGGCTGATCTGTCTCCGCGCGCTGTCTCCAACCACCTCGGAAGGTCCGACGAGTGCTTTTACCCGTTGCCTCCCGATCGATGTCAGTCTTCACCACGCTCTGGCGGGATGCCACCTTCGCTACCCACTGTGATCTTTGCGGGCCTGGTCTGGGATCCTTTGAAAGGCACAAACTCCTCGGGTCCGACCGCCGCCTATCGGGTATCAACGCTGCAATTTATGCCGCCCTTTATAGACAGCCGGTCCGAGGAAGTCAGTGGGTTCCGGGGGGACGGCGGTTCACTCGTGGCGCAATGCCGTGATGGGATCCACGCGAGTGGCCCGCCGGGCCGGGATGTAGCAGGCTACAGCCGCGACGGCGGAGAGCGTTGCCGCGACGGCGGTGAAAGTGGCAAGATCGGTGGCCTTCACGCCGTAGAGCAGGCTGGACATCAGGCGCGTCAGCCCAAAGGACGCAGCGAGCCCGATCGCCACGCCGATGCCCGCAAGCGCCAAACCGCGGCCAACAACGAGCCCCAGCACTTCGCCCGCGCTCGCTCCCAGAGCGATGCGGATGCCGATTTCATGGGTGCGCTGCTGCACCGTATGCGACATGACGCCGTAAATACCCATGGCCGCCAGCAGCAGGGCCACGCTGCCAAAGATGCTCAGCAGGATCATATTGAAATCGTGGCGCGCCACGGACCGGGCGATGATGCGGCGCATGGACATCACGCGAGCCATGGGCAAGTCGGGATCGACTTGCAGCAGTTCTCGCTGCACCGCACGAGCCTGCAGGGCCGGATCGCCCGCCGCGCGGACGGCCCATGAGGACGGCAGCACCCGGTTTCCGAGCGCCACCATGCCGTTCGGCTCCTGCCCGATGGGAACGTACATCACCGGCGGCGGATCCTGGTCGATGCCGCTTTCGCGCACATCGGCGACGACGCCGACAACTTCGCGAGGGCGGTCTTCAAAGTCCGGGCCGATCCCTTTCCCGATGGTCACCACCGCCCCCACGGGGTCTTCCTTGGGCCAGTACTTCTTCGCCATCGCTTCGTTGATGATGAGCGTCCACGGTCCGGCGCTGCTATCGCGCTCGTCGAACACCCGGCCTCGGCGCAGCGGAATGCCGAGCGTCTGAAAGTAATGGACCCCGACCGGGCGATAAAACTCGTCGCCATTCGAGGATCCGCCGTCGGCCGGGGGTTTGCCGGCAATGGAGAAGGGAAGATCAGGGCCCATCTGGAGTGGCAGCGCGAGGGCATAGGTCGCGGCTTTGACCCCCGGAAGCGACTCGAGGCGGCGCGCGAACTCCGTGGCAAGGCGCTCGACTTGGACGGCTGTCTCGTATTTTCCCCCGGCAAGAGAACTGCTCATCGTGAGCACGGAAGCCGCCTCGAACCCGGGTTGCACGTTGCGAAGCGCGAGGAAGGTTCGGGTCATCAGGGCCGCGCCGACCAGGAGAACCAATGAGAGAGCAACCTCAGCTATAACCAGGGCATTGCGCGTGCGCTGGAGAAGGGAACCGGCGGTGGTGCGCGTGCCTCCTTCCCGGAGTGAGGCGTTCAGATCGGGGCGGGAGATTTGCAGGGCGGGCACGAGTCCGAACAGAATGCCGGTGAGAATCGACAGGGCCAGCGCAAACACCAGGATGCGGCCATCCAAGAGGGAGAGGAGATTCAGTTGCTCGGCGGCCGGAACGCGGGGTAAGTCGGCGGGCGACAGCGACAACAAGACGCGGAGACCGAAAGCGCCGAGAAACACGCCAATCACCCCACCAGGTAGAGCGAGGAGCATGCTTTCCGTCAGCAATTGCCGCACGATCGCGCTACGGCCGGCGCCAATCGCGATGCGAATGGCGATCTCCTTGCTACGGCCGGAGGCACGCACTAGCAGGAGATTGGCGACGTTGGCGCAAGCAATCAACAGGACGAATGCAACCGCTCCGAAAAGAATAAACAAGGGTGTGCGCAGGTCGCCGGAAAACATCGCCCCCATGGGCTGGGCGGTGAAGGTCTCATCGGCGGAAATGACGCCGGGATAGAGTTTGCGGAACCGGTCGGTGATGACACGCAACTCGGCATTGGCCCGCGCCATCGTCACGCCGGGTTTCAGGCGCGCGCCGAGAAAGAGGAAGTGGCCCTGGTTGGCGCTGTTGGGATCCGCCTGCTCGGGCACGAAGAGGTCGGTTTCGGGCTCGCCGGCGAAGTCCCGGCCCATAACGCCGATCACCGTGAAGGGCTCGGAGTTCAGTCGGATCGTGCGGCCAATGATGCCGGGATCATGGCCAAAGCGCCGCGTCCATAGTCCGTAAGTGATAATCGCAACATGCGGGCCGCTTGGGCGGTCCTCCTCCGGCGTGAAGGTGCGCCCCAGCACCGGCGAAACAGCGAACAGCCGAAAGTAAGCCTCCGAGACATGCACGCCCCTCACCTGCTCGGGAGCGCCGCTGTCGCTGAGGTTCATGCCCGGCCCCATGAAATCGTAGAGCGCGGTCGTGTTGAGTAAGCTGGCCTGGCGAATGGCGACGAACTTCGGGATCGACATCGAAGAGCCGATCCAGTAGCGGGACTTCCGGACGACGTTGACCAGACGATCGGCATCCCTGTAAGGCAATGGCCGCAAAAGTACGCGGTCAACCACCGTGAAAATTGCCGTGTTAGCCCCGATCCCCAATGCCAGGGCGAAGACCGCCACCAGCGCGAAGCCGGGATTTTTTAGAAGAGTGCGGATTGCGTAGCGAAGATCTTGCCCCATGACGATGAGTACGCAGGGCGCCGAGTGAAAGTTCCACAAGGAGCGTTTTGTCACCCAAGGCTGAGTGCAGCCGCGGGGTGGCGCAGACGCGGTTTGCTTATAACTGCTCTATAAATTCAATCGGGATAGGGGGAGCGGTTACCCGCTCGCCCCTCCCACACCACCGTGCGTACGGGTCCGTACACGGCGGTTCGGCGGGTTAAGCTCAGAACCGGCGGCGAGGCGAGGCAGGCCGAGGGCGTCAAA
>JBKQVI010000612.1:0-5701 GCA_052139985.1 Terriglobia bacterium
CAAGCCTTGCCAAGCCCAGGCCCCCGCCGATATTTCCGCGGAGGTCGATGACGAGATGCTTCGCACCTTGCTCCTTGAGATTTGCGATTGCCAAATCCAATCCCTTCGCAAACCGCAACCCTGTTGCCCCCGGGAAGTACATTACTTTCAGGAGGCCAACGGCGGGTGCAACCATGGCGTACGACAGACTTTTAGGTTCAACGATCGGTGGCCGAAAACCCGTCCCCTTTCGCAACGGCACTGCCACTGCGACTTCGCGAGTGCTTTCTCCACGGGCATCAGCAATACTCATCATGTATGTCCGGCCCACATCGAACGGCGGGATCGAAGTTGGATCGTAATCAACCCCATCAATTGCTAGGAGCATATCTCCAGGCTTGATACCCGCGACCTGGGCAGGGCCGCCTTCAAAAACATCCAGGAAAAACCAGTGTTCGGCGCCCGCCTGCGAAAAGCTGCGCAGCGTTGCATTAATCGTATGTTGGGGAAGAAGCTGCTTCCCGCGTTCGTGGTAGAAGGCAGTATGGCTGCTGCCGAGCTCGGACAGAAGCTGCCTAACGCCAATTTCAAATTGACGGGTTTCTATTGTCAACAGCCCCGGCGTTCGCTGATCGACAGTCGTTGTCCATGCATCGTAGCTCACACCGCCTACATTGATGTGGTGCTTCAGAACCAGCTTCTTAATCGAAGCCAGAATCCGAGCGCGTTCTGTTGAACCGGGACCGATTTTGGCGTTATCGCTCTTCATTAGGGAAAGATCTGGCGCGACCCTCGGCACCTTCGAATACGAAGCCAGCCCAATAGTAGGGGGCCGTGGCGGGACCAAACTCCCGCAACGTATCCCGCTTTGCGTTGGTGAGCGCTTCAGCGGATGATTCATGCGCCGCCAAGTGCTGATAGAGATGCTTCATTACGACCAGCGAATAGGCGTCGTTGATCGACCATAGCGTTGAAATGACCGCCTTCGCACCAGCCAGGAGAAAAGCCCTTGACAGTGCCGCTATACCCTCTTCACCCTCGACGAGACCGACACCTGTGTCGCAGGCCGACAGGATAACTAAATTAGCGTTGAGGCGAAGCTGAACAATTTCCGAAGCGTGCAAGAAACCGTCCTCCCCCGCCGCGGGATCACTCAGAAGTACCAAGGCTGACTGATTGGGGTCTTCATTGCTTGCGAATCCATGAACTGCCAGATGAATGATGCGGTACTCTGCCAGATCCGCATGCTTAAGGGCCGATTCGGTTGCGGCTGGCCCGAGCAACAAGGTATCGGTCGGGTCGTGAATTGCTGCCTCAGCAGCAAGCACCTCGTCCTTGGATGCAGGCAAATTCGTGAGCTGTTTTTCATCGTACCCGCGGGTGATCGGTGCTTGTTTCAATTCAGCAGGATTGTAAGGAACACCGCCCACTGCCAAGAGCGCGTGAGCAAAAGTGAGTGGGCGGCGGCGATCCCGCGTGAGTAGACTGAAGCTGGTTGCCGACGGCTCGTAAATGATCGCGCGTGTCTCGACAAGATACTTCCCTGAATCATCAACGAACCCCTCAAAGGGGACAAGATGCAGCGCTCCGTCAGGAATGATCACCAGGGTTTCTTTTTGGGTAGCCTCAGTGATGGGCCGGAGCAGAATGTCATAAAGCTGCCGGCCCTCCCCACGACCTGGCCGTTTCGCCTTTACAGCCTCAAGATAGGCCGCAACAAGGGTATTGATGTGTTCCCGGCCGGCCAGGGAAACGACATTGGAGCCGTCGTGCGTAATCACCAGGCAATATGACTGTGGGTCGGCCACGACGTATTCCAGAATTACCGACGACGGGCTGAGGCTTCGTTCGACACGGCTCAATCCGGCCAACACATGCGCACGAGCTTTTAGAATGTTGACATCTGGTGTAACCCACCGCAATTGTTCCGCTAGGAAGATTTGGTCGCGAATTCTGCTTACCTCGGCATCGGAACGAGCGGCCATCAGTTTCAGTTGAAGCTGAGAAATCGTGTGCTCCTCTTTTCTGGCCTGCTCGGGCGTTACGGACCCCGCCATCAAAAGGTCCGTCGTAATCCGGCCGCGAACTTGTTCGATGACTGAGAATGCCTTCGCCGGGTTGTTGAAGTGTTGTGCGATCAAACAAAAGTGCTGGACGTACAATTCACTGGAAGCTTTGATGAGGGCTGTCTTATCCAAAACACCAGATAAATTGGCGACCGAGGAATCAACGAAAGCAGCAGCACGGTCGTAAGCACGGTCGGCTTCGGAGAATGCACCCTCCTTAATCTCGACTTCAGCAACAGTTTGTAGACTTTCCGGAACCGAGGAGATATCGCCACTTGCCTGAGCCGAAGAGGCTGCCAGTTTAGCGAAATGCTCCGCCCTCGCCAAATTCCCTCCTTCTCGGTACGCATCGGCGAGCAAATACTGGAGCGCACCCAATTGTCGCAGGGACCCGGCCTCTTGGGCCAAAGGAAGAGACTCCTCAAGAAGCGACAGCGCCATTTTGTAATCACCCCTTGCTGCGGCTAGCTGGGAGGTTTGAACCAGAACTTGCACCTGATGGAATGGACGGTGCTGATCCCTCGTGTGCTTCAAAATGTCTGCGGCTAATGCTTGGGCCTGGTCGAACTGTTTCAGGCCGATCAACGCATTAAGGCGCTGTTCGTAGGTCGGAAATGGATAACCGGCATCGGGAGTGGCGCTCGCGATCTGAAGTGCTTTATCGAGATAGGGGATTGACTGCTCGTACAACTTTGTGAAGATCAACCCGGTCGCCAGCTCCGTTAAGAGCTCGATCTGCGAGCCGGCATCATGTGCTGCGGTTGCGGTGGCGAGAGCACTGCCAACATTCTTGCGAGCGACCGCCAAGTCGCCCTCATAGTAGGCCGCCAAGCCGAGCTGAGCCAGGGCGCGGTACTGCCATTTCTCGTTGCCAAGTTCACGTGCCAACACCTGTACTTGTTCCCAGTCAAAGCGCATTGCGCCCGAATTGAGCTCCTGGTCGATATCGCCTTTTACGATGAAGCAAAACATGCGGAGCTGTTTGTCGTTGAGTAGGAGAGGGTTTGTATCCAATTCTGTGCCGAGTTGGGCCGATGTCTCCGGCAACGGACCCTGCTCCACAGTCGCACGGAGCCTGCCCAATCGGGCATATAAGGCGTTCCGTTGGTCTCCCGCAGCAGCGAATGTCTTTTCAGCTTGGCTAAACTCAGGTCCGGAATCGGCCCAGTTATACAGATCCGCAAGATAAAGGGCATGGTGAAGCAGGTCCGATGCAGTCTGCGGCTTTTGTGGGAAACCGAGATGCAGCAGCATCCCTCCGAAAACTGCCAATACAGCCATTCGGTAATTGAGGGTGCCGAGAGTCTTCATGGCTCATTCTGCGAATGATCGAAGAGTGCTCGTCCCCATGCACGTCTGCCCCTTCAGAAAGGGACGGTTACATTCTGCGCACCGCATCGGCGATGGGCACCATCGATCGCGACCATGGAGGGCGCGTGGTTCGCAGCACGAGCGTCATGTGCGCAGTTTCATTACCAAATACTACGGGCGAGTAATCCCTTGTGATTTCGGCATTTACCAGCATTGACTGACCTTTTCACGGATTGCTCGAGTGCCCGGATAGTAGCGGTTGCCCTGTAGATGGCGCTCGCCAAGTGACTCGGAAGGGGGATGAGGTAATTCTTAATGTTCAGAAGTCTTATTTTGGGGACCTCGCGGAAGAGGGTAGTAACGTCCTTCTGAGTCCTCAGGCGTGGGCGATTTCAAGAGCGCGATCATGGCGATGCTGGAGGTTAGAGTCTGGCCTTGTCAACGCTTGGTTCCGAGCGGAAGTGCGCGTCCTCGTGCTGGCACTTTTTTGCCAGCTCGTTCAAGTCCTCCAGGGCTTTGCCGATCTCCCTCGTTCGGCTTGCCATCGATCAGCCGTTCGGTCCGACCAAGTTTGTTGCGCATTAAGTTCGCGCATCCTGCAACTGCTCGAACAACACTGTCCGCCGATCCCATGATTAGCTAATCGCGTTGAGCAAGATACGGGCATCCGAGTGCAACTACAGCTCGCCGACGGCGTATTTGAGTCGAAGACCGGCAATTACTGCGTCATAGACGGCATTCGCATTGTTGGTCTGACTGTTGACACGCAACGTCTCCGCGTCCAATACCTCTGTATAAGGAGCAAGGCCATTTACGTAACGGTCTCGCACGACGCGTACGTTTTCTTCCGCCTCGGCAATGGCGGATTGTGTGACATCTATCCGTTTGCGCATCGTCTGCATATCCAGCCAGCTCTGGCGAACCTGTAAGCCGATCACCGAAGCGAGGTCGTTTCGCTGCTCGGACAGCGCCTTCGCTTGGAGTTCGATGGCACTTCCACGATTGCGAGCGGAACCGCCATCGAAGACGTTCCATTTGACCCCAAGGGCAACGACCCACTCCCCTTCGTGTGCTAGGTACCGATCTTGCAGATAA
Organism: Terriglobia bacterium; assembly: GCA_052139985.1. Lineage (GTDB taxonomy): Bacteria > Acidobacteriota > Terriglobia > UBA7540 > UBA7540 > Bog-366. The sequence continues at coordinate 4,452 of JBKQVI010000612.1, forward strand.
TCGTAACCGCCGGAAAGACCCACCTGCGGAACAGTTTCTCTTCGCACAGCCACGGCCTGATTGCGTAGAGCGGCGATCTGACGATCCATCGCCTTCAACTCGCTGCGCTGCGTCAAAGCTCGTTCGACCAGAACCGGCAATGTATCCTCTGTCGATTCGGGCGATATTTCATCCAGCACGACAGGCTGATCCAGCGCCCTTCCCAAAAGGCGATTATAAGCGGCATGCGCCAGATCCAGAGTGTTGGCAGCCTGCAAGACTTGTTGCCGCGCATCAAGCAAGGCCACCTGAGAAGACAACTGAGCGTTCTTGGCTGCCATGCCCTGCTGAGCTAGGTTGTTCACGTCCTTAGCGTGCGCTTCCAAGGTGGCTCGATGGCTCTCGGCTACCTGTAGCCATCGGGAAGCACGCAGTACATTCACGTAGGCTTCGGCCACACGCAGCTTCAAGTCTTGCTCAGAAGTGGTCTCGCCAAACCTAGCTGCTTGCAGTGAAGAGGAGGCAGCGACAATGCCGTGCTGGATACGTCCCCCCGTGTAAATCGGCAACGTTGCTGTTGCGTTGTAAACGGCACCGTTCCGTTGCATGAGGGGAATCTGGAACGACTGACCTAACAGATCTGCCTTGAGCGTCGGCAGTTCGCTAAGAGCAACGTAATCCCCGCCCATTTCCAGAGAAGGCAGACGGGCGGCCTTCGCCGCAGCCAGCTGTCTTCCTGCGGCAGCGGAATTGTCCCGTGAGGCCTTGAGGCCGTGATCCGCGGCCAGGGCAGCGGCGTACGCCTGTTCCAGAGTCTCTGCGGCGGCGTTGCTTGCCATCAACGCCGCGAGCAGGCTCATCAAGGTGAATACGCCCAAGAACTTCTGTAAACGATAGTCATGCATCATCGTGTTTTGTCCTTCACCATCGTTGCCTATTCCACCAATCCTTCCTGCTCTCTCTTGAAGTGCAAGAAAAGGAGAGTCGGAATAACGATCAGGGTCAGTACTGTGGCCGCCACCGTACCGAAGATCAGTGAAATGCCCAAACCGCAGAACACTGGGTCGGTGAGCATGATCATGCTTCCGAAAACGATGGCCAGGGTGGTCAGCAGGATGGGACGCAGACGCAGCGCGCCGGCTTAGAGAATGGCTTCTCTGAAATCCATACCTTGCCGCCGATAGTCGAGCACAAAATCGATAATGAGCAGCGAACTGCGCACCAAAACCCCGGTCAAGGCGATGATGCCAACCAGGGAGGTGACCGTGAAC
>JBKQVI010000613.1:0-13757 GCA_052139985.1 Terriglobia bacterium
CGTCCCGCTCGACAGTCAGAATATCTGGGTTACTGCCGACTTTAAGGAAACGCAAATGAGGTATATGCGGCCCGGCCAGCACGTGGTGATTTCGGTTGACACGTATGACCGTAGTTACGACGGGCACGTCGAAAGCATCGCAGGGGCAAGCGGGGCACGCTACAGCCTGCTGCCTCCGGAAAATGCGACGGGAAATTACGTCAAGGTCGTTCAACGTATTCCCGTCAAAATCCTTTTTGAAAAGGGTCAGGACCCCCTGCACCTGCTGAGGCCCGGAATGTCGGTGGAGCCCGACGTGAAAGTAAAATAAGGGTAGCAATGATTCGGCCGATTTCCCGAATAGTCACGCCCTGCCGGAATCAGATTCCAGCGGCGCCCTTGCCAGGACTCAGGAACTGGGATTCAGATTCTGAATCCGAGTGCCTATCCGGTGCTCTTCATTCCGAAGGCAATACCGCCAACGGTGATTTGCAGGAGATGAAATAGTGCGGCAGTGCCGGAACGTTCCGGCTTGCCGCGATCGCGGCGCCAGCGTTCCAGGAAGCGCGTTTGCAGGAAGTTGAGGGGATCTACGTAAGGATTGCGCAAGCGGATCGACTCCGCCAGCACGTGCTGGCCGGCCAACAGCCCGGATGACCCAGATATGTCCAGAACTCCGCGCACGCTGCGGTGATACTCCTCCTCGATGAACGCGAAAATCCTCTGCCCGAGTCCGCGCGGGCGCACCAGCGCCGCATAAAGGCTGGCGATATAGAGGTCGGTCTTGGCCAGGGAATGTTCCGCGTTGTTGATCAGGTTGAAGAAGAACGGCCACCCCTCGTGCATGCTGCGCAGAAAGTCCAGGCCGTGGGGAAAGTGGTCGTGCTGGAATTTCTCCAGAGCGTGGCCGAGGCCGAACCAGGCGGGAAGCAGGTGGCGGGATTGCGTCCAGGCGAAAACCCAGGGGATGGCGCGCAGGTCGCGAAGATCGCCCGCTCCCCATCGCCGGGAGGGACGTGAGCCGAGGCGAATTTGCTCGATCAAATCGATGGGAGTCGCCTGGCGGAAGTACTCCACGAATTCCGGGGTTTCATAGACAAGCTTCCGGTAGAAATCGCGGCTGCTGGCAGCGAGTTCCGTGGCATAAGTTTCCCATTCCGGCACTTTGGCCGCTTCCACGCGGCGGGCGTGCAGCAGGTGCGCGTCGAGCACCGAAGTAACCAACTGCTCGAGGTTCCTTTCGGCAATGGCCGGGTTCGAATATTTGAGGGAAACCACTTCCCCCTGTTCGGTGATGCGCAGCCTCCCGCCCGGCGCCGCGGAGGGTTGAGCCTGAATGCTGCGGTGGGATTGCCCGCCGCCACGGTCGATGGTGCCTCCCTTGCCGTGAAACAGGGAGAAACGCACGCGGTATTTTTCCGCCACTTGCGCCAGACGCTTCTGCGCGTGAAAGAGTCCCCAATTGGCCGCCACGTAACCACCGTCTTTGACGGAGTCCGAATACCCCAGCATGACTTCCTGAAAGTCTTTGCGCACGCGCAGAATACGGCGGTAGAGCGGGTCGGCGAACAACTCCTCCATAATTCGCGGGCCGGCTTCAAGATCGTCGATTGTTTCGAACAAGGGAATGACGTCAAGGTGGGCTTGCAGGCCGGTGCCGGCCGGTTCCAGCAGTCCCGTTTGCCGCGCCAGCAACAGAACATCCCACACATCCGCTGCACAGGACGTCATGCTGAGGACGTAGCGATGCGCCGCTGCTTCACCGTGGCGCATCTGGATGGTGTGAAGCGCGCGAAATTCCTCCAGCACCCGGAGCGCGGCCTCCGAAAAAGGTGGGCGTACTGCGGATTGAAAGAGCATTCGCCCAATCGACGTGATGCGCGCTTCGGCAGGTTCGGTGGGGAGGTGAGCCTTGCGCAGAATCTCTTCTGCTGCGGCGCGAGTGGCGCGCGAATGGGTACGAAAATCCAGGCTGGCCCCATGAAATCCAAATACCTGTGAGGCAACGCGCAGGCGGCCAGGTCCCAAGCGAGCAATCCGCGGGCTGGGGTAGGCGGCCAGCATCTCTTCCAGCTTGGCAAGTTCACGCGTGAATTCTTCTGGTGCTTTGTATGCACCCTCGGCGCGCTCAGCCGTGCGTTCGAGCCGCCACATCATGATGCGCAGCTTACGTCGATAGAGTTCGCTGGGCTGGTCAGTGGCCTCAAAGGCGCGGGTGGCGGGAAAGCGTTGCATATCGCGATTGATCTCGCGGCGCAGGGTCAATTCAAGACGGCGATTGCGGCAGGGAAACGAGGCCCACCCCAACATGCGGCGGCAAGCCTCGAGGTAATAGCGAAGAATGCTCAGGCACACTTGATCCGCCGCATCCAAACTTGTCTCGGGCGTCACAAACGGGTTGCCATCGCGGTCCGTCCCTACCCACGAGCCGAAACTCAGAAAGGGAGCGGGGTTCGGCAGGCGCGGGTAGCGCCGGACCATCTCCGCGCAAAACTTCTCCCAAAAGCTTCCTGCCAAATCGTAGATGGTGCGTTCCAGGAAGAAGCGGGCGTTCTCGCTTTCCATCGCTGGCGTCACCACTCCCTCGCGCACCTCGTCGGTGAGCCACAAAGCTTCAATCCAGGAGTCGATGTCCCGCGCCGCCGCGGAACTCAAATCCCCGCACGCGGCGTCCAGCGTTCTCCCCAGGCGCAGGATGTGGTTCAGAACACTGCGGCGCTTGGCTTCGGTGGGATGGGCGGTCAGCACCGGCTCAATGTGCATGGACTCCAGCAGCTTTCTGACGGCTGCGGCAGACACCTTTTGCCGGCGCAACTCGCTGAACGTGTGGCGTAACGACATGGGCGCGCCCGCCTCTTGGCGATCGTGCGAGCGCAGGCGGCGGATGCGCTCGCGTTCCTCGCAAAGATTGACAAGGTGAAAGAAGAGGCTGAAAGCATGGGCGACGGCCTCGGCGTCCTCCACGGAGAGGCCGTTGACTGCGCGCTCCTTGGTCTTCAGCAGCTTGGGATGCGGGCTCTGGCGGATTTGCTTGGCAACCTTGCGCAAGACTTCAATGGCCGAGAACACTCCCGGCCCCGACTGCTCGCGCACAATCGCGCCCAGCCGCGTGGTCAGGAACCGAACTTCCTGTCGGAATTGCTCGTTCATAATTGCAGTGACAAGTGAAAAGTGACAAGTGACGGGCAAAAACGAATGACCTGGTGTTCTTGCTCGTCACTTGTCACTCGCCACTCGTCACTTCCTCAGCGCCCGCTTCAATTCCCTGCGCAGCGAATCCAAATTGGGTTCGAGCTGCAGCCGCTGGCTGCTTTCCTGGTCTTCCGAGCGATGGCGCATGATGTATTCGGTGTCTTTAAGCTGGTGGCCGGTAAGGACGCAGACGATGTCCGCGTGCTTTTCAATTTTTCCCGCCCGCACCAGCTTGCGCACACCCGCAATGGTGGCGGCGGACGCAGGCTCGCAGCCTACCCCGTCTTCCGCCAGGACTCGCTTGGCTTCAAAAATTTCCTCATCGGTCACCGACTCGCAGAACCCGCCCGCCCATTCGATGACTCGCCGCGCTTTCTTCCAGTTGGCGGGATGCCCGATGCGGATGGCCGTGGCCTCCGTGCGGGGTGCATCCACTGCCAGCAACTCGGGCGCACCGGCGCGCAGGGTTTGGTAAAAAGGGTTAGCGCCTTGCGCCTGAACGACAACGAGGTGCGGCACTTTCTCGATGAAGCCCAGCTCCTTGAGTTCGCGCAAGCCCTTGCCGATGGCGGAAGAGTTTCCCAGGTTGCCGCCGGGACACACAATATAATCCGGAGGCCGCCAGGCGCGCTGTTCCAGCATTTCGGCCACGATGGTTTTTTGCCCTTCAATCCGGAACGGATTGATGGAATTCACCAGGTAGAGCCCCAGTTCAGGAGCGATCTCGCGCAACAGGCGGAAAGCTTCATCGAAATTGTCGCCGACTTCCACGACCAGCGCACCAAAGTCAAGCGCCTGGGCCAGCTTGGCGGCCGAAATTTGCTTGTAGGGAACGAACAGCAACGCCTTCATGCCAGCGCGTGCGGCGTAGGCGGCCATCGATGATGAGGTGTTGCCGGTCGAAGCGCATGCCACCATGCGGATGCCGCGCGCCTCGGCGCGGGTAATGCAGGCCGTCATGCCAAGGTCTTTAAATGAGCCGGTGGGATTGTTGCCCTGATGCTTGATGGTCAGGTGGACTGGGCCGGCCCACCAGCCCGTGCGCCGGGTTCCAACGAGCGGAGTGGAGCCCTCCGAAAGTGAGATGATGCGTGCGGAGGAATCGACGAAGGGAATCAGCTCGCGGAAGCGCCATACGCCGCTGCGGTCGATCGGTTCGCCGCTCAGCCGGCGCTGGTGCCACGTGCGCCGGAGCTGCTCCGGATCGAAGGGATCAAAATCGTATTTTACATCGAGCAAACCGCCGCAGAAGGCGCAGGCGTGCGAGTCCTTCTTAGGGTCCTGACGGCGCCCGCAGGCTTCCTCGATGCACTGGAGATAGGCAAATGACATGTCCGGGGTCCGAAGTCCGGAGTCCGAGGTCCCCGGTTTCCGTTACGCGCTTCGGACTCCGGACACCGGACTTCGGACTGCTTTTAACTCGCTCCCAGCTTGAACTCTTCGTGAACAGCCTTCACTGCTTCCTTGACGTCGGCAGCCTTCACGGCGAAGGAAATGCTCAATTCAGACGAGCCCTGAGCGATGGCAATGATATTGATCCCGCGCCGTCCCAAAGAACCAAAGGTGCGGCCGGAGATGCCCGGCGTGCCCTCCATGTTTTCGCCGATGGCCACCACGATTGCCACATGGGGCATGACCTCGATCGATACCCTGTCATCGTGCAGCATTTCCAGCTCAAAGGTTCTTTCCAGCCGGGCTTTCACGAGGCGCAGATCGGCATCGTGCACGGCAAAGCACAGCACATTGTCCGCAGAAGATTGAGTGACCATCAACGTTGATAGGTCGTCCAGGCTGAGCGACTCGAACGCCCTGGCCGCGAGTTGAGGAAAGCTCAGTGACTCCTTTCCAGTGATGGTGACAATGTTGGCCTTGCTGACCGAGGTTATGGCCTTGACGCCCGTGTGGCTGTTGGTGGCGGACGGAACAATGCGGGTACCAGGACAACTGGGATTGAAGCTGTTCTTGATCCAAACCGGAACCTTCTTTTTCATGACCGGTTGGATGGTTTTGGGGTGCAAGACCTTGGCGCCGAAGAACGATAGCTCGATCGCCTCGCGGTAGGAAATTTCCGGCAGAATGCGTGCGTCCGGAACCAGGCGAGGGTCGGCGGTCAGGACGCCATCGACGTCCGTCCAGATCCACACCTCGTCGGCGTCGAGCGCGGCGCCCACAATCGTTCCACTGTAATCGGAGCCGCCCCGGCCGAGCGTGGTACAGGCGCCGGCACGGGTGGCACCGCGGAAGCCGGTAATGACCGGAATCACGCCGCGCCGCCGCAATCCCGACAACCGCTGCCGAGTTTTGGTATTGGTTTCATCAAAGATGGGAGTGGCGTTGCCAAAGTGGTCGTCGGTCACGATCAGTTCGGTGGCATCAACGGCCTCGGCGGGAGTGCCACGCGACCGCAAGATTGCAGCCATCAGGTTCGCCGACATCACTTCACCTAGGCTGGAGAGCGTGTCCATGGCGCGCGGCGTCACTTCGCGCACCAGGGAAAACCCCGAGCAGAGATTCTCAAAGTCGGTCACTGCGTCGGCGAGCCGAGGCAGAACTGCGGCCTGCTCCGCCGCTTTCAAAAGCTGATCGGCCACCTCGCGGTGCCGATGAGCCAGTTCCCGGCGCACATTCTTCCAGTTTTCGCGGTCACCGTGGCTGGCCTCGCTGGCGGCGCGGATCAGCATATCCGTAACGCCACCCATAGCGGAAACGACCACCGCCACTTCCGCCCGCTGGGCATGATCGGCGACGAGATCCGCCACGTTCTTCATCCGTTCCGCGTTGCCGACAGAGGTGCCGCCAAATTTCATGGCAATCAGCGGTTTCTTGGGTTTACTGGGGATCGGGTTTTCTTTCACCATAGTTTTTCAAGCCTTCAGGTTTCATCTGTCAGCTAGCGGCATTCAGCTAAACAGGTTGTTCATCGCTGGACACTATCGCGACGTCCTTTATGTCCCAGCGGGCAGGGTTTAGCCCCTCTGGGCTTAGCGAACCGGACACGCTGCCCTCCGGTCAGCTAGCGAACCGTACCCGCATTCGTCGTCGTAGAGGAAGCACTGGCGATGGCAGTCTTGGTGGACTCGCGCACCACTTCAATAAAAATCTTGGCGGGAAGCGAGAGGTAGCGGTCCCGGCGATAAACCAGGCCCAACTCCCGGTAGATTTTCTGGCCATCAAGGGGGATCAGCTTCAGCAGGCCCGCGACGACTTCCGGCTGCACGTAGGTCCGGCTGACCAGGGAAATCCCCAGGCCGGCGCCCACAAACTTTTTGATGGTCTCAACGCTCGCCATTTCCATAGAAATTTGCAGGCGATCGCGATAGGCGCGCAGCAGGCGGTCAATAACCACACGCGTGTGGCCGGTCTTGGGCAGGATTAGAGGATGCTGGGCAAGTTCCTCCACGGTCACAGTCTTGTTCTTGGCCAGCGGATGAGCCTTCGGCACCACCACCTGGACTTCATCGCGAAAGACAGGGATTACTTCCATGTTGTTGGCCGTCATCGGCAAGGTGACGATTCCCAGGTCAACCGCCCCCTCTTGCACCTTTTGCAGGATCTTGTGGCTGAAGTTCCTGTAAATGCTAATTTGGACAAGGGGATAGAGTTGCTTGAAGCGCGCGAAGGTTTTGGGAAGAACGTAAAGACAAGTGGCTTCGTTGGCGCCGATGAAGAGCTTGCCCCGCGGTGTCTGGTTCAACTCCGCTATCGCCTGAAGAGCTTCCTTGTGCATCTCCAGCATCTTTTCGGCGTAGCGATTCAGAATCTCACCGGCGGGCGTCATTAAGACTTTCTTGCCGCTGCGGTCAAGGAGCTTCTCCCCGCATTCCTGCTCGAGCAGGCGAATCTGCGCACTGATGGCGGGTTGCGTGCGGAACAGCTTCTCCGCCGCGCGGGAGAAGCTTTGCAGCTTCGCCACCTCCAGGAAACTACCTAGTTGATCATAGTCCATTGTGTTTGCAGGCCTTCAGCTCGTTATTGTAGCAAATTGGTTGCATCCTCGCGAAGAAAAGTAGTGGTTCGCGACCCGATTGAGTTCTATCCGCCGACATTACTATTATGTCGCCGTACCGGGATGCCTTGTGAGGACTGAAGTCCAGAGCAACTGTACCCAAAGCACCGCCGCCAACAAGAGCAAGGCGACGGCGGCGGGCGACCAAACGCCGTAGGCGGCTTGCAACACAAGGTACCAGCCGATGCGCCACCCGAGATAAATCTCCCGGCCAAAGGAATAGACCAGCGCGGCGAATGGCGCAGCAGCGGCAATCAGGAGAGCGGCATTCACGATTCTCTGCGGCGCGCCGCGCGGCGGCAGCAGAAGTCCGGCGGCATAGGTCAAAGCGCCCAGAAGGAGCCACACGGCGTAAGGGTTGTTGAGGAAGCCCACCACCGCCACGAAGGCAATCCAGAGGAACAGAATGCGTTTCTGCTCCGCAAATCGCGCGGGAGGTGCGTCCACCCGGGCGCGGAGCCTTTGCAGTGCCGCTGACCCCACAACCATCACGGCTACTAACGTCGCCACAAGACCGATAGGCAGATGGTAAAGAAAGGGGTCCTTGGGTGTAGCCGGGTAAAGTTCATAGCGAGGCAGAACGTTCGCCTGGGTCAACCGGTAGAGCAACAGTGTAGCCAGGCCCGGCGGGATAATCCAGCATACCGGCTCAAAGAACCTCCATCCGCGCAAATCCAAATCTTCGACGGCGAAATTGTATGCGGCATAATAGGCGGCAATCAGAATCGGCAAGAGCAAGAGAACTTGAATCACGTACACAAGTGCGGCGGGCAAGTAGCGGCTGGTACTGATTTGGAAATCGTCGGCACGACCGCCGCGGACCGGCGTCATCAGCGCTGACGTGCGGAGCGAATCGGAAGTATCAAAGCTGGGAACTTTCGAAGGGATCGCTGGTATCGCGCCGAGGGTGAGAACGGCTTGTTCCACGGTCGAGCCGACCATTTGAAATGTCGTGGGCTCGAAGTTGCGAAAGACGTCCGCGGTGGAGTGGTAGCGGGCGCGCACAGCCTCGACATCCGGCGAATCCGTTCCGAGGTTAACGGCGGGTATGCCGGCGCGCAGAAGCGGACCCTGGTCCTGGGGGGATATCTCCATCGCGCGCTCGATCCATTCCGGCACGCCGGTGGTTTGCTCAAATTGGACGTTATGCGCGCGGCCCGAGGCAACCAGCAATTGCCGCAGCCAAAGCGGTGAGTAGCCGGCGAACTGGCCCTGGCAGCTCATTTCGATTCCGGTGGCGGGCCCGGCCGTGAGGTAGTCAATCGAAATGACGGCCACCGTTCGGCGCTCCTTCAGGAATCCCACCAGCTCCCGCGCCCCGATCATGCCCCACTCCTCCGCGTCGGTCGCAGCGAAGATGAGGTCGCGGGGATGCGGACCATCGCGCAGAACGGCAGCGAGTTCGAGCAGCACACCGACACCGGAGGCGTTGTCTTCTGCGGCCTCGTGAGAAGTGAACTGGCTATCGTAATGGGCAATGACGGCCACGCTTTCGGGCGAGCCGCCTTCCAGCCACGCAATGACGTTTTCCCCCTGCACCCGTTCGCCGCGGAGCCAGATGGGAAACGTCGGACGGCTCACCTGATAACCCAGCTTCTGGAATTGGGCGAACAGGTAATTTGCCGCGCGGTGCGCCGCGGCGGTGCCGGTGACGCGGTCGGGAAATTCTTCCGCCACCGCCCGCGTGTACTCCATCGCTCGAGCTCCGTCAAAGCGTACTGGAGCCGGGGACACGGTGAGAGGTGGCAGGGGTCTCGGCCCCCACCATGCGCAAAGGCCGATCAGCACTCCGACAACCACTGAGCACCGCACCACAATTCTGCGTTGAGCGTGGGACAACATAATTTCAGGACCCCGCCTGTGCAGTCCGCTGGAGCTGGCCGTAGCCTGCGAGGGTTAAAAGCAGTTTCTCCAAGTCAAACCCGACTTCCCGGAAAACGCCGCGGAGATCTCGCTCGCGGTCTTCCGGATTCATGGCGACAAACTTTTCGGCGGGTATGTAGAAGGGATTGTCCCGAACCAGCACGCCTTCTATCAACAGGTGGCGATGCACGGCGATGGCCGAAAAGAGGCGCGGTATCTCCAGATTTTCGATGTCGTAAAGGCACAGGGCCGCGGCGGGATATTGCTTGACCAGATAATTCAAGCGCACGTGCAGCTCAAAATACTGCGGAACGGAAATACCTGCCAGCGTGGACACGGCGCGCTCTTCCAGCCAGCGGATGGCGGGGACATGGGCAATTTCGGCTTCGGCAAAGAATTTCTTGCCCCAATCCAACATATTGCCGGCGCGCAGCGGCTCCGGTGGGAATTGGAGCGTCTGGTCGCTGAGATGCCACTCCACGTCAAAGCCGAGAAGGCCGAGACGCTTGCGCATGGCCACGTGCAAGGAAGCAGGCGCCAGGTAACAGCACCGCTGGCCTCGGCGCAGTCCCTCGCCCAAAAATTCCGCCCCCCACGCCGCTGAGGCCCCGCCACGGTGCAGTATGGCCACATGGTCGTGGCGAAGCACGGGAATCCGGGCGTCGATGTGAGTGAAGATCGGCGTCGGCGTTGGGGAATAATCCGCCAACTGAGGTTCTCCTTCGCGATTTCGCGCGGTTTGCGCGCAGCTCGTGGCCATTGGCCAGGACGTCCGGCAAGTCGCCGTCTCGACCCAGGCGGAACATGACAGGCTCTCGCCCCATGTCCTATTGGCGCGCGATTATGCGTTCAACAAAGAACGGTGTCAAGTGAGTTGTTGACTTTGCGTCAAAAGGTCTATGGCCGGCGGAACGCCGACAGTGGGAATGGCGCAGCCTCACGTTGTAGCGGCGAGTTCACCTCGCCAAATGGCGGCGTAAACAAGCTGCGAAGAAATGCCGCGGCGTGCTTTATCCCCGCAGGGGATGCATAAAATAGCCGGGGGCAACGCCCCCGGCAAATGCGCCCCTGGCGGGTCCGACCCTGTAAGGGTCGATGCCCGTTGCCCCTCCGCCCGTGGTTTTTCTTGCGACGTGGGGAGATGCGACCCCTTCAGGGTCGGAAAAATCAGGGGCTCGCGATCCGCGGGCGCAAGAAGCGCGCCCTTGGCCACGGCTACTATCTGGATCCCCTGCGGGGATCGGCAATGGCGGTGGCTTTTTCCGCGGCCTCTCAAGCCCGGCATGTGCCGCCCTCAAGGGCGGCGCTACGCTCAAATTAGGACACGGCCCGGAGACTTTCTCCCTTGACACGCCCGTAGTGATAGGCTACAATCTTCATGATAAGGCTGGCTCTCCGGCGCGTCGGCTCTCGGGTCACCCTTTGCAAGGACGATGCATTTCGCCCCGGTTCACTTCCCGGCTCGACAGGACAACGAGTTCCGACTCCGATGGCAACTCATCGCAAAGCATGTTTCCGCCGCGCAGAAGCCGCTCAAAAGCTGTTATGCTGGAGTTGAAGGCGAATGTAGCCCCGGAGCGGGAGATTCGGGCCGTGGCCATGCCGGCGAACCATGGACATTATGAGAGCGACGCGGGCCAACCATGACCGAGCAAAATCTCAAAAATAAAGGTTCATCCGGCTATGTGCATCAAAATAAAGGAAGGGGGAGAAGAGGTTTCAGGTTTCAGGCGCTGCGTCTCAGGTTGTGGACATTTTGCCAGTGACTTGATCCATGCTTGCAGCAGCAATTTCTGAAAATGAAGGTTCATCCGGACATATTGATGAAAACAAAGGAAAGCAACTATCCTTCGCGATGCGATTCGAAGGTTGTGCTTTGCTTTGTTCCCTATTTCCTGTCCCCTATTCCCTGATTTTATGATCCAACTTTCAGCGGCCGGAAAGCGCTTCGGTCCCAAGACATTGTTTGAAAACTTCGACTGGCTCATCACGCCGCGCGACCGCGTGGGCTTGGTGGGCGCGAACGGCACGGGCAAGACGACACTGCTCAGGGTGCTGGCGCGGCTTGAGCCTCTCGATTACGGTGAAATAAGCTTCGCCAAGGGAACCACCGCCAGTTATCTCCCGCAAGACGGCCTGACTCTTTCCGGGCGGTCGGTGATGGCGGAGTGTATGTCGGTGTTCGGCGACCTGCTCTCCATGGAACAGGAGATGGAAACCCTGATGGAGAAGATGGGTGAAATTGACCCGGCCGGGCCCGAGTATCAGCAGGTGGCCGATCGCTTCAACGCGATCGACACCGAGTTTCAGCATCGCGACGGCTACTCGCTTGAGGCGCAAGTCGGAATGGTGCTGGGCGGTTTGGGATTCCCCCCTTCCGATTGGCATCGGCGCACAGAAGAGTTTTCCGGCGGCTGGCAGATGCGCATCGCCCTGGCCAAGTTGCTGCTGGAAAAGCCCAACCTGCTACTACTCGACGAACCCACCAATCACCTGGACCTTGAGGCTCGCAACTGGCTGGAAGAGTACCTGCACGATTATCCCCACGCCTATGTGTTGATCTCGCACGACCGTTATTTTCTGGATGTCACGGTCAACAAGATGGTCGAGATCTGGAACCAGAGGGTCCACTTCTACTCCGGCAATTACGAAAAATACCTGAAGGAAAAGACGGAGCGGCGGGCCCAAATCGAAGCGGCTTACCAGAACCAGCAGGAGCGCGTCGAACAGCTCGAAGTTTTCATCAACCGCTTCCGCTACACGGCCACCAAAGCCAAGCAAGTGCAAAGCCGCATCAAGGAACTCGAGCGGATGGAACGCGTCGAGGTTCCGAAAGAAGAGAAGGCCATCCACTTCAAGTTCCCGCAACCCAAGCCAAGCGGGAGGCGCGTGGCAGAATTCCAGCGCGTGGCCAAGAGCTACGGCGCGAAACAGGTCTTCAGTGATGTGAGCTTCACCATCGACCGCGGCGATCGCGTGGCTCTGGTGGGCGTGAACGGTGCGGGCAAATCCACGCTCATCAAACTGCTGGCGGGTATTGAGCCCTTAACCACGGGAGAATTCAAGCTGGGCCACAACGTTGAGGCGGATTACTTCGCCCAGGACCAGTACAAGGCGCTCGACCCGGAGGCGCGCCTGCTGGACGACCTGTCGCGTGCGGCGCCCATGGCTCTGAGCACTCAAACGGAATTGCGCAGCCTGCTGGGATGCTTCCTGTTCACGGAAGACGATGTATTTAAGCGCATCCGCGTGCTTTCCGGCGGCGAGCGCAATCGCTATGCGCTGGCGCGAATGCTGCTGCATCCCTCCAACTTTCTGCTACTCGACGAGCCTACCAATCACCTCGACCTGCGCGCCAAGGACGTGCTGCTGGAATCGATCGAGAAATACACGGGCACAGTAGTATTTGTCTCTCACGACCGCTACTTCATCGATAAGTTGGCCACACGGGTGTTTGAGATCGGCGGCGGCGAGGTGCATGTCTTTCCCGGCAACTACGAGGATTACCTGTGGCGTAAGGAAGGAAAACAGATCGATCTTACCCTGCCCGGAATGCCGGATTTGGTGGCGGAACGCGCAACTCCGCACCATGCGCACACCGATGATCGCGCCCGAGACGCTTCGGATACCGCGCCTGCGGTGAAAACGAAACGCGTCAACCCTCTTCGGCTTCAGGAGATGAAGGATCGCTGCCGCGAGATCGAAGAACAGGTGGCGCGCCTCGAAGCCGAGATCGAGGGCTATGGGCAGGAATCGGCCCACTTCAAAAGCGCCGAGGAGAGCGTGCGGCTCGCGAAGCTAATCGAAGATGGGCGCGAAGAAATCGCCCGGCTGATGCGTGAGTGGGAAGAAACCGCCAAGGTGGTGGAAGAACAGGAACAGGGGCTAGAGTCCGGGGATTAGGGGTTCGGGATTCGGGATTAGGGCTCAGGGGTCGATGTAGGGCCGAACGGCGTTCGGCCTCTTGGCGTATCCAAATCGCCTTTGATGAGCTAAAAAGGGCGAAATATAAACACAGCCAATTGCTCCTGGCCATTGACTCTGAAATAGTATCTGTATATATAGGATATATACGTGGAAATTTGGACAGAATGCGTCGGGTTCGAGTGGGACGAGGGAAATAGCGATAAGAACTGGGAAAAGCATGCTGTGGCAAACTTCGAGTGCGAAGAGGTATTCTTCAACCAGCCGCTTATCGTTCGGCACGACCCAAGGCATTCGAAGCGTGAGGCTCGATATTACGCGCTCGGTCGCACAGACCAGGACCGGCTGTTGTTTGCAGCATTCACCGTGCGGCGGGGTATGATCCGGGTTATTTCGGCGAGGGAGATGACCCGAAGGGAGCGGAGATTTTATGAAACTTATGGTGAAAAAGAAGGGCCTGAAGCCCCTTCCGCTTTTTGATTCTGAAGGTGAAGAGAGGGATTTCTGGGCGCACGAAGACTCGACCGAGTATATCGATTGGGGAAAGGCAAAGCGCGTCGCCTTTCCCAACCTAAAGCCTTCGGTGCGGACGATTTCAGTGCGCCTGCCGGTTACGATGATCGCCCGCCTGAAGCTGCTTGCCAACCAACGTGATATCCCATATCAATCCTTGCTCAAGATGTTTCTCGCCGAGCGACTGGAACGGGAGAATCGTAGACGTTAGAGAGAATGAAGCCGCGTACCGTCGGCGTTGATGAAGAAGAGCGGTTCGGAAACGTAGCGCAGGGCTCGC
>JBKQVI010000614.1:0-4476 GCA_052139985.1 Terriglobia bacterium
TCATCAACATCGTGGCATTAGTCAATATGTCACTTCCTTCTTCCTTTTTTTTCATCAACATCGTGGGACTATCCCTTATTTTTTATTCCCCTTTTTTCCCCTGGCCGACACCCAGTCGGTGCGCTAAGTTATTTATCCTCAGCCACATACAATTTCCTGGAAGTTCCACGAATCTCCTCTAAGTACTCGTATTTTCATACACATCGTGGGATAGCCGGTGCCTTTCGAGGGTGAAGGCCACCCATCGGGGCGGGCCAAACAACCGCTCCCCTCCCGATTCGGAGGGGCGGAGCCTTGGAGCCGGGGTGGATACCCGCCACCGGCCGAGAGGTAGAGTCCGAGAATGTACCGCCACCATCCTCGATGCCCAGTGCCGGCTGGAAGCCGGCGTTACGACCCGTACCGCCGGCATCTTGCCGGCTGGGGGGTGTCGGCGGAAAGCCGACGCTCCATTCGAAAGTCGTTCCGTCCGGCGGCGCGCTCCTCACCCTCTAAGCCTAGCGCGGAGGCAAGTTATGTTGTCAAGAGGAAAATGGGCCAATTTCCTGCCGGTAGGAAAAGATTTTACAAATCCGGCCCCTAATTTCCTACCCGTGGGAAAGGGGCTACGAGGCTTGCCGGAGAGGGCGACAAAACGTCATGCCCTGCGCCCGCGGCTCCACACAGGGTCACGTCAAAGTCCCACGACTGTAAGACAACGGGATCATGGCGATCGGGGCGAATTGGGAATGGAGTGCGGCTGCTTGCTGCCACTTTCGGCGCGCCTGCTCGCTGGCGCGCTCTGGGCGGGCAGCAAGCTGCCCGCCCAGAAAGCGAGAGCAAGCTCCCGCACTCCATATCGACACGACTTTGACGTACCCCTGCCACTCCACAAACGCACCCTTGACAAGGATGATGAGAAAGTGAAAGATTGGTGTACTCTGGACGCCCTGCGGAAGCTGGCGTTCGAGGCTGCAGTCCTGCTCCATTGCAAGTTTGCGCACCGTCGGGTCTAATCTTTGGTCAAGGAGATCCCATGAAGAAGTGTCTGGCGAGCCTGCTTTTCTTGGCAACGTTGGCGCTCTTGGCCGACTGTCCATTTGCACATGCGCAGGCAGTAGGAACGATTACCGGCACAGTTAGCGACCCCAGCGGAGCCGTCATCGCGGGCGCCAAAGTAACGGCCACGCGGATCGACACGGGAGTTTCGCAAGCCACCAAAACCACCGGCACCGGCTCCTACACGATCCCGAGCTTGGTGGTCGGTACCTATAAAGTCGTCGCGGAGGCCGCCGGCTTCAAAACCGGGACCGCCAACGACATCACGTTGGACGTGTCCCAGCAGCGCGCGGTGGACTTCACGCTGGTCCTGTCCGGCGTCACTGAATCTGTAGAAGTGAATGCCGCGCCGCCGTTGATCAACACCACGAATGCAACCCTCGCCCAGGTGGTTTCCACGGAACAGGTGGAGAACCTTCCCCTCAACGGCCGGAACATTGAGGGCCTGATGACGATGCAGCCCGGCATGGTGGCTAGCACGGGCAGCATGGGCTGGATGAGCAATCAACTGGTCGGCAACGGCAATCGGGGGGAGACGTCAGTGGGGACTTTAGACGGCGCCGACGCGAGTGACGCGGAGATGGGCACGCTTCAATTCACCAATTTTAATCTCGATGCGATTGCCGAGTTCAAGGTGCAGCAGAACAACTACTCCGCCCAATATGGGCAGGGCGCCGGGACCATCACGCAGATCGTAAGCAAATCCGGCACCAACCAGTTTCACGGAAGCCTCTTTGAATTTGTGCGTAACAGCGTTTTCGACGCGCGCAACTTCTTCGCCAATGGATCGGGGAGCTCGGGCAATGTCTCGCCTTTCCGCAGGAATGAGTTTGGCGGCACATTCGGCGGACCCATCAAGAAGGACAAAACCTTTTTCTTCGTGCAATACGCGGGATTGCGGCAACGACTCGGTGAGCCGTTTAGCAACGTTGTTCCGACCGCAGCCGAAAGGACCGGAGCGGTGACGATCACGGACCCGAACTCGAGCGCGAGCAACCCACAGCCGGATAACCTTCTCGTCCCGCTCAATCCCGTGGCCCAGAGCGTCCTCAGCCGGTATCCGCTCCCCAACAACCCGGGTGGATCTTACGGGGCTAATACCTATACCTACGAGTTTTCTCAGCCGACGAACGACGACCAGTGGTCGGCGCGTTTGGATCATCATTTTTCTTCCAGCGATACCTTCTTCGCCCGCGCCTCCTACGACAACCATATCCTGAGGGATACCGACGCCTGGGCGGCCGTACTGGGAGGATCGAATTTCTCCAGCAGCAACATTGGGGACGCGCGGAACTACGCCATAGGCGAGACCCACATCTTCTCCCCCACCCTGTTGAACACTTTCACCTTTACCCTGAACCGGGGAATTGAGGGCGTGCCGGAAACACCTGCCGAGTACACCATGACCCAGAGCTGCACCAGCGATAGCACCCTCTCATGTTATGGGCCTGACACGTTTGAGACAAAATACGCGACGACCGTCTTTGACCCGATGGACTTTGTTAACTGGACCACCGGCCGCCATTCCTTCACCTTCGGCGGAGAGTATCGGCGCGAATGGGACAACGGCACCGGGGTCACCGGAACCGGTCCCAGCGGCCAATACGAATTCGAACCGGGCACGGCCTTGCCCGAAGCCATTCCCTCGACTAACGGCGGCACCTCTCTGCCGGTTGGCTACGCCAGTCCGAGCGGCCTCATCAGTATGATGGAGGGCAGCGACTATCAATATCAGCGCGCGACTACGGTGCCAGGCTTTGGACCAGCCGGAGCCGGAGGAGGCGGCGTGTGGTGGGGTCTGCGCCGGTGGACCATGGCGGCGTTTGCCCAGGATGACTTTAAAGTCACGCGGAGACTGACCCTGAACCTCGGCCTGCGCTACGAATACGCTTCCGTTCCCTGGGAAGTTGGCAACCGCATGGCGCGCCCTGAGGACCAAGGCAGTCTCTACGGAACATTTGTGGTGAACCCCGACCCGTTGTGGGCGGCGGATCGTCTCGCTGGCGATTTTGGCCCCCGTTTCGGTTTGGCGGCTGACCTTGGGCACAAAACCACCTTCCGCGGCGGCTTCGGGGTTTTCACCAACATGATTCCCACCGTTTATCCCGACCAGGACCTGGTGAATTTTCCCCTCGCCAGTGAAAACTACATGCTCAACGCGCCGTATTCCCTTACCCCATTCTCCGTTGCACTGCCGGTGCTGACGAGTACTTCCGGGCAGCCGATTGCGGCCAATGGGAATACCAAGACCATTCCCAAGAACACGCCGGTGAACTTGGCCCCGTACGCGGCAATCCTGGGTAACCTCTTCGTGGACGATCCGTCGGACGCCATGAGGAACGGCTATACGATGAACGGCAATGTCACTTTGGAGCACGAGTTCCCCGGCAGCATCGCGGTTTCCGCCGCCTACGTTGCCACCACCGGCGTGTCTCTTTACAACCAGTGGTATCCCAATGCGTATAGCGGCGCCGAACCCCAATACACGCCCTACAGCAACACCACTCCCGGTCTTGGTGAAATGCAGGTTTTCTACAACGGTGGCCACTCCAGCTACCATGCCCTGCAACTTCAGGCACGCAAGATTTCCCCGGCACACGGCATCCAATTCCAAGCCAATTACACCTGGGCCAAGGATATGACGGATGCCGATTCGGTATGGAACACCGGAGCGACCAACATGCAGAATCCGAACTGCCTCAAGTGCGAGTACGCTCCCGCCGCTTACAATATCGTCCAGCGCTTCGTGGCCAATTTTGAGTACGACCTGCCCATCGGTCACTGGGACTCCTTGTCGCGTCTTCCCAAGCGGCTTACGAACGGATGGGAGTTCTTGGGTATTTTCCAGTCGCAGACCGGGTACCCATTCACCGTGGGTTCTTCTTACGGAACCTTGCAATACGGTGAAGGTGGCTCTAACCGGCCGTTTTTCCTGAAGAAGGCTACCCTCAGTCCGCGGGAGGGCAGTCAGCCGCAGTTCTTTTCGACTGATGTCATCGGAGTTAACCCCGACGGCAGCAGTATGAACGGGGTTGGCACTGGATTTTTCGATCTACCGACCGTCATCAGTCCGGTGAATGGCGATCAGGTGATGCCCGGTCCCGGAACTCTGGGGCGAGATACATTCACTGGCCCTGGCTGGTCCAACTTCGACTTTTCGGTTATCAAGGACACGCGAATCACGGAGAGGATAACCGTGCAATTCCGCGCTGAGTTCTTCAACATCTTGAACCTAGCCACCTTTTCATCGCCCGGCGCGAGTGGCGTGGCCAATAACTCATTTGGCGGAGGCCAAAACCTCGGCTCGCCGGGTTTTGGGGTCTCATCCAGCACTCCGACCAACGAGCGCGAGATTCAGCTAGGCTTGAGGCTTACGTTCTAACGCATGTCACTCTAGTGTTTTAGATGATGGTGGTATGCATGGGCGCGGGGGGGGGG
>JBKQVI010000615.1:0-21614 GCA_052139985.1 Terriglobia bacterium
TGAAGATCCCCTCGGAGGTCATGAAACCCGTGAGAACTTGGCACGACCTCTCTCCATAGTGACGGAATGAAATCGCAACCTATTGTAAATACAACATCTCATCCCACCAGATGTGGAAGTTGGGCCAACTGCCTTGTGCTTACTGCTTTCTGCCCACTGCCCGATGTGGCATGGCCATCCTGGCCATGACTTACACGGGCAAGATGCCCGTGCCACGCCCCCGTGCTTCCTGCCTTCGGCCTACCGCCTTCTGCTTACTGCCTACTGTTCTCCGCCGGCAGGGCCTCGAAGGGGCTTCCGAGCTGAAGCACAAACGCCTCGGCCCGTTTGTAGCCGCTTTCGACGCCTCGAAACCGGGCCACGAGATCCTGCAATTCGTAATATCGGTCCGGGGTCTGGGAAGCGTGCGCATAGCAGGCGGCGTGTTTGCGCGGCTCCATCGCGGTGATGTCCACATGGTGCGTGGGACTGAATTGCAGGGTGTCTTCTCCATTCGAAACTTCATAATAATAGAGCGCAAACTTCTTCTCCAGGTGAAGCCAGGCGTCGAAGGCCAGGGCGTTGGTGGCGCGATGGTCGCGGTGGCCGTCGATGGGCCATTGTGTAAACACCACGTCGGGGCGCTCCGCCTCCAGAATCTTGCGGAAGTCGTCGAAGTGCGCAGCATCGAGCACGGCGTGACCATTCACCTGCCCGGCATACAGCGGGCGAGCCTTCAGGATTTCGCAGGCTTTGCTAGCCTCGGCCATGCGGATGTGGGCGGGCTCTCCTCCCTGCGCGGCGGGCCACTCCCCGTTATTCAAGTAGAGCAGAACCACCTCATGGCCAAGATCGCTGTAACGAGCGACCGTGCCGCCGCAACCGTACTCCGGGTCGCCCGGATGCCCGCCCGCCACGATCACCTTGAGCTTCGACGGCGGGGACTTCTGCGGAGTTCCCAGAGCGGCGCCTGTCATCGGCAGTCCAACGGCCAGAGCGGCTCCGGCTTGCTTGGCGCGGGTCAGCACTTCACGTCGTGTGATGAGATCCATTTTCACCCCAATCTATTCCAAAGTTGAAAGTCTCGGCCGAGTTCTATGTGGCAGGCCAAAAGAATCAAGATGATACCATGCTGGTCGCTTTCCGCTTGGGTGCCGTCAACCTTTCACGGCCAGAATGGCGTCGAGTGGGGCGGTGGTCACTTTTGCCTCGACCTGGGTAAATCCCGCTTGGCGCAGCAGGGCGGTGTACTCGGCCAGCGTGCGCTCCTTGCCCTCCGTGCAGACCAGCATGTTGAGCGATTGCATCAATGCCGGTAGGGGACCGGTCTTGTCGTCGTCGAGGAGCTTTTCGGCGATCAGGAGCGCCCCGCCAGTGGGAAGACGCTCCCAAACCTTCCTCAGCAGAGTTTGGGACTTTTCATCCGACCAGTCGTGCAAAATGCGGCCGAGGGTAAAAATGTCCGCTTCCGGCAGGGGGTCAGTAAAAAAGTCACCCGCTAACAGTGTCGTACGGTCCCCAATGGCCCCTTGTCCAACATACTCGCCGGCGGTGGAAATCGCAGCGGGTAGGTCATAAATAACGCCGCGAAGTTGCGGGTAACGCTCGCATGCGGCCAGCGCCAAGTGACCCGTACCGCCGCCGAGATCCACCAAACGGTGGAACCGTCCGAGATCAAACGCTTCGACCACGGCGGGCGAACTCAATTGGCCGAAACCGTTCATGCCGCTCAGAAAATCTTGCCGCGCCTCCTGCGTGCGAAAGAAATGCTCGAAGATCGCTCCTTCACCCCCGAAGGTCTGCTGCCAACGGTTGGTGCCTTCACGAATCGCCGCTTCCAAGTTTCCCCACAGCGGATAGAGCGCGCGGTCGGAATAGAGAACGTAACCCGCCAGCGTCTTTGGGCTAGACCGCGCCAGGTATGTTGCGGCCACGGTTGAGTTGGAATAGAGCGCATTCTCTTTCGTAAGGAGGCCCAGCGCTACGCACGAATCCAGCAAGCGCTCGAGTGCGTCCACGTTCGCGCCCAACTTTCGAGCAAGCGTTATGACGTCAGATGCGCCATCGCCCAAACGATCGAAAACTCCCAGCGATACTGCGGCAAACATGGTTTTCGATCGCCGAAATGCCTGGATAAGGTCAAGCACCGGCGCCGGACCGGGATGCTCCGTCATTTACAACCTCGCCTTCACATTTGATCTCAGCCGCGCGTGCGGGGAAAGAAATAATGGTACACGCTCTACGAAGTTCTTGGGAAGAGAGCCGGAAACAGTGCGTCGCTAAAGACTGAGAGCATACTGCCGATGTGCTCACGTGGTGGATGGGGATAACGCAAATGTCAAATGACAAAGTTGAACTGGCGTCTCCGGAAAGGGTTGAAGACACAAGCCACCAAGCGCTTTCGATTGCGCCGGTCCCCGCCATTGCCGAAGACCCGGAGGCAAGGCAAAGCCGCAAGCTCGCCTTATTGACTTCACTTTCCGAGGGATTACCCACCCTGCCCGCGTACGTGTTCGAACTCAATAGTTTGTTGGCGGCGAGTCCGGTCAATCTCAAACGTGTAGTGGAAGTCATTCGGACGGACCCCAGTCTGACGGCGCAACTCTTGCGATTGTGCAACTCCGCATTCATGGGTTCACGCGACCGCGTGACGAAGTTCGACCATGCGATCATGCTGGTGGGAACCGAAAGGCTCCGCACGATGGTCCTGACCTGCTCGTTGGTCGAGTATGTTGGGCGCCGCGTGGCATCGGAAGACATTCAATCATTCTGGGGCCATTGTTTCCTCGCGGCGACGCTCAGCGAAAGGATTGCTCGGGCGACCGGCTACTCCCAGCCGGAGCAGGCTTACCTCGCCGGGCTTTTGCACGACATCGGGGCACTGCCTCTTCTGATGATGACGTCGATGCAGCCGCCGGAGTCGGACCACTCGGCTACTCGCGGTTGGGGTGAGTCCGTGGAGTTGGAACGAGAGTACTTTGGAATCGATCATTGCGAAGTAGGCCGCTGGATTGGAATTTCATGGAATTTCTCCCCTGCCTTGTTGGAAGTCATGGTGAGCCATCACCACCCCCAGGAAGCCACGCAAGATTCACAATTGGTGGGAGTCGTGGCTGCCGCCGACCAGTTCTGCGTTCGGCGCGGAATCGTGCTGGGATCTGTTCCACCCGAACTTTACGAACCCTCGGGCGTGCAGGATCAGGACATTCTGCAAGCCTGCCTGCCTCAGTTAAAGCCGGACGCGGTGGATGAACTGGCCGAGATGCTCGAAGCGGACTTTCTGCATTTAATTCAGCTCATGGAATTCGGTGCGTCCGGGCTGTTCGGCGGCGGAATTCCCAAAAATCCCTTCCGGGAATATGAGGGGTAAGTATGATCGCACTACGCGTATTGATTGTGGATGACTCGTCCGTGATGCGAAAGATTGTACACCGCTCCCTCTGCCAGGCGGGTTTGGAACTCATAGAAGTCTTTGAGGCAAGCAATGGCGTGGAGGCATTGGCGCGCATGCAGCAAACTCGCGTGGACTTGATCTTGAGCGATATCAACATGCCGTCCATGGATGGGCTCGAACTGGTCCGGCAGCTTCAGGCGGTTGAGAATGCCCACGGCGTGCCCATCGTGATGATCACGACGGAAGCCGGCGAAGCGCACGTGGTACAGGCCCTTTCCAGCGGCGCGCGGGGTTACATCCGCAAGCCCTTCACGCCGGACCAGATTAAGGATCGAATTATTCCTCTTCTACAAGGGTAATCATGAACTCTGAATATCAAGGTGAAAGTCCCAGCCGGGTACAACTCATCATTTCGGCCAAGTCCTCCGGCCCCGGCAAATATGCTTCCAGGATCGCGGCACTTCCTCGTGAAGAGACGCAGGATCGATTCACGCAGGTTCTTGGCAGCGCCGCCGCGGAGGTTTTTGAGATGATGGTCGGGAGCCCCTTGGGTTCCTCGGACCAGGCCACTTTGCCGCGCGTTGCCGATTACACCGCCATGATTGGTTTGGCCGGAGACCTGTGCGGCGTCTTGAGTTTCCGTTGTAGCTACGCCTCGGCCGCGCGGATCGCCGGCAAAATGCTGGGCACCGAAGAAAGCACCTCGGCGGAGTGCATCCGCGATGCGCTGGGAGAGATCTGCAATATGGTGGCGGGATCTTTCAAAGGGCAGGTTTCGGATGTCGCCGCGCAATGCATGCTCTCTGTCCCAACCGTCGTGAGCGGGAAGGATTACGAAATGTACCCCCTGGCCGACGGCATGAGAATCCAAGTGGCCAAAACCTTCGAGGGAGCGCTCATCTGGATGACGCTCGACCTCCACGCGAGCTGACCGAGACGGCCAGTAGTCTGGATTTTCGATTTTGGATTTTCGATCGACGCAATCCGGCATCGGTAATTTTGCTTGTCACTCGTCACCGCTTTTCCGCGTGCTGTTCCCTGTTACCTTTGCCCTACGCCTTGCGTTTCCGCTTGTCACTCGTCACTTGTCACTGCTCTTGTGATTGGCGATGTGCGCGGTCGGCGATTTGGTTCATCTCCTCACCCGGCACCGCCGATAGCCGAAGCGGGGAAGTGTGTCACGCGGGGAGTTGGTCGTCGTCGGTGTCGCCTGGAGAGGTGGCGGGTGTCAGACTGCTCACCGGCTATGCACTTTGCCGCCCCACGCCGCCGTCTTCGAAACCTTGAACTTCGGACGCCAGCCTCCGGATTTTGTCGCTCGTCACTTGCCACTAGCCACTATCCACTCGGCACTGTTCTTAAGTAACTCCCTTTCGTTTCATCAATATAATGGAGAGACGCCTGTAACTATATTTCTTTTCATCAACATAATGGAGAGCCCTATTTCGGACATTTTTTCTACATTTGTTTTCAATAACATAATGGAGGTTACCTTCATTTCCCCCCCCGCGTTTTTTCGCTAGCCCGCCACTAACAATGAACTAAGTATCCTATTTTCAATGACATAAGCCTTTGCACGATTTTCGCTACTCATTGCTAACCCATTTTGTTTCTTAAACATAATGGAGAGCCGCGGGCGAATTCGGAGTCAGCACTGTTTCCTGTGGTTCCCCATCTACTACCTACGATCTGCCACCTAGGGGGTCCGTCCTCTGCATGACCCTCGGATCTCCGTCTCTCCCATCCTGACGCCGGAATCTTGCCCTACGGACTTCTTGGGTTGGACAGATTGAAATTCGAGAAGGAGGGAGACTTGCTTGCGGGCATAACTACACCCCATAATAACACATAGTTATTATGCACAGCTATACTATGGAAGTCAAGATGAATCTACCAGGATTAGAGGCTACAAAATGTCGCTGCCGGGAAGCTAGTGTCGTGCGCGGGCTGCGATGCTCGGCGACAATCGGAGAGCGACGGCAGCGGTGTGCCCTATACAGATTTATGACGTCCGGTTGCGGGACGGGCATCGTGCATGAGAAAACTTCACGCTCAGGACTGCGCTGACTGTGACCGCTCACCACGAATTTCTGACTCAGCAGCGGCAAACTCTCTCATCGCTTCCTCAAGATCTTTCAGAATTTCCTTCATTAGCGCTTGAGGAGTCTCGTGCTCTCTGGCCTCTGTCGTCGCGGGTTCCCAGTGGATGTCGAGATTTGCTTTATCTCTTGCAATGATCTCGGAATATGTGAATCGCCGAAAGCGAGCAGTTTCCTTGCGCTGAGTGGGGTCGTCAGCGCGGTAGCACTCTATGAAATCCGTCAAGTCTTCGGTCCTGATCTGGTTTTGCCTGATCGAAAATGTTTGGTTGGACCGCAGATCATAGACCCAAACTTCCTTTGTTGCCGGAGTGTTTGTCACTGGCTTCTTGTCGAAGAAAAGCACATTGGCCTTTACGCCGGGCGAATACCAGATGCCGGTCGGTAGGCGCAACAGAGTGTGAACTTCGCACCGCTCAAGCAGCGTCCGTCGAATCTTCTCGCCTGCACCGCCTTCAAAGAGGACATTGTCCGGAACGACCACCGCAGCGCGGCCGGATTCCTTGAGCATTGAGTAAACGTGCTGGACGAAGTTGAGTTGTTTGTTGCTCGTTGTAGCCCAGAAATCCGGTCGCTCGTAAGAAATCTTATCGGTGTGGGTCCTCCCACTAGCGCCGATGATGGTGAAGCTGCTCTTCTTCCCGAAAGGCGGATTCGTAAGAACCATGTCTACAGGCTCCTCCGGCTCAGCCTTCAATTCCAGGCTGTCACAAATCGAGACGACCGGGTGTTCATGGTCGGTTCCAATCCCGTGAAGAAAAAGGTTCATCGCGCACAGCCGCGCGACGTTTGGAACCAGGTCCGTCCCGTGCAAAGCCATTGTACGCAGAAAATCAGCCTCCCCATTGTTAGTCACTTCGCCTTTGAGATACTCGAAGGCTGCCAACAGAAAACCGCCCGACCCACATGCGGGATCGGAAATCCGCATCATCGGTTCAGGTCGCATGACTTTGACGATAGCCCGGATGACCGGCCGGGGCGTGAAGTACTGCCCTGCCCCGCCCCGAACATCCTCAGCGTTTCTGGCCAGCAAGCCTTCGTAGACTTCACCTTTTACGTCTTGGTCAAGCGCGGACCAATCCTCGGCATCAATCATTTGAATAAGGAGGTGAAGTTTGGCGGGATCGTTTATCTTGCTCTGCGGCTTTGTGAAGATGAGGCCTATTAGACCCGGCTGTTCACTCAATTTGCGCAAGCCCTGGTGATACCGCTCCAAACGTTTCGCATTGTCTTTGATGTTCTTTAGTGCGCCCCAAGTGTAACGTGATGGAACCTCATTCCCGCCGGATCCCCGCTGTTCCCATGCCATCTTAAGGAAGAGTAGATAAGTAATCTGTTCGGTGTAATCCATGAACGCCAGCCCGTCATCCCTGAAGATGTGGGCGTAGTTCCAAACTCTTTGGACAAGGGCGCTCGCTTTAATAGCAACCGTCATAAGTCACGACCCAAAATTTCCTCCACCCATTGGTAAGTGCGATAGGCCTGAAGATAAACACGGGCGGCGGTTGAAAAGTCGGCGTTCGCACGTACGCGTTTGATAACCTCTGTCTTGTGCAATTTGTATCCGGTATCGTTGTGTATGGCGAACGCTGCATTCGCTTCGTTCACATGTTGAGATATCTCATCGGCTATACGCTTGCGCCTGTTCACAAGTGGCCGGTGGTCTAGGTGATACAGTCGTACGCTCTCCAAGACTCGATCGATTGAAACCGGATCGTCCTTCGCTGGGCGGGGGAATCCGTTTGGCAAGAAAGTCAATAGCTTGGTGTCATCGTCGTCCGTTGGGTCTAGTAGTTTCGCTCTGTCCTTCGGGTCGGTTTCACACCGGGCATGTGGCGGGGGCGGAATGATCGGAAAATAGTCGTGTTTGCCTCCCGAGGTTCCACCCTCGACGTCTCGACGCATGCTATTGCAGTATGTGCAAGAGTAGCGATAATTCTTCCAGTCGAACGCGAGCCACCAATAACCAGGGTGGTCGACCTCCCCCAATACATTGTTTTTCGGCCTGAAGTGATCAACGGGCATGTCCGAACGCTCCTGACGGCACTCGCAATACCAGCATTTCTCGTAGCTCGCGGCTCCCAGAGCCTCCGCCGCGGCACGCCAAACACTGCTTCTGGCATTGATCGCTTTGTGACGCGCCGCGAGCGTAAGTTTTTCAATTTCCTCCGGTGATTTCCCGGCAGCCACAGCTTTCGCGCGCTCCGTCGCAACCTCGGCTTCTACGTAGGCTTTGGCCTTGTTGACCAGATCGTCCCAGTTACGGGGTAGGCGATCGGAAACGTCATCCTGCAGGATGAATCTCATTTTCTCTTTTCTTCTTCCGCTTCAAGTTCCGCAAGGATTTCGGTTGTCTCACGCTGCAGCACGTCGAAGTCAGGTTTTGTCAGGGTTGGTTTGAGGAATAGGTCCCGGACCCTTTGGCGACTTACTACAGCCCTGATAAATGCTCGATAGTACGGATCGGAGCTCGCCGACTTGAAACCCAGTTTCTCCACTCTTTGGGTTATGCTCTCAAGCTCGCCAGCCTCATCCTGGCTCAAAGTTTCCTTGCCGGCAAGGTCAACCTGCTTGTCGAGGAGGTCCAATGTCACCGAATCCAAGTCCGATCTGAACCCAAACATTTCGCTTGTGAGAATTCCGGTAAAGCCCAGCCCGCGAGGGTCCTCAGCGGCTTGCTCCCAATAGCATCTTAATGTGTCCACGTCGCGTTTGAGCAAGTGAACCTGCTCTTTAACGAGACTCGCGATAACAAGCGGGTCGTGGGTGGCAATCAAAATTTGGCTGGTCTGCTGCTCCGTCGACCCAAGAGCGTTGTCGCTCATCGCTTGCGCCAGGTCCTTGAGGTAACCAACACTCCATTGGGGGTTCAGGTGGGTATCCGGCTCGTCGAGCAGCACGAGCGACTGATGAGACTTCGTGAAACGCATTAAACCCAAGACCATCAGCAATTGCTGCTCACCCTCGCTCAGTTGGTGGAAAGTGATCGAAACCTCTTCTGTCTTGCTCGCCTTGACGCGGACCTGAATCTTTACATCATGAATCAGTTCCGAAAAGTCAGTGCTCTCGAGAGCCATAAAGAAGGTTTGAGCATCCTGATACGCGGCTGCAAACGAATGCAGACTTTTAAGGTCCGGCAGGAAGAAATAGTAGTGGTCTTCCGTGGATGATCGGTATCCGTAGCTAACTTTCTGCTTCAGAATCATCGGCGCAATTGCATGGCGGCGAAGCCGCTCCATAACCAGTCGCATAACTCCAGTTGCGTCCCAGAAATTCTCTGCTTTGCTCCCTGCCTTCGCCCAGCGCGGCTTGCGAATGATGAACAGGACAGACTCAAAGCCCACTATCCTCAGCCGATTCGCGAGAAACTCACTGATTTCCGGATCTTCCCTGTAGGAGAATCCAAGTAGGAACCAGAGCAGAACGTATTTGGCCTGATAAGACTCGGCACAGAAAAATCTCCGTTGCTCCAGCAACCTGGCCAAAGTTTCGGGATCATCAGCCGTTGCCTCGCGCAGGCGATCGTAGTGGGCTTGCTTCATTGGTAGGAAATGCTCAGCAAGGCGATTGGTTGGGCCCGAGTAGTAGCCAAACACGAAGCGTGGCAATGGCAAGTCTTCCCGTCTGATGGGTTCCAAGCTAGATTCGCCGGTTTCCTTCCCGGCACTCGCCCCTCTCTTCAAATCGGGACGCTTCATTTGCCCCGGACGCCAAGTGACTTCCACGATGTGTCCACCCATTTCGTAGCTCAGTCGAAAGCCATTCATTGGCGTGTCGGGCCAGTGGTTCTTCTCCCACCAGTCGTGGAGGTCGCGAAAGATAATGATGAGAGCTTCAAATAGATTGGACTTGCCCGTTCCATTCCAGCCGAGGATGACATCCAAACTTTGGGTGCGATCAAAGCGGACGGTGTAGCCCTTTAGATTCTTAAAATCCTCCAGCCAGAGCTCGATGAGGCGAAAGTGACCTTTCGATTGTTCGTGGGCCTGCCCAAGTTGCATGATCGGCTGTTGCTGCTCGCTGCTCCCCGGTGATGCTTGTTCAAATGCCGCTCGGAGTTCTGGGATAGCTCTGAGTGCTTCGTAAAACTGAACCACTTCGCTGGGGGCATATCCCGCTTCATCGAATAGACGGCGGGCACCAGTCTCGATACCATGTTTCTCCCAGGCGCCTCTTAAGGTCTCGATAGATGGGGGGGGCTGCTTCATGGCAACACCTTTACTCTCTTTTGCGAGTTGGCGGCTCTGGCCCGCCTCTTTTCGCTCGGCTTCTTTTCGAGCCTTCTCGACTCGGATGCGTTCTAGCAGCAACGAGGCGGGATCGTCCGTCGGGCTTTGGGGGACGAGTCGGCCGGAAAACGCATCGCGCAGGAGCAAACTGCGCGCGTCGCCCGCACGCGTGAGTTGCTGTTGTAGGCGCGTTGCGAGGTGATCGGCCAACGATAGGCGCCCCCCGACTTCATGGATGATCTCCAACTGCTCAGCGACGGGTGGCAGTCCCAGAGGCGCGGCTTTTAAAATCTTTCCATTTATGCCCGGGCGCGTTTGACCTCTGATATGTCCAAAGATGTGCCGTCGCGTGGGAGCGTCGGCGCGCAGGGCAATGCTGAGATATTCGGGTTCGACCCAATCCTTGGCGGGCGTGATGCGATAGCAGTGCTTTGTTATGATCGCCAACTCAAGATTTTCCGGAAGAACGCATACCCGCCCCACTGTGGACATCACGGTGACGACAACATCGAGAGGGTTCGCGGTGAACTTCTTTAGGCTGTCGTACTTTTGAGGAGTTATTCGATGCTGAAGCCCGAGGGAAAATGTACCGTCAAGAACATTATCGATTCCGATAGCTAGGATGCCTCTGTCCACGAACTCGGAATGGAGAAGCTGGCTACCGAAAGGCCCGCTCTGAATTGCCCCCGGCTGACCGGACGCGACTTGGTCTACGCTCACCCAGAACCATCCCTTAGGCAATTCAGGCAGGTCAGCGGCGTCTGGTGAAATTGGTTCTCGATAGCGGGATTTCCATTTGCTGTTTTCCAAGTTATTGCCGATGGCGCGGAGGCGTTCGGACTCAGCTTTTTCCCAGGTAGTACGACGGGCTGCCAGGAGACGGAGAGGTAGAGCCTGGCCGGTTCCGGCATCTCCCTTTACATTATTCTGCTGGGTTTGACGCCATGCACGGGTGAGCTTTCCGGTGACGGCTGCACGCAGGACCGCGGCGCGATACCGCTGGAGTCGTTCGAGCGCACGGCGTGAGACTTTTCCCGCTCGTTCCAGTCCAGATAGTGCTGCGTTCAGCCTATCGATAATCCTTTGCTGTTCGGCAGTAGGAGGCAGCATGATGGAAAATGATGACAGTTTCTCGAAACCGACGCGCGGACGTTCACCGCTCACCTGTCCGTTTGCAAAGTTAACGAAATCCTCCGCATTCAACCGCGCGGCGAGAAACTGACTGTTCAACCCTTCGCATTTTGGAAAAACAAGAAATTCTGCGGAGCAAAGCCCGTCGAACTCCGCGACCCACACCTTATTCAGGTAAGGCCGCAACTTCCCGTAAAGCACATCACCCTTCGAAAATCGCACGGAAGAACTGCGAACCTCGCGAGCGTTTTCATGTCCAAGGAGCCTCATCGTTTGTGGCTGGATGTGCTCCAAGCCGACGTAGGGCATGGCAGGGACTTCTGCCGGCAAAACACGCTCTCGCGACGGCTCCACGATTTCGCCAAGCGTAGTCCTTACCCATCCGTTTGGAAGTTGTTCAGGCATTGGTTCGCTACGATTCCCGACAAACCATGGCACCGGCCCACGTGATGATGCGGGAGACATAGTGTATCTCAGCAGCGACTCCTGGCCAACAATAACTCAACGGAATCCACCTTGCAGTGCTGGCTAGCGTTTGTAGCCACGTTGTCGCCACGGCGACCAGTCCTGACCCCGCCGTCGCGCGAACGCAAGCCAAGGGTTCGTTCAAAGTGATGACGGACCGGGAGTCGAACGGTTGGATGTCGATATTGTCCTGCCCGCGTCTTCGGTGAGGCCCGAATACAAGGGCAAGCCGGCGCTTCTCAAGTGGCGCATCGGCGAGGTAGGTGGTAGGTCGTAGGTGGCTGGAATCCCTCCTGGGCGGGTCTTGCCCAGGCGAACGGGCGGGGTCGGCCTAGGGCGAATTGATAATGAGTTGCGGGAAGGTTGCGCTCATGATGGTTCGTTTTCCGAATTGGCCTCCAAACCTTCCTCCTGAAGGGCGCTCCTGATTACCTGTCGCGCCCTTTCGGCGATTTCGACGGCGCGGCGCGCTTCGGTCTCACTTACTTCTAAATCCTCGCCCGGATATCTTGCCGTGACGGCGTACGGGCTGAGCTCTTCGGCATCCCGTAATTGCTCTGCCCAAGGCGCGGTGGCAGTACAGAGGTCCAGCAACGGCCGCAGATTGTGCGTGTAGGGAAAATCCACTCCTCGGAAGACCAGAGAGGCTTTCAGGTACTTCTCGGGCATTGCTGGGCGTGGAAGGCAATCACCCGGCAGGAAGGAGTCTCAAGTATCGTAAATCCATGGCGAGCAACTCGCAAGTCTTCGTCGGCGTACGCCAGCCATTGCCTGACTTTTTCGCGGATGGGGCGTCAGGAGGCTTCATAGAGCCCTTTCCCCTCTCGCCAGGCGGGGCGCGCCATGGTGCCCGGGATCTGGCGGTCGCGCTCAAACTCCTCAGGCGTAAGGATGACAAAGTCAGTGGCGATCTCCACCCCACGGAGGGCTCGATCCATTGCCACCATAAGCGCCCGGCGGATGCCTGGCCCCGGGGGGACTGGACAGATGACGAGCAAATCCACATCGCTGCGCGCGTCGGCAGTTCCCCGAGCCTGTGAGCCGAAGAGAATCACGCGCTGCGGACGGAAATGCGCCACCAAACGGTCCGTCGCCAGACGCAGGGTTTCGTCGGTCACCATTCCGGCCACCTCCACGATCTTCAGGCTCTCAATGCCACGGTCATCCACTATCTTGTTGACTACAATTCAACCGCCTATCCTGCGTCCGCTTTGCTGTGCACGCAAGGGATTTCGCGGAAAGGTAGTGGTACAGTTTGATTTTGTAGCGGCGAGTTTACCTCGCCAAATGACGTCGTAAAGCCGCCTCGACGTCAAACTGCACCACTACCCGCGGAAAACAGATAGTGAAACCCGCGCGGGGGCCCATCTGGGCATGTCTTGCCCAGCCTCCTACCGGGACTCGGCACATTCTCCTCAGCTCGATTCCGCCTCATCTTATCCCTCCAACTCGTTAAGCACTTCATTCTTAACCAGCTAAATCGATAAAGTGCCATGCGCCGCGCATGGTATCCGCCCTGCATTAGACACTGCGGGGAGTAGCGATATGGACAGCGGGTTTTATGCCGCCTGCACGGGTTTGCTGGCGAAGACGGACGCCCTGGATTTATCCGCGAGCAACATCGCCAATTTGAATACAACCGGGTACAAGGCGCAGGTGGAATTCTACCGTTCTCTCGAGGCCACAATGGGTAGCCGCCGCCTCAGCTCTCTTAACCAAGCCGTGAACAACTATGGGGTGCTGGGAGGAGCGGCGGTGGACATGAAAACCGGGGAATTCCAAAAGACCGGGAACGACCTGGACTTGGCGGTGGAAGGCTCCGGTTTCTTTGTGGTCCAGACGCCCGCGGGAATACGTTATACCCGCAACGGAAACTTCCACACGGACGCCGCCGGCCGCCTCTTGACGGCAACCGGCGACCAGGTGATGGGTGAGCAAGGCCCCGTCGAACTTCCCGGCGGACCGATTACGATCAGCTCCGACGGCACGATTTCACAGCAGGGCGCGGTGGTGGCACAGTTGAAGCTTGTTACCTTCAAGTCGGGGGCTTCCCTGTCGGCGGAAGGGGATTCCTACTACCGGGCGCCCGCGGGATCTGAACTACCTGCCGACGACCCGCGGCTGTCGCAAGGAATGCTGGAGAGTTCCAATCTGAATCCCGTGGTGGCGACGGTCAGTTTGATTACGCTTCAGCGGCACGCGCAACTTCTGGAACAAGCGCTGTCGATTTTCCATTCCGTTTTTAACAACGCGCCCGCCCAAGATCTTTCGCGCGTGTCTTAAAGGCAGTGGTCAGTGGTTAGTGCTCAGTGGCTAGCCACCAACCGTAAGTCGTCAGTAACTAGCCACTATCCACTAGCCACTAACCACTGCTCCGAGGAGAGGATATGTTTCGAGCTTTATACACGGCCGCGAGCGGCATGCTCGCCCAGCAACTGAATCTCGATAACATCGCCAACAACCTGGCGAACGCCAGCACCACCGGTTTCCGTGGGACCCGGCTGCAGTTTGAGGATTTGATTTATCAGGACATGGTCGTGCCGGGTTCGGCGGCTACGCAGCAGACGACGGTGTCGGCGGGCCTGCAAATCGGTTTGGGCACCCGCGCCTCGGCTTCTGAAGTCCTGCAAACCCAAGGCGATGCTGACAACACCGGAAATACCCTGGATTTGATGATTCAGGGCGCGGGCTTCTTTCAGGTCAAGCAGGTGAATGGGGAAATCGCTTACACGCGCGCGGGCAACTTCCATTTGGACCAGCAGGGAAATATCGTTACCGCCGAGGGTGATCCCCTGCAGCCGTCGGTGGCCATTCCCAACGGCGCCACCAACATCAGCATTGGGACAGATGGAACCGTAACGGTAACCATGCCGGGCCAGACAAATGCCCAGCAGGTCGGCACCATTCAACTGGCGACCTTTCCGAACCCTGGGGGGCTCCTGGCCAATGGCAACTCCTACTTTACCCCTACCACGGCCTCGGGTGATCCCATCGTGGGGACTCCCGGCGGGTCGGAGGGCCTGGGCACCCTGCTGCAAGACTACCTGGAAGACTCCAACGTCAACGTGGTGGACGAATTCATTCAGATGATCGTCACGCAGCGAGCCTATGAGTCCAACTCGAAGGTCGTGCAGGCGGCGGATCAGATGTTGCAAGACGTTAACCAAATGTCCCATTAGTGGAGCGCGCAACCCCGTGTCCGCAGTTTCTAAAGTCCGAGTCGTCGGCGCTGTCTTGCTAGTGTCGATCGTGACGCCGTGCGCGGATGCACGTTCAGCCCACGTTCCGTTAGGCAAAGCGTTGGTGGCGTCCCCCGAGGAGAGTGAAGTGATCCCGCATCGAGGGCCCGGCCTGCTTTCGCGCCGGGAAATATTCCAGGCCATCCAGAACGATCTAGCCCAAAAGGGAATATCCGGGCGTGGGAAACTGCGGCCCGAGGACCTCCGGATACAAGTTTCGGTGCCGGTCCTCCAGCATGAAATGGGATTACAAGTCAGAAAAATCGGCTTTGATCCCATTCGGCGCGAAACCGTATTCGAACTTTGGGCGTCCCGCGAACCTCAGTACCTTCCTTTTGAAGTTACCACGCGGCGCGACCCGCAGAGTTTGGGACTGGCTTCGGGCTTAGCTCGGATGACGGTCGATGCCGGAGAGGGTTATCCCGCAGAAAGTCCGGCGGCATGGCAGGGGGAAAATCGTGCTCGCTCCAAGCCTCCTGTGCTGGCCAAACCGGGAAGGCCTGCGACCCTGATCATGCTGGGCCAGAACATCCGGATTACGACTACGGTCGTGCCGTTGCAGCCTGGAAGTAAGGGCCAGCACATCTTGGTCCGCGACCTAGCCACCGCGCGCGTGATGACTGCGGAAGTTGTGGACGAAGGGCTGTTGCAGACCAGCTTCTGAGACGGAGAAGGCCATGCACTCGAATCTGCCTAGGATGAATTCGCCGATAGAAACGCGCCTCACTGCCGATAAAAACTGGAAACTGGAAACTGGAAACTCGGTGCCCGAGTACAGCCGAAACCGGAAACTGGAAACTGGAGATTCACTTCCTAAGTCCGGACGAGACCTGAAACCGGAAACTCGAAATCGGTTGCCCCAGTTTCCAGTTTCAAGTTTCCAGTTTCTCCTAATGCTGGCCATGACGCTCTGCCTGCTTGCCCTACCGAGCTACGGGGTCAGCCTCAAGAAAAAGGGCCAGCCCACCAAGGACTACTTGGCGGAGTACATCGAGCGCGTTAAGGCGGTGAAGGCGGCCACTCCGAGCACAGGGAGCTTCTGGACTCCGCAGAGCCCGTATTCAGACATGGCGAGCGACTACAAAGCGCGGAATATCAATGACCTGATCGTGATACAGGTGGTGGAATCGACCACAGCGGCGGAGGATGGCGCGGTGAAGTCGGCGCGCGCCTTCTCAGCCAGTTCCAGCATTGGAGTGATGGGCGCGCCAGGTCCAACCGCCGGTGTGCAAAACATCTTCTCACCGAATTCCTCGCGCACGCTGAACGGGCAGGCGCAAACGTCCTCCGACTCAGCCTTGAGCACCAGCCTCTCCGGCCGGGTTGTGGACGTTCTACCCAACGGGTTTCTGGTCGTCGAGGCGGTGCGTCAGATGTTCATGAACAACCAGCATCAGACGGTGGTCATTCACGGCGTGGTGCGTCCAGGAGACATTACCTCGAGCAACACCGTGCCATCGACTTCCATCAGCAACCTGGAAGTGGAGCTAAAGGGGCGCGGCGTCATCAGCGATGGGGTTGCGCCACCCAACAAGCTGGTGCGGCTGATCTTGAAGGTCGTGGGGTTCTAAGACCATGCGATCCAAATTATGGGTTGGCATTCTCGGGCTGCAAATGCTCCTGCTTTCTGCCAGGCTGACAGGTACGGAATCGGAGCCGCATAAAGTTCGCCTGGGCGACATAACCACGGTGGAGGGCGTGCGTGACAACCTGTTGATTGGATACGGGATGGTCGCGGGCCTCAAGGGCACCGGCGACAGCCAGCAAACCGTGTTTTCGGTTCAGACCTTGTCCAACCTCCTCCAGAAGATGGGAGTTCAATTCACGGCTTCGGCGGTGGTGGTCAAGAACGTCGCCGCGGTTTTCGTCACGGCCACGCTTCCTCCTTTCTCCCGCCCCGGCACGCCGATTGATGTCACCGTTTCCTCGATTGGTGACGCCAAGAGTCTCGACGGAGGGTTGCTCCTCTTCACCACGCTGCATGGCCCCGACGGTCAAATCTATGCAACCGCGCAGGGGGCCTTGGTTAACGGTGGCTACTCGGCGGGGGGAAGGGGCAACTCGGTTCAAATCAATCACCCTACCACTTCGCGCATACCCGCAGGCGGAATCGTCGAGCGCGATGGAGCGGTGGATCTCAGCCACTTAACCCAACTCTTTTTGCTGTTGCGCGACCCGGACTTTCAGACGGCCACGGAAGCGGCCTCGGCGATTGAGGCCGAAATGGGAAAAGGCTCGGCGCGAGCAGTCGATAGCCGGCGCATCGAGATTCGAGTCCCCGCCCCGGGAGCGGACGTGGTTTCCGGCCTGCTGGCGAAGGTGGATAACCTGCGAGTGGTGGCTCATCCCCAAGCTAAGGTCATTGTTAATGAACGAACCGGAACCATTGTTATGGGACAGAATGTCAGTTTGGGGGCTTGCTCCATCCTTCACGGCAATCTGTCGGTAGTCGTCACCACGGAATTCAAGGTATCGCAGCCTCTTCCTTACTCCCAGGGCCAGACCCAGGTGGTGCCGCAAACGACGGTCAAAGCGACCGAAACTCCGGCCCGCCGCATCGAACTCCGCGAAGGCGCGAGCGTGGACGACCTGATCAACGGCCTCCAGGCCATCGGCGCGACACCTCGGGATATTGTCGCCATCCTGGAAGCGGTTCGCGCCGCCGGTGCCTTGCAGGCGGAATTGGAAATCCTATGACGATCACGGCTATGAATTCCCGGTTGCAGACGCTCACGAATCGACAGGAGGGTGCTGGCGATTCGCC
Source organism: Terriglobia bacterium (assembly GCA_052139985.1). Classification (GTDB taxonomy): domain Bacteria; phylum Acidobacteriota; class Terriglobia; order UBA7540; family UBA7540; genus Bog-366. The sequence continues at coordinate 17,301 of JBKQVI010000615.1, forward strand.
CGAAACCCCCGCCCACAAGAAGCTGCGAAAAGCCGCCCGGGAATTTGAGGGCATCCTCATCTCGCAACTTTGGGGAGAATTCCAGACCAGCCTTTCGTCTCTTTCGGGGGATGCCCCACTGGCCGGATCGGATACCCTTAACTCATTGGCAATTCAGACCTTATCCGCGGCTCTGGCCAACCGGGGAGGGCTGGGAATCGGGGAAATGCTGGTTCATCAGCTCGAACGGAGCCTGCACGGCGGCCAGCAGAATCAGGGAGAGGGAAAGATAAAAGAATCATCAGAGGGCTAAAGTTCCCGGGGAAACCGTCGATAGGACGGTTGTAGCCTTGAGGAGGCGGAATATGCGAGTTGATGGCCCTCTTTCGATTCCCGAAAACCTGCAGCCTGATAAGGTCGCGCACTCAGGGTCGCCGACCCAGCAGAGCCGGCCTGCCTCGGTCACTTCGGGCCAGGACCAAGCGCAACTATCTGTCGATAACGATACGCTTCAGCGGTTGAAAGCTAACCTTTCCCAAGTACCGGAGGTCCGGCAAGAGCGCGTGGCGGCGCTCAGCCAGGCGGTGAGCAATGGCAGTTATCAAATCTCGGATCAGCAATTGAGCGATGCCATAGGCTCCGACCTTCTAGGAAAGATCAGCGGGTGATCGGGTGAACCGATGACCGGGCGAACGCAGAGACATCTCATTGGCCTTTCGTTCGTCAGATTACGCAATCATCTGATTCCCTGGAGGAGTCATGGACGACTTGGCTCCTGCCCCAGCACAGCGGACCTCCGATGACGGAGGGCGGACACCGGAACGGAGCTTTGCGGCGCGCAAGAAGGCCGCGAAGAAGGTGCAGGACCTTCCTGCCCGGACGGAAAGCTCGGACCCTGAAACAGGGTCCGAACCGGAATCGGACCATCAAATCGACCTCTTGGCCTAATTATGAAACGTGAAGTACAGCAGTGCCTGGAATTGCTCGAACGGCGTTTGGCCACCCTTCGAATGCTGGCGACGGACCTTGATGAAAGCCGGTCAGCTTACGTCACGCTCGACTTGCGCGCCATGCACCAGCACATTTCGCGTCAAGAGAACCTTTGCTCGGAAATTCGCATGTTGGATACGGAACTTCAAAACATGAAAGAGAAGCTGCGAGGGTTGGCGGCCACCGGTGAAATGCCTGCCACGCTCGGTGAACTCGAGGCCCAACTCGACCCCATGTCGGCCGGGAAACTTCACTTGCTGATGGGCGGGCTCAAGACGATTCAGGCCGACGTGCACCGGCTTAGTCGGGTTCACTCGGAACTGCTTCGGCGCTCCCGGCGAACCGTCAACGTCTTGCTGAATTTCTTGGCGCACTATTCGGGCACGTACCCGCTCCCCGTCACTCGATCCAAGGGGATGCCATTCGTTTCGATGGGGAAATAGATCATGTCGAGTCTATTCGGTACGATGTCCGTCGCCCTCCAATCCATGCTAGCGCAGCAAGGCGCCATGGCTGTAGTCGCCAATAACATTGCCAACGCCAACACACCGGGCTATTCGCGCGAAGTACCGAATCTGGAGGAGAGTCCTCCCATACTCAGCGGGAATGCCATGGTGGGCACTGGCGTGACGCTGCAGAGCGTGCAAAGCGTCCGCGACAATATCTTGGATCTTCGTATCGACCAGGAGACCTCCCAGCAATCCAGCCTGAGTTCCTACGTCGATTCGATGAGCCAAGTACAAGCCCTTTTCAACGAAACCCAGGGTACCGGTCTCCAGACCGATTTGAGCAATTTCTTCAGTAGTTTTACGTCCCTCGCCGCCGACCCGACAAGTTCCACCGAACGTCAGGCGGTGATCATTGCAGGTCAAGATCTTGCAGGCGCCTTCAACCAAACCAGCGATAATCTGTCAACCATCCAACAAGGTTTGGACCAATCGGTGGTGCAAACCGTGCAGCAAGTTAACCAGCTCACTGCCCAAGTGGCCAACTTGAATCAGCAAATACAGGTGGTTTCCAACTCCGGGGACAGCCCTGGCTCGCTTGAAGATCAGCGCGACGAAGACCTGACGAACCTCTCCAACCTGATCGACACAGCGGTGGTTTATGGCAACGACGGGACCGTGTCCGTGACCACCACCAATGGCACGCTTCTTGTATCCGGCAATCAAAGTGACGCATTGACCACTCAACTCAATAGTGCCACGGGAATGAACGACGTGTATGCCCAAGGAACCGACATCACTTCCAGCATCGGTGGCGGTCAGCTCCAAGGACTTATCAACGCCCGCGACGACAGCATTCCTTCAACGCAATCTTCCCTCGACAATCTGGCCGCCAGTCTTATTTCGGCCGTGAACCAGCAACAAAATGACGGATACGACCTGAATGGCGCGCAAGGTGCGGATTTCTTCACGCCCTTTACGCCCACTACCCCTGGTTCGAGCGCCGGCGCCGCCGCCACCATGACCGTGGCGCTTACCAATCCTGACCAGGTCGCCGCCAGTTCCGACGGCACCTCAGGGGACAGTGGCAACGCCACCGCGCTCGCCAACCTCCAGGATGCCTCGATCGTTTCCGGCCAAACGGCGGGAGATTATTATTCGAACTTGATTGACCAGGTTGGCAACGACGTTTCCAACGCCACCTCCGAGCAGACGGCGGTCGGTCTGGTCTTGCAGCAGCTTACCAACCAGCAGTCGTCCATTTCCGGGGTCTCCTTGGACGAGGAAGCCACCAACTTAATCAGCTACCAGCAAGCTTACGAAGCCGCCGCGCGGGTCATCTCCACTGTCGATGAACTCAACGAGGCGACCATCGATATGTTTACACCGAGCTAATATGGGCATACGCGTCAATCCGAATATGTACAGCGTCATCCTGAACGGGTTGCAGACGAATTCCCAGCAGGAAAATCAGGCCCTGGAAGAGATTTCGTCGGGGCAAAAGCTGAATTCCCTTTCCGACAACCCTGCCGCGGCAGCCTCCTTGGTGACCCTGCGGATGCAGTCAAGCTCCGACACCCAATACTTGCAAAACATTACGTCCTTGACGGGCTCTTTGAATGTAGCGGACTCGGCGTTGAGTTCCGTCGTGGAGGCCTTGACAAGCGCCGAATCCGTGGGAGTGGAGGGGACGGATTCAACCCTCAGCACATCAAACAAGCAAGCCCTTGCCCAACAAATTCAAGGTATCCAAGAAGAAATATTGGGTCTGGCGAATACTTCTTATGACGGCCAGTATCTTTTTTCCGGTACGGCCACGACCACGCAACCCTACGTGGAGGACTCATCCTCCGCTTCCGGCGTGACCTATAATGGAAATGACAGTACCGACAGCGTGGAAATTTCTGAGGGTCAGGCGATGCCCATCAACCTGCCGGGGAGTCAGTTGTTCAGCAATTCTACAACCAACGTCTTTCAATCCCTCCAGGATCTGTACACCGCACTGAACACTAACGGCGATATCAGCAGCGCCACCACGGAAGTCCAGAACGCCCTGAACTATGTGAGCACCCAACAGGCCTTCTACGGAAATTCCATAGACCGGCTAAACAACGCCCAAACGTTCCTTACCCAGGAACAAACCCAGTTGACCGAGGCCGAGAGCAACACGTTGGACGTTGACATGGCGACGGCCGTGACTGATCTGAGCCAAACTGAAACCACCCAGCAGGCTCTACTTGCGGCTGGAGGAAAGATCTCCCAGTACGACCTGTTCGACTTCCTCCCCTCGTCGTAAGTTCGCCTTTCGGCATGGAAACAATGATCTTCTCAATTCGGCCGCTGCATTGCACCACCGTAAGTTGCTACTTTCTTGCAAACATTTTGCGCGTCTCGCAAGGGCGGCCCTCGTGCCCATAAGTGCTAACGGTTCGAGGTGTCTGCGAGCCCGCAAAGCGGGCGCCGTCATTTGGTCCACGGCGACCCAGCCGAGGGAAAACGGCAACACCCGCAAATTTGCCCCAGGAGCCCCGCCAGGGGCGACATCGGGCCCGTTCGTAGAAAGTCAAGGACCTTCCGCGGCAGGTCGTTGCCGGAAGAAATTCCGGACGCCGCCCCTGGTGAGGCTGCCAGATTTTCCTTCCACCTGGACCCACGGCTTCGCCATGGGCTAGATGACCGCACTCGCTTCGCGGGCTCGCTTTTGCCGTTGAGATTATCTCGGCGCTTATGGTCCTCGTGCCTGTCCCCCGTCGGCACCGCCGACGCAACGGCCCGCGTGGGATGCCCCGACGGTTGCGGCTCTGCGCGAGATGCTTTTCCTCGTCTCGGGGATTCTTCACAGGTTCACAGCGGGTAAGACGTCCACGTAAACTCTCGCGGCGCTAACTTGAACCATCGT
>JBKQVI010000616.1:0-13645 GCA_052139985.1 Terriglobia bacterium
ACGATGGTTCAAGTTAGCGCCGCGAGAGTTTACGTGGACGTCTTACCCGCTGTGAACCTGTGAAGAATCCCCGAGACGAGGAAAAGCATCTCGCGCAGAGCCGCAACCGTCGGGGCATCCCACGCGGACTGGCACGACATGACGGAGGTCAAGCTTTCCGCCCTGCGCCGTTTCTGCCGGGCCGTCATTCCTCATATGCGGAAACGGCACTGGGGACGCATTGTCAATATCTCTTCCATAGGCGGCATCACCCCAATTACAAGCTGATGGTTTCACACGCGCTCAGCGCCGCCATCAATAACCTCACTCGCAGTCTGGCACTCGAAGTTGCACACGACGGCATTGTCGTGAACGCCATCGGAGTCGGCGCGATTCTGACCGATAACTGGGCCCATAACATGCTTCCCAGCGTGCGCGCGCGCCGTCCCGAGATCGCCCATAAGTCCGATGAAGCCTTGGTCCAACTGCTCGGCGAAGAGATGACTCCCGTCGGTCGTTTCGGTCGTCCCGACGAGATTGCCGCCCTTGCCGCTTTCCTGGCTTCGGATAGGAACGGATTTGTCACCGGCGACACCATTGAAGCTTCTGGGGGTGCAGACCGCTTTATGTAATCCGGGGCTCGGGATGGCCATGCCACGAGAGGTAGCGCGGGCAGCCTGCCCCGATTCGTCGGGGTCCCGGCCGCGGTCACGGGAGCGTCCCGCTCCCGCCAGGGAGGCGCGGGCAAGATGCCCTCGCCACAGCGGGCGAGACGCCCACGCTACAAATGTCGGGTCATGGTCTGTACGGGAAGTCGTAGGGGCGGCCCTCGTGACTGCCCTCGGGTAACTACCAAGGGTTGCCCCTACGGTGTGACCGCGCAATCAGATCAGCGGGGTCAGGAGGACTTTCCGGAACTGCACCTTGCCGTGGTCCCCCTGGAGCATAATCGGCCCAGGGCCTTTCTCATCAGCGTCGAGCGCGCCCCCGGTGATCCCCGGCACCTCGGCGTTGTCGAGGATTTTGGTTCCGTTCATGATCACCGTCACTCGATTGGCCATCAGGGTTATGTCAAAGGTCTGCCACTCGCCCGCGGGCTTGTCGGCTCTGACGGGCGGGACCGTGAACCCGTAAAGAGCTCCCTGGCTATGAACGTCCAGCGGGCGGGTGTAATCGTCAAGGATCTGAATCTCATACCGGCCGCGCAGATAGACTCCGCTGTTGCTTTGCGGGTCCACGTTGAACTCGACATGGAGCTGGAAGTCGTTGAACTTTTGCCGCGTGTAGATGTTGCAGGCATCCTTGCCGGTGTTCATCAAGATGCCGTCTTTCACAAACCAGCCCATGGGATGATTGGGCTCCTGGCAAAGCCACCCGGACACATCCTTGCCGTTGAAGAGGTCGATAGGCTTGCCGGGCTTTCGCGCGGGCGGCGTTGTCGGCCACACCGGTCCGCGCACGCCCGTCCAAGAGAGCGTTGTCCCTTCCACGAGCGCCGTTCCTTGCAAGCCGGTGCCCTTTACGGTGCCTTTCCATACCTGCGGGGTTTGCTTTCTTCCTTCCGGGTACTCGAAGCTGAGCTGGCCATTTTCGATCGCAACCTTCGGCAAATCAAAAACCGCACCCCCGCCGGGATTGAAGCGGCCTTTGAGGACGCCGTCGTCGCGCTTCAGTTCCAACCAGCAATTCCTCGGCAGCCCTGATTTGGCGCCCGTTGCGGTGATGTCCCACCTGCCCAGGTAAGCATCGTCGCCTGCCGGGAGCGCGAAGGCGCTGACCGCCAACGGCGGCGTGATGACCGCCAAAAGCAGAAATGCTGCAAAGATACGTGAACGCATAAATTAGACTCCTTTTCGAAAGAGAAATAACTTGTTGCGGCGAGCTCACCTCGCCACGATATCGTAGCGGCGAGTTTACCTCGCCATATCGCGGCGCGAAGCCGCCTCTACGTTCGGCCCTTTCCTTAAAGTAGTAAGCGCTTGTATCACGAATCGTCCTTGCGCGCAATCGAAGCGACAAACTGTCCCTGGGCTGCGGGTGTGGCCCAAAGCATGGGCATGATCCCCTTGTAACCCTTCATGATCCTTTTAGACCCTTTGGAAAGCACAAAAAAGACAATGCCGCGCCGGAACAATTCGGCAATTAATGAAAATCGTGCGAGGCCGTTTCCGCTTGCGTGATCGACAGAGGCCTGACGCGTTCCGCTTTCACGGAGATTACGCCTTCTTGGTTCTGCAGCTTGCCTTCGATCAGCAAAAACTGCTGCTGCACGACCGCCGCATAAGCTTGCTTGAACAATTGCGGAGTGATGATGGCATTGGTAATGCCCGTTTCATCTTCCAGGCTGAGGAACACGAAGCCATGCGCGGTTCCGGGACGCTGCCGGGCGATGACGGCTCCGGCGATTCGCACGTACATCCCATCGCGCAGACGTGCCAGGTCGGCGACGGCGCGAACGTGCCGCTTCTTCATTTCCTGCCGTTTATATGCCATGGGATGAGGTCCGGTGGTCATGCCCGTGCCGCGGAAATCCGCGACGAGCCGCTCCTCGGAAGTCATCGCCGCCAAGGGTGAATTCTTCGCTTCCGTTTCCGTGGGTGGCGCATACATTGCTGTGTATGTATGCGTCCCAAGTTCCGGTTGGGTCGCATACATAAAGTACGATGTATGCGCCACCCGCGTGTCCGATGAGAATTCCGCCAACCCCTCGAACAGCGGCCCGGCACTTCGCGCCGCCCGCTCGATTTGCCACAAGGCATCCCGCCGATGCATTCCGCCATTTTCCGCAGCAATGAAATTCAAAGCTCCGATTTCCGCCAGCGCCGCCAATTCGGATTTCTGAATCACCGGAATGCGCAGCTTCAAATCGTCAACCGAGCGGAACTTTCGAACCGCGCGTTCTTCCACAATCCTCAACGCCATCTCCTGGCGCAAGCCCTTCGCGAACCGCAATCCCAGCCGCAGGACAAAACCCTGCTCGTATTTCTCCAGGGTGCAAGGCCAGTCCGAACAAGTCACGTCGATCGGCCGGATTTTCAACCCATGCCGCTGCGCGTCCTTGACGATTGTTGCCGGCTGATAGAATCCCATGGGCTGGTTGTTCAGCAGCGCCGCCGTAAAAGCCCCAAGATAATGGCACTTTAGGTAAGCGCTGGCATACGCCAGCAAGGCAAAACTCGCCGCGTGTGATTCCGGAAATCCATACAGCGCGAAGGAAGTAATCGCCTGCACGATTTTGTCCTGAGTCGCCGCTTCGATGCCGGTTCTGTCCATTCCGGCGCGCAGCTTTTTCTCGATATCCTTCATGCGATATTCGGAGCGCTTGAATCCGAACGCGCGCCGCAGATCCTCGGCTTCCCCGCCCGAAAATCCCGCCGCGATCATGGCCATGCGCAGCAACTGCTCCTGAAAAAGCGGCACTCCCAGAGTCCGCGCCAGCACCGGCTCGAGGGAAGGGTGCAGGCACTGGGGCGCTTCACGGCCCTGCCGGCGTTTCAGGTAGGGATGGACCATCTTTCCGACGATCGGCCCCGGGCGGATGATGCCGACCTGCACCACGATGTCATAGAAGCGCTTCGGTTGAAGCCGCGGCAAAAACGCCATCTGTGCCCGGCTTTCAATCTGGAACATTCCCACCGTGTCCGCTTTCTGCAGCGTTCCATAGACCTGCGGATCGTCCGCCGGCAGATGCGCCAGGTCAACTTCCTCTGCATAATCCTGGCGAATGATTTTGATCGAATCCTCCAGCACCGCCATCATGCCCAGCCCGAGCAGGTCCACTTTCACGATTCCCATATCGGCGCAATCTTCTTTGTCCCATTGCACCACCACGCGCCCGGGCATCGTGGCGGGCTCGAGCGGAACAATGGAATCCAGTTGGCCCTGGCACACCACCATTCCGCCGGAATGCTGTCCCAAATGACGGGGCATGTCCTGCGCCATCATGCACAGCTCAACAAACTTGCGGATTTGATGGTTCTGGCTGTCCAGGCCCGCTTCGCGAACGTGGCGTTCGAGCGTGTTGTCCGCATCCTGGTATTCCCAGCCGCCCACCAGGCTTGATAGCCGCTCCAGAATTTCCGGCTGAAACGATAGCGCCTTGCCAATTTCCCGCGCCGCGGACCGCCCGCGATACGTGATGACGTTCGCCGTCATGGCCGCGCCCAACTGCCCGTAGCGTTCATAAACATATTGAATGGCGCGTTCGCGTTGGTCGCCGCTGGGAAGGTCAAGATCGATGTCGGGCCATTCGCCGCGCTCCTCGGAAAGAAACCGCTCGAACAGCAAATCCATGGCGACAGGATCGACAGCCGTAATGCCCAACGAATAACACACCGCGCTATTCGCCGCCGAACCGCGCCCTTGGACAAGAATATTCCGCTCGCGGCAGAAGCGCACGATATCCCACACAATCAGGAAGTACCCGGGCAAATCGAGTTTTTCAATCAGTGCGAGTTCGCGTTCCACCTGCTTTTGCGCTTTCTCGTTGTGGGGCCCGTAACGGCCCATCATCCCTTCCTGGGTGCGCCGCCGCAGAAAACTCATTTGGGTCTCACCGTCCGGAACCGGATATTTCGGAAACTCGTAGCCCAAATCCTTGAGCGAGAATTTCAATCGGAAGGAGAGAATTTCTGTGTTCGCCACCACTTCCGGAAGGTCGGAAAACAATCGGGTCATCTGGGCGGGAGATTTGAAATAGCGCTCGGCATTCCGGGTCAGCAAACGGCCGGCGGTCGCCAGAGTTCGATGGTTTCGAATGCAGGTAAAGACGTCCAGCAGTTGGCGTTGTTGCGGGCGCGCATACGCCACCCCATTCGTCGCAAGCAGCGGCAAGTGTAGTTGCTGCGCGATTTTTATCGCTGCCTGGTTGCGCGTTTCTTCTTCGCGGTGGAAATGCCGCTGGAGCTCGATATAAACGTTGTCCCGGCCAAATATTGCGCAAAGTTGTTGCACGCTGTCGATCGCCGCTGGGATTCCCCCATTTGCCAGGGAATACGCCAAGGGGCCTTCTTCTCCGCCCGTCAGGCAAATCAGTCCCTGCGCCTTCGCCGCCACCTCTTCCGGAAAAGCGTACCCTTCAGCTTTGGGGTGCTGCCCCGATTTGATTGTAGCGCCGCCCTTGAGGGCGGCACATGCCGGGCTAAAGCCCGGCGCTACATCCCTTGCTCGCAGTTTCATGTGCGTGATCAGCCGGCAAAGGTTCTGGTAGCCGGTGCGCGATTGGACGAGCAGGGGATAGCGCCAGCCTTGGGGGGAAGCCACTTCGGCGCCGACGTGGGGGCAAACGGATGCCTTTTGGGCAGCGGTATGAAAACGTGGCGAGCCGTAAAAACCATTGCGGTCGAGCAAAGCCATGGCCGGCATTTGGTACTCGCCACAGAGGCTTGCCAATTCTTCCGGTATGGAAGCGCCTTCCAGAAAGCTGAAGGCCGAGCGCGCATGGAGTTCAACGTAGCTCATGGTAAAGCAGTGACAAGTGGCTAGTGACAAGTGACGAGCCAAAACGGCAGTGACAAACTTTGCTTATTGCTCGTCACTAGTCACTTGTCACTCGTCACTGCTCTCAGTCGTACGCACCTCGTACAAACCACTCCTGGCGAGTCAGGTCGTAAAACACGCGGTAAACTCCGCGCCGCGGACTTCCCGTTTCGCCTGCATTCGCAATCTGTTCCAGCGATCTCGAAGGGGAAAGAGCATCCGATTGAATCTCGATGTCCCACTCATCGCTCTGCCAGGCGTCGTCGCTCCACCAATCTCCCGAACCACGCCAAGGTCCGGAAGCCGCAATGACTCGGCCGCGAATGCCCGAAAAAGTAATCCGCGTGGGACAGCCTTTGCGAACTTCGACGTTTGCCGGCAGCGCCGGGCGGAAAATCCGAAGCACAGTTTTGAAGTCTTTTGGGATCGAATTCTCAATCTTCCCTGTCGTCGCCGCGTTTTGGCCCCGCGATGAACGGCGAATCGGACGGCGAGTTTCCGTCGAATCTCCGTTGGGGGCAAAGCGGCGCATTCGAAACCCCTCGGGCCGATGCGTATCCAACAACTCGGGAGAACCGATGTTCGCATCTCCCACTAATTTCGCCAGGCGCGCAACCGTCAATTCCACTTTGTCCGGATCGGGAGAGATGGGAGAAAATAGCCCTCCTTGGGAGACGCGCGGCCGCGCCGCCTCCGCCGCCAAATTGATTTTCAAAATTGGCGCGGAAGGTGCGTCTGCCTGCAAATGCAAAATCAGTAATTTCAAGAGCATTTTGGAATTGCCCGTGGGTACGGCCAAGCGCAAAGTTCTCTCGTGAATTTTAGGCGCGGGCCCAGGGCGCGAATTATCAGCAACAGCCGGAGCTCGTTTTCGAATGAGGGCTCGAGCTGGAATTGCACTCGGATGGCACCCGCAGCAAGCGAACGCTCAGCCAACCGTGCACACAATAGGTCGAGCAATCGCCCCAATAGAAATGACAGCGGTTCAAGTTCGCTTTCCGCATGTTCCAGTTCCATCTCTTCCTCAAAGTAAATCGCCGGCTGGGCCAGCACCATTGTTCGTGCGCTGCGAGCTCGCGCCAATTCATGCAGGCGAACTCCTTGTTGTCCGAGCCGCTCAGAAAGCTGCAAGACCGGCAAAGCCGCAAGGGCCGCGCACGTGTGCACTCCCCAACGTTCCAGTGTTTCCAGAACATCCATGGAAGGTGAAAGAACGACAACCGGAACTTTCCCAATCAGGGTCGATTCTTCGCCGCGAGGAATGATGGTCATTCCAGCGAAAGCCCGCGAGGCAAGAATGGCGGCATCAAGGTTGGAAGCGGTGGCAATTTGCGTGGTGAAACCGAGGCGTGCAGCCCCTTCAACAAGCTGGCGCGCGATGTTTTCCTCCGAGCCGCATAAGGAAGTAAGGCCGGCAATATCGAGAACGACGGTATCCGCCGCCGTATCTTCAATTCGCGGCGAAACCGACCAGCCGAGATCCAGCAATGCGGCATGGGCGATCTTCTCCTGCGACCACGACCGCTCGCAAACTTCGATTTCGCCGAATTGCTGTGCCTGGGACTTCGTCATGCCGAGTTCAACTCCCGCTTTCGCTGCGGCCTCATTCAGTCCGACAACGGTCCGAATGGAAGAAGCGCCTTCCACAAGGGCAAGGGCACGATCGCGCAGACCCGGCTCCGAACGCACTACCGCCTGCACTATAAAATTGGGAACAAAAATGGAAGTAAATGCCATACGAATTGCCTCGTGCCATCAACTATCGTGAAATCCTCACCCTCAACCTGTCGCGCCGTATTTCGATTCCAAGGTGACCGCAGGGGAAGCACGATTTGACCAAACCGGGCTTTCGGGCTGCCCCCGAGACCGAACCACTTCCGCCCGCAACAATGAGCCGGAAAATAGGCACGCATACGGATGGCGAACAAAGTCCTGGTTATTCTGGGGCGCCTTCACCCAATGCGCCGCTTCCGTTTCCATCCGCAGAACCAGCGAGGCGCATGTTTTGGCATGAGGTTCCTGCTCGAGTACGAGAAAGATGGTGGGCGTGTGCTCCACCGCTCGACGAAACCGGAACCACACATTGGGCGGAACATAACGAACGACTTCCGGCGGAATGTCGCTCAGATCCAAAGCAACCAGGCCGAAGCCTCCGCCGTGCAGAACCAAGTCCGTGGCGCGCAGCGCCTGATCGATGTTCCGGCATCGCACCCACAGTAATTGCTTCAACTGCACGCCGGTCCCTTCCGCGGAATATGGGTCGAAAGCGTCGCGACCATCAATAAACGCGCACGCTTCAGCTTCAGCGGTTCGGGAAGCCAAAGCTGACATGAGTAAACTCGTTCGGCCGGAACAGCTTGGTCCGCAAATTTCGGTGATCCCGCCGCGAGGCAACCCTCCTGTCAAACCATCGGCTTCCGGAATGCCTGCGGAAACTGTTTCGACGGCGTTGGAATTGTTATAGGTGAAGGGAGCGGGAATGCGCCCGGCAAGAGCCGATTCGATTTGCGAGCGCACAGCGGTGAGATTTCGAGCCATAGGGTTCAGCCAGGCGGGAAAAGCTCTCCAGGTACTTTCGCTTTTTATTCGCCCATGAGTAATTCTTGTCCAAGCAGGGGGATTTGTCAAGGCAGGCGGTCGTGATGTGCCGTTCCCAGACTTCTTCACGGCACGCGAAGACTTTGTGGCACGGGCTTCCAGCCCGTGACCGGACGCGGCCAAGATGGCCGTGCCACGCTTGGGTTGCGGCTCCGTCGCGCTGCTTCACGGGCTCCGCGAACTAACCGTGCGGCGCTTGCTGGTGAATCGCCACCAATCGAGTTAGACTAGCGCTACATGCTCCTCATTCCAGCATGATTTCTGAATGCCGCCCGGGAGAATTCTGTCCCTCTCCTGGCTGGGAGGGCATTCGTTGAATACGGAGCCTGGGGAAGAATCATGGAGTGGGCGCCATAGCGGGATGCATCATTGTATTTCTGACTCGAGACACTAACGGAGACCCTGCATATGATTAATGCCAAACCGGCGATCACACAAGGGACCGCAGCAAATCTGAGTTTCAAGAAGCTTGCTGTTAAGATCTGTCTCCTCACACTCGTGGGGCTCGTGGGCATCTTTGTTTCCGCAAACTGGGCGCAGGCTCAAATACCCCCCATGCCACCCGAGAAGGTGGTGGAGATTCTCGGCCAGCACATTCACTACTACGAGGCGGGCGAGGGCGACACTATAATTCTGCTCCACGGCCTCGGCGCATCGGCGGACATTTGGGCGGCGAACATTCCGGCGCTGTCGCCTCATTATCATGTCGTTGTTCCTGACCAGCTCGGTTTCGGAAACTCCGACAAGCCGCCCATCGAGTACAAGATTCAAACCTGGGTGGAGTTCCTGGACTTGTTCATGCAAGCCCTCAATATTCCCAAAGCCACCGTTGTGGGGAATTCGCTGGGGGGCTGGATCGCAGCGGACTTTGCCGCCAGCATCCGGAAAAAGTCGACCGGCTGGTGCTAGCGGACGCCGGTGGATGGCGGCCCATCAAGATGCCCCCACCCTTGGCCAAGGATCTTAATAATGCCTCGATTGCCGGTATTCGCCAGGTCCTCGAAATGATGCTGTTCGAGCGCCGCGCCATTCCCATAAATCTCAACCCCGGATCGCTCCAGGAGACCCGCCAGATGCTCGAATTCATCGTCTCTGACAAACAACTCATCACGGATCAAATGGTGGAGCAAGAGTTCCGGCGCCACCTCAAGATAGGCGACGGGTCTACGGTTCAAAACTTTCTTGTCGGCAGCCTGGCTGAGGACCAGTTTGAAAACGAGAAACTCCACCATTTGACAGTACCCACATTGATCGTATGGGGAAGGGACGACCGCCTCTTTTCGCTCGAAGAAGCCCACAGTTATGGCAAGGCGATCCACGGCTCAAAACTTGTGGTGATTGAGCAGTGCGGTCATGTGCCCCAACTCGAGAAGTCCGACGACTTCAACAAGGCGCTCCTCGATTATCTCAGCGGGTCATGATGGCTATGCCGGTGATCTCTTATTACTTCCCTTCGTCCCCCAAACAAGGTGGTAAAATCCTCTCGTTCTTCGTTGCCGGCAAGCGCACCTTGGCTTCCGGCGCTGCGGCAAAAAACCAACAACGAGGTTTCCTATGGCCGGTGTGATTAAAGTCGGATTGGTGGGCGCGCGCTTTGCCGCGCGGTTTCATTGGGAAGGGTTGCGGCGTGTCTATGGTGTGCCGCTGAAGGTGGTCGGCGTAACCGCGAAGTCGGCAGAGTCGGCCGAAGCCTTTGCGCACGCCCATGGCATCAAGGCCTTTGCCACTTTTGAGGAGTTGTGCGATGCCGTCGATGTGGTCGATCTCTGCACGCCCGGCTCGACGCATGAGCCCCTGGCGGTGGCGGCTTTCAAACGCGGCAAGCACGTGATTATCGAAAAGCCGTTCACGGGCTATTACGGTCCCGGGACCGAGGATTTCCGCGGCAACACTTTCAGCAAGGAGGTGATGCTGCGCGAGGCCCTGGCGAGCTGCGACCGCATTCTCGAAGCGGCTCGGGCGTCCGGGAAGCAGCTCGGCTATGCCGAAAACTTCATTTACGCTCCGGCCGTCACCAAGGAAAGTGAGATCGTGAAAAAGAGCGGCGGCCAGATTCTGTGGATGATTGGCGACGAATCGCACAGCGGTTCTCATTCCCCCTACTACGGGATTTGGAAATTCTCCGGCGGCGGTTCGCTGGTGGGCAAGGGCTGCCACCCGATGTCGGCCATCCTTTACTTGAAGCGGGTGGAGGGGGAGGCGCGTGACGGCAAGCCCATCCGCCCCGCCACGGTTTCCGGACGCACCCACGAAATCACGCGATTGAAGAATTACCGCGACGAGGGATTCCTGCGTACGTCCTACGACGACATTGAGGACTACTGCCAGGTGCACGTCACGTTTGAAGATGGCACGGTGGCCGACGTGTTCTCCACCGAACTCGTGATGGGAGGTGTACACAATTGGATGGAGGTGTTTGCCAACAATCATCGCACCCGATGCAATCTGAATCCCATCGACGCACTTGAAACCTACAATCCCCGCGAAGATATCCTGAAGGACGTTTACCTGACGGAGAAACTCGGCACCAAGCAGGGCTGGAGCCATCCGGCTCCTGACGAAGACTGGCAACACGGGTACCCTCAGGAGTTCCAGGATTTCATGGCCAGCATGGCGGCCAATCGCTCCCCGCTCTCGAGCGGAGAATTGGCTCGCGATACGATGGCGGTGCTTTACAGCGCCTACCTTTCCGCCGAGCGCCGCGGCGCCGAGGTGGAAATTCCGCGATAGGGTTCGATCGTCGGTCCTGATTGCAGGCGAAGCTCGCCTTGGACTGCGCACAAGCATATTTGAAAACGTGCCCTAAGCGAACAGTGTGGCGCTCAAATGTCTCGTTGCTCGTACTTTGGTATGAATCGGGGCGCAGCGGTGGACATTTTTTGTCACCCGCTCTTCCACTCCGTGCCTGCTTGTGGTACGCTGCGCTGCGGTGGGCCCGGTAGAGGCCCTGTTTTCAACCATTAAGACCCCACGCAAGAGACGACCGGTTGGAACTGCACGTGCTTCTAAGGACTTCGGGACGGGTTCGCCGCTCGAGAGGTACCTTCTCTTCCGCGTTGATTCCGTTGGGAAGAGGAAGTCAGGCCATGAGTCACAACCAGCGCGGGTTCTCGCTCATCGAGCTTTTAATCGTCGTGGCGATCATCTTAGTCATAATGGCCATTGCCATCCCCAATTTCCTTCGCAGCCGTATTGCCGCCAATCAAGCTTCCGCTATCCAAAGTATGCGTATGATCTCGACGGGAGAGGTGGCCTACGCAACCACTTACGGTACGGGGTACTCGACCTCCCTTGCGTATTTGGGCCCGCCCGCGTCCGGCCAGCCTGCATCTTCAACCGCCGCCGATTTGGTAGATGACACTCTTGCCGCCGGATATAAGAGCGGATACACCTTTGTGTATACCCCCGCCCTATATAATGCAGCGACGAATACGTGGAATGGATATACTCTGCTTGCGAATCCCACGAACTACGGCATGACGGGCGGCGTATACTACTACACGGATCAAAGTTTTGTGATCTGCGGCAACTCGACTACCGTCGCCGCCGCCACGGATTCGGCCGTGGGCGATTAGCTTCCACGCTCGCCTGCTTTCTTAACTCTCAGCCTAAGGGATCGAAAGGCCAACGCGGGAAAACGGTTTGAAGATCTCCGAAAGCGCCTCCGCAGGGACCGGATGCATTGAGTTCAAGTTACGATGTCTTCGGGACCGATTCCCATTGTCCTGCCCCAAAGCCGCGGACCTTGGAGTGCAGGTCCGCGCTCGCTGCCCCCAAGGGTAAAACAGCATCTCGCCGCCGCCGCTTCCCGCCCAGTTCGTCGCTTGCCCCGTCGATCCCAACGCGTTCGGGTGGTCCAGGTAGACCCCATCCCCCTCGATATCGGCCAGTTGGCGCGGGCCGTAAAATATAAATGCGTTGGAGCCGGAGCCCCAGTTGCCCCCCATGGTTTGTCCGCCCACGTCACGCAAATAGCTTACCGGTCCGGCCGTCCAGTATACTCGCTGGCCCAGGGCATTGTACGTCATCGTGCCGCCCAGTTGACTTAGCCGTCCTTCCCCGTCCCACTGGTAGGTGTTCGTGCCGTCGCTGGTCACATCGCCCACCGCGTCGTAGCTGTAGCCAGAGATTTGATTCCTGCCCCGAAGCCGCGGACCTTGGAGTGCAGGTCCGCAGTACTTGCTTTTCCGTCCCCGGGGTCTCCGGTTGCGCACTATGGTGAAAAACAACAGTTGGAACCAACGAAACATGGTGCCTGTCCCCGGTTTTCCCCCCGGTTTTCCCGGGATCGCAGGCTCCCAGAGGCAGGAGCCTGCGCGAGCCAGCCCGCTATGGGTCGAGTCGCGTCTCAGAATTAGCGCAGAAACGCACCGCTCGCCCAAGAACCGCGACAATAGCTTGCATCTCAGCCATCGTGATCACAAATATGAGAAGTGAACCCATATCCACAACTATTCGGTGGAAAACAAGTACGTACGCGGCCAAGTGTATGGCAAGAAGCACGGTCCAAGACAGCCAGAATATGAAGTGTCGCCAGTAAGGCCGAAATCTCACTAACGGGTAGCCGAATCCAAAAGCCGTCCACAAAGATAGACCGACCCATCGTAAGGCCACTCTCGAATCGCTCGTCGGGCTTCGGTACGCTGCGAAGACTATTAGTGCCACGATTGCCACTGCAATCATTACTTCGATCACCAGATTTCGGATTCTCGTTCTCATTGGCATAGC
This sequence comes from Terriglobia bacterium, assembly GCA_052139985.1. Taxonomy (GTDB): domain Bacteria; phylum Acidobacteriota; class Terriglobia; order UBA7540; family UBA7540; genus Bog-366. The sequence continues at coordinate 12,784 of JBKQVI010000616.1, forward strand.
CCACCACGCATTGCGCTCACCTCATCCCACAGGGCCTCACCGAGAGAAACATCGGCCCACAACCAGAATCCAATCCAATTTGCCTTCGAAGCAGCCACCCCTAATCGCTGCGCCGCGACGCTCCCCGTCGCTGAAGCACCGACTTTCAACGCCTGTCTTGTTATCCACCACTTGCTGATGTAGTAGAAGCTGGTAGCGCAGACGTACGCGTTCTTTGCGTTCGTCTGCGGCTCTCAGTCCGTTCATGGAATTTCATGTTTGGATGTTAATGCCATGGTTTATGTTACCATGTTGAGAACCGCGGAGGAACGCCAACTACGCGTACCCCCGCGCTACCCGCTATTGCCGGTGGCCTGCGCACACGCCAAGCGATTCAGGCTGTCGTAGGCGTACAAGGCCGTATGGCTCAGACTGCTGTTGGCGGAGTCGGTGTAGGTGTACCCCATCACGTTGCCATTGTTGCCTGTGCTCTGCGATGACAGGGAGCAGCCTTGGGGCATCTGCTGCCCGCTGGGCCAGGAGCAACTAGCGCGGACCTGTTTTTTAGGTCCGCGGTTCGTCCCAATTGTCCTGCCCCAAAGCCGCAGACGTTGGAGCACAGGTCCGCGCTACTTGCTTGTCTTAGGGGCAGGCTGGCGCATCAGACTCCGTGCTCGTGGGAGTCTGCGTCTTCTCCGCATCGAGGCATTGAATCCGCAGACATTGAAAGGCATGCGCCAGCCGGCGCGAGGGAACCCCGCTGATGAACCTGACCATGCAGATTGAGTTGGAAGAAACAGGGTCGTAGCGGGGGGTTTAGCCCCCCATTTGGCGCCCTGGGCGCAACAGGCCATTGGGGGGTAAGCCCGCCCCGACCACCTCT
>JBKQVI010000617.1:0-7215 GCA_052139985.1 Terriglobia bacterium
CAGGATCATCGTCGGAAGCGTTGATTTGCGTAGCCAGCAAAATGAATCTGTCGGCCTTCATCACTTGCCGCTTTCGGCGCGCCTGCTCGCTGGCGCGCTCTGGGCGGGCAGCAAGCTGCCGCACTCCATATCGAGACGACTTTGACGTACCCCTGGGAGATACCGGTGTTAGAAGGACTTTCACACCGAAAAGTGGGACAATTGGTCTGGCATGAACGAAGAGGTCGCGTACACTCTGATTGATGCCGAACTGCGGAGACTCCGCGGATTGCCGTACGCAGAACTTATCCAGATGGTTGCAATGCCTGAGACAAAGCAGGTCATAGGCGAGGACGGCAATTCCTACCAGATCGAAATTGAGGTGATAAGGGATATCGACAGCAGCGATGACGTCAGAGTCATCGTCTCTGCCGATGACGATGGTTGGAGAGTGTTCATGCCCCTAACACGCGACTTCATCATGCGCCCTGATGGATCGATCTTAAGTTCCGGAGACTGATCGCTGTCCGTGCAGGAATTCCGACGAACGCTCGAATGTTCAATGCTCGGCCGCATTGTCTGTCATTTCCAACACACTCTCCCGCCTCAAGGGCAGAACTCATCCTGTCTGAGTAACGAGCGTTGGGTGAGGCCGGCCGCCGCAACGATGACCATCACTTTATGTTGCCGAAAACCGGTGAAACATGGTGCGTCCCCCTCGGTTCTTCCGAAGCAAGCGGAAGCCACGGTCAAGACAATCCCGACCGTGGCCATTAACTTAATCCTTGTCCGGCGCGGGAGCGGTGTTTCGCTTCGGCGATGGCCGGTCATCATCGTCGTCGTATTTCCGATTCGGGCGCAGGTTTGATCCGGCGGGCGCGGCAGGATATGGCCGGTTGCCCATCATCCCCTTCCAGAGAATGTGGTTGTAGACGACGGGATCGACGCGATCGGCATCGGAGAAGTCCAGACCCTTCGTAACCTCCGCCCAATACTTTGCGTCGTGGGTGGATTTGGGCACCCGCAGATGGGCCGCCTTGGGAGGCAGCGGCAGAGTGGTGTTGTAGAGATACGACGAGGGTGTGGCGGTGAAGCTCCAACCGATGGGGGTAGTGTTGAAAATATCGGCCATGGGCTTGGCGAGCGCGTCGTTCAAGTTCATCTGCGGCAGACCCAGAACCTCTTCGATGGTGCGCAAAAAGTCGACAGAATTGTAGGGTGTGGAGACCACTGCTTGTCGCTTCACGTAGGCTCCCGCCACGAAGGCGATGGTGCGATGGGAGTCGACGTGGTCGCCGCCATCCTGGGCGTCGTCTTCAATCACGAAGATCAGCGTGTCGTTGGCATAGATGCTGTTCGCGATCTTCTGCACCAGCAGACCCACCGCGTAGTCGTTATCGGCTTGCTGGGTCTCCGGCGTGTTGACGAGGTCAATGGCGGTGCCGAAGTTTCCGGTGTGATCGTGCATGAGGCGAACGAGGCTCAATGATGGGAGTCCACCTTTGGCGTAATTGGTATCAAAATCCCGCGCCCACTCCGTGTACCGGTAATAATCCGGAAAATTGTTGTCAAAACCACGGAAGTATGGGTCCGTGTAAGGAGTAAGCGAAACGTTTGTGGGGTTCGCCACGACGGTGCCGGTGGCGGCGGGGTCGTGCGCCAGGGGAATGGCGCAGGAGGGCTCGTTATAACAGGTCCCATCAATAAAGAAGCCATAGTTGCGAACCGTAAGGCCCGCCCGCAGCGCGGAATCCCATAAATAGCCGGTATTCACTTCATTGTTCGGTCCATCCGGCGCCGCCACGTCGGTCTGGCCCGCCAACGCATCCGGATCGTTGGGGTTGCGAGGGTCGGCGGCGAGGCGCTCGGCGAGGGTTGGAAGCGCCACGTTGATATTGCGGTTCAAGCCCTCGGCATCGATGCTGAGACCTCGCGCCGCGTACGACAACGGATATTGCTTTTCGATCACATCGGGGGCGCGAGCCGACGTGGTCCACGGCCAGCCGTCGTTACTGACTTCGGCGGTGGCCAGGATGTTGTCGAGGGTAACGAAGTCCAGTGCCACATTATGCATATTGGGGGTAATCGATTTGCCCCATTGAACCAGGCTGGAGTCGCCATTGCCCACCGGCAGATCGCCCAGAACCTGGTCGTAGGTGCGGTTTTCCTTGATGATGAAAATCACGTGTCGGATGCCTTGACGCACCGCGGCCATGACCTCGGCGTCGCTGGCGCTTTCGGTGGCGGAGAAGCGGTTGTTGGTAAGCACTTGCGCCGTCAGCGCCGGAAGTTGCGCCGCGAGGTTGGCGGTGGGGAAGCTCTGCAAGCCGGCTTTGGTCAACTGGGGATTCCACTCATTCATGGTCACGCAACTGGGGTAGGCGGGCGGACCGGCGCCATAGCACCAAGCGGGATCGGGGCCCGTGGGCGATTTGCCATTGACCACATACGCGAATTTGCCATCCGGGCTGAAGCTCACCGAGTTCGGATACCAACCGGTGGGAATGAGACCCACCACCTGGTCGTTCTGATCCGTTCCCGTCAGCGCCACGACCGCGACGCTGTTCAGATTGCCATTGGTCACCCAGAGTTGGGTCCCGTCCGGGGTGAGGGTTACGCCGTTAGTGTTGGCGCCCTTTAAATCTTGCTGCAAGGCCGGGACGGATGTCATGACGGAGGGTGGCGCGATGACCGGAATGGTCTCCAGAACGGTGTTCCACTTGGCTTTGTCGCCGGGGTTCGTGTCGATGACGTCCACCGTATCCGACTCGTCTTCGGCGACGTACAGGCGCGTCTGGGCGGCATTAAGCGTCATTTTGTTGGGTTGGCCTTTTACCGCGATCCGCGCTATAACTTCCGGCGTCCCTCCGTCCAGATTCACCACGTCGATCTCGCGGTCGCGAAGGCTGGAAACATAAGCCCAAGTGGTGGTCGTGCTGCCCGCAGGAAGGGTCGGCTGAGCAATGGCAACCCAAAACGGATATTCGCCCCCCGGTGTGCCCGTCAGGGGTGAGCTGGCGGCCTTTCCGGGGCGCAGGTCGAGCTCCCCAAGTTGATAGCCGGAGACGTTCAGGTCGCTGAGCGGCTCCCAGTTACCCAAGCCTCCACTGAATACCGTAATCGAGTCATTGTAGTAGTTTGCTACCACCAGCTTCTGGCCATCGCTGGAAACGGCCACTCCGGCAGCGCACGGCTGCACGAAAACCTGGCTGTTCACAGTTGGTGTCGGTTCGGTGGGAGCCACGACGAGGCCGATGCCCGCCGTGTGATTCAAGAGCAGCTCCGGTTGCGACGCAGGTACCCAGGTTGTCATCCCCGTCCCCAAGGTAAAGACGTGGACGTTGTCATGTTGGGGGTTGGCAGGATCAGGATAACCGTTGCTGGCAAACGGGAAGTCACCCATGCCGCCGGAAACGTAGAACGCGCTTTGGGTGGGATCGAAAGCTATGCCGTTGTAGGAGTTGGGGATCATCACAACTTGCTGATAGACCGGTGCGCCTGTTGAAATGTTGTAAATGAACACGTATTCGCTTGAGGGTGAGTTGGCGGGCAGCCCGCCGGCAGCAGGGGACTGACCGGGTGCGAGCTCCACAAGGGGCGGCTCCGGCACGAAGGCCATGGCGCTCAAGGAGTCGGCGTAGAACAAGCGGTTGAACCCGCTGGTCAGAACCATTAGCGTGTTCCCGCTTACCACGCTCGAAACCGCCTGCCCGGCCAGCCAGGGATTACCGTTGAGCAGCCAGGGGGTGGTGAGGTGTTGAAACTGGGAACCCTGGGGCGCCAGCGGCGTAATCCATTGGTTCATATTGGGGATGAACTGGACGCCCGCAGCCGCCGCGTTGACGGTGATGCTGAGGATCACGGTGGTGTTGCCGGTTAAGTTGGATGCCATTACGGTGTAGTTGGCCTTGGCGGTTACGGTGGTGGGGGTCCCGGTTATGATACCGGTATCCTCGTCCAGACTCAGGCCCGCCGGAAGGGCCGGGCTCACGCCGTAGGCTGTCACCGCTCCGCCAGTGCTAGTGGGGCTGTTCGTCGGGATCGGCGTCCCCACGGTGTAGACCGCCGCGCCGGTAGTGTAGGCCAGGCCCGCCGGGGCCGCGTCATTCACCGTGATGCTCACGGCCGCCGTGGTGCTGCCGGCAGAGTTGGAAGCCGTTACCGTGTAGTCGGCTGTGGCGCTCACCGCCGTGGGGGTTCCACTGATGACGCCCGAGCTAGTGCTCAGGCTCAGGCCCGCGGGAAGAGCCGGGCTCACGCCGTAGGCTGTCACCGCTCCGCCGGTGCTGGTGGGACTGTTTGCTGTAATCGCCGTCCCCTTCGTGTAGACCGCGGTGCCGCTGCTGTAGCTCAGTGCAGAGGGCGGCTGAACCACGGGACTAGGAACGGGACTGCTGCCGCCACCGCACCCACAAAGAAAGAGCAGTACTGCCGTCAAACAAACGCCACGCCACTGGATCGATCGCATAGGAATCTCCCTTTAGTTAATTCCGGCACCAACGCACGGTGCGTTGGTTTGCTGCTGGCCAGACACGAACAGTCAATTTCACTCGGCTGCGGCAGGATGGCACTCTGGAATCCACGGCTTCCGAATCAACATTCTTCCTAAGAAGCCCGTTTCACCGAGTCGGCGAACGCAATTCAGAGGGCAGCTCACTTCGCCGGACATACTAGGCGCAATGTTGGTTCCGAGTTCCGATGAAATCGTATGTCAGCGATAAATCGCTTGAGCTGTAGGAGTTAGGCACGTGGCCTGCGGACAATACGGATTCTTGTGCTAGACAACACTGCCCGATTCGGGAAAACTGTTCCGAATCGAGACACTCACGAAGGGTCATAATGTCAGGGGTCAGTATGAGATGCTGCACTAACCACCATCCTCGAAACCGGCGGCACAGCCTTCAGTGATCGCAAGTGGCTCCGGTCCGGCGGGGCTTAGCGAGCACCTGACTTGGGGCGTCAGTAGGGACACGATTAGTGTCCCAGTGTGACTGCGTAGCTGCCAGTTTGCCTCGCAGTCTAACGGCGTAAACCCGCCTCCATTCCAAGGGCTGTAGCGCATTAGAGGTGGGCACACTTCACCCTCCTCCGAGGTTCCTTCCGGGTAACAACATTGGCAGGTGACGTTCGAGAGAGGATCTATTTTCGTTGAGGCAAGTGATTGCGCCAGGCGTATCCTGCGCCGCTTGGTTTTGTCGGACCGTTGGTTCTTTATCGGTTGCCGGGTGTTGCCCAACCGGCGGATGCTCTCCGTCTAGACACTGGGGGCGAGGGTGCGACCGGTGCACTATCTCCGGCGTTGAGAATGCTCAGCTCTAGGAGCCTGTCGGAGATAGATTTTCGTTCCCGGCGGATCAAGTCTGAAGATGGTTGAGTGTAGGGCTGTATTGAGTATTGACAGCGGAGAAAATGATTGTAAGATGAGGATATGGGCAAACAGTTTCGGAGTAGCGATTTGAATCAGGCGTACCTGCTGCCTCCGTCGCTGCAGGATTGGCTGCCGGAGGGGCACTTGGCGCGGTTTGTGGCGGAGGTGGTAGAGGCCTTAGACCTGGCGGCGATTTACGCGAAATAGGAGGAGCGCGACGGTCGGGGGCTGGCGGCGTATGATCCGCGGATGATGGTGCGGGTGCTGATTTACGGCTACTGCCGCGGGGTGGCGAGTTCGCGGCGGATCGAGCGGGCGACTTACGAGGACGTGGGGTTCCGCTACTTGGCGGCCGACCAGCATCCGGATCACGACACGATTGCGGCGTTCCGGCAGGAGCACTTGGCGAATCTGGCGCAGTTGTTCGTGCAGGTGTTGCGGCTGTGTCAGAAAGCCGGATTGGTGAAGCTGGGACACGTGGCGCTGGACGGGACGAAAGTGAAGGCGAACGCCTCGAAGCACAAGGCGATGAGCTCCGAGCGGAGGGGGGAGAGGGAGAAGCAGGTGGCCGCGGAAGTGGAGGCGCTGCTGGCCGAGGCGGCGCGGGTGGACGCGGAGGAAGATGGAAAGTATGGAAAGGGCCAGCGGGGCGACGAACTGCCGGCAGAGCTGGCGCGGCGGGAGAGTCGGATAAAGAAGATTCGGGAGGCGCAGGCGGCGCTGGAGCAAGAGGCGCGCACGGCGGCGGCCCGGAAGCAGGCGGAGGTGGAGGCGCAATTAAAGGAGCGTGAGAAGCAGGAGCGCGAACAGGGGCGGAAGTTCGGAGGGGGGCCGCCGCAAGCGCCGGACCCGGAACAGGCGAAGCCGGAACCGAAAGCGCAACGCAACTTTACCGACCCGGAATCGCGGATCATGAAGGACGGGGCGACGAAAGAGTTCGTGCAGGCCTATAAGGCGCAGGTGGTGGTGGACAGCCACGCCCAGGTGATCGTGGTGGCGGCGGTGACGCAGGAAGCCAACGACAAGAAGCAATTGGTGCCGATGTTGAAAGAAGTGGAAGTGCAAATGGGGATGATGCCGCCGCAAGCGACGGCGGATAACGGGTATTACAGTGAGGCCAACGTCACGGCGGCGGCGTTGCAGGAGATCGATCTGCTGGTAGCGCCGGACAAGCAGAAGCACGGCGAGAAACTGCCCGCCACGAGCGGGCCTCCGCCCCCCGACGCCAGCGTGGCCGAACAGATGCGGCACAAGCTGCGCACACCCGAGGGACGGGCGGTTTACCGGCTGCGCAAGGCGGTGGTGGAACCGGTCTTTGGCCAGATCAAAGAGGCGCGCGGGTTTCGCCGCTTCCTGCTGCGCGGGCTGGCGAAAGTGCAGGCGCAATGGCAGATGATCTGCGCCACCCACAATCTGCTGAAACTCTTCCGCCTCGCATCGAGCCTCGAACCCAGTCCCCAAAGCGCCTGAAAGCGCTAACCTAACCTTCCTCGCGCCGCTTTCGAGCCGTTAGGCCACTGTTAAAGGCCCCAAAATTCGACCCGCGGAGACCAAGCCTCGGCAAAAGACAAGGATTCGAGAGTGCAATCTCCGACAGGCTCCTAGGCCGGGTTGTCTTACTGGAAAACGAGTGGAAAGGATAAGGTACTCGCATTTTTCCTTTGCGAGTTCGGTGTCCAAAACGAGTTCGGTCATACCCGGAATGCCGTTCATGGGAGTTCGAATTTCATGGCTCATATTCGCTAGCCCAAGTTCGTCACAAGAGGAGGCAGCAGGTGGTTAAGTGGTTTGGAATCAGTTCAGGCTATAGCTGAGTCTGCACTACATTCCTGGGCAAAATTCAGACGGTCCGGCACCTCGATTTCGAG
>JBKQVI010000618.1:0-12868 GCA_052139985.1 Terriglobia bacterium
CATAGCTGCCATCAAATCGCCATGGTAGGGTTCTTGCGAGCGTCGCCACTTTCAGAAGGGAGTCCCTCATTTCTCGGTGAGTAGTCGCCGCTTCCCGGGGAGGGGACGGGCACTTATTTCATCGACATTTGGCGATTATCAGCGTGATGTCGTCCGCTTGCTCGTCTGGGCTGAATTGCCGAACCTGGCCCGCGACGGCAGCCACCAGCTCCGGTGACGAAAGGCCGCTATGCCGCCACACGGCTTCGACCAGGCGCTGCTCGCCAAATTCCTCACCCTCGCCATTGATGGATTCGGTTACGCCATCGGTGTAGAGCACGAGAATGTCGCCTCGGGAAAGCTGGCGTTCCTCTACCGAGCAATTCCATTCTCGAAAGAGGCCCACCGGAGGGCAAGCGGAGCCAAGCCGCTCCAGACTATGATCGCTTCTCAGAAGAAGAGCGGGTAAGTGCCCGCAATTCGCGTAGCGCAAGCGCCGCAGTTTGTCCACATACTCGGCGAACAAGACGGTTGCGTAAACATTGTCGGTGGTATTCTCGCAAAAGAACTCGTTCACCGAGCGCAAGAGGCGTTGCGGGCGGCCGAGAGCGATAGTCCGCTGGCTGCGCAGGCTCGCATGCAGACTGGCCATCAAGAGAGCTGCGGCGATACCCTTGCCGGCGATATCGCCGACCACCAGCGCCAGCCGGTTTGGACCGGGATCGATGAAATCGTAGTAATCGCCGCCCACCGCACGCGCCTGGAGACAAATACCCGCGTAGTCCAGGGTATTGAGCGGTTTCAGTTTTTGGGGAAAGAGCCTGGCCTGCACCTCTTTCGCAATCTCGAGCTCCTGCGCCGCGCGACGTTCCGCTTCGAATTCCCTAGTCGCCGCGTCATAGCCCAAAAGCACAAAGGAGTTTCCATCGGGATCTTCAAAGCGGGTTTGCGTTCCACCCCAGGTCTGTGCCTGCGGCGGTTGGTGGAAGCGGACACCGCGCTTTGACCACTCTTGGAAATTCGCGGCAACATCCTCGGAAACGAAAATAGCGTGCCTCGACCGACCTATGAGTTTGTATTCCTCAGAGTCGGGCTCCGGTTCGACAAGCAGCAGTATCGCGGTTCCATCGGGAGGAGCAACTGCCACCCACCGGCCAATCTCGATGTGAGTTTCACCGAGCAGCCTGAGGCCGAGCTGCTCCACGTAGAATCCGAGACTTCGACCCATCTCGCGAACAAACACGGTGAAAGAGTGAAGACGGAAGTGCGGGGCTTCACGATCTCGGCCCTGCACGGGCCGATCCGCTTCACGGGTTAAAGTAGGGCTGCCCATTTCGGGGATTATAGCTCCGCAGGCTTATGACTCATCGGATTCCGACAGAAGAAGGATTTTCGGACGGTAATTGCTCAAGTCGCAGTGCTTTCAAGGCGGCGGCCCAGGCAAGCACCTGGTCGAGGAGCGTGGCGAGCGAGGCTTTGTGCCTGGGACTGGGCTTGAAAACAGAGAAATTCTCCCAATCCGTGTGAAGGGAGAGTGCAACTTGCGCGCGCACCGTGGCCACCTGCATCTCGGCCAATACCAGCCGCAAGTTCTCCACGGCGCGCATTCCGCCAGCGCCGCCATAAGCGATAAACCCAGCCGCTTTGTTGTTCCACTCGCGATACAGGAAATCAATCGCGTTCTTGAGCGACGCCGGGATCCCGTGGTTGTACTCCGGCGTGACAAAGATGTAGGCGTCGAAGGAATCAATCTTCGCAGCCCAGGCCTTGGTGTGAGGCTTGGTATATTGCCCCATGATTGGCGGCATGGGCTCGTCGAGGAGTGGAAGATTAAAGTCCTTTATGTCTACCACCTGGAATTCTGCGTCGCTCCGTGGGCTGGCTATTTCGTAAGCCCATCTCGCAACAGCTTCACCTTGCCGCCCCGGGCGTGTACTTCCAATGATAATTCCCACTTTCAGCATCGGTCATCTCCTCCACATGTCGGCTTACCACACCAGATGCAAGCGTACCCGCTAACGTAAGTGGGCAAAGCACACTCAGGTTTTTGCGACCTACGGCTGTCCCTTAAACGCGGGGACCACGGTCAATTCAAATTGTGAATTAGCTGTGGAGGCCCGGGCTTTCCACTTAGGGCAGCGCTTGAAGCGCTTCGCGGTAGATTGCCGTGTCTACCTCCTTAGATTGAACATGCTGTTTAGGCACCGGCCTTCGTTCATGGGGCCGCCCTTGCTACTCGTTCGTAGTTTTTCCGGAAAAGTTCGATGGCGCCCGCCACTTCGGTGGCCGTTCGCATCGGGACGGTGACCCAGCCCGATTCGGGCAGAAAGTGGTGCGGGCGGGCGCGGCCAGAGGCGACCAACTCGTCGCGGACGTTTCGAGGGAAGGCAAGGTCGGCGAACCGTGCGTGCAGGTGGCCGAGTTCGCGGCGCCCAACCCGGAACTCCACCCCGCCAAAACGGTGTTCGCGGACCGCCACCCCATCCCATGATGAGACTTCCCGGATCACGGCTTCGTTCGCAGCGGTGGGGCTCAACGGTCGAGCTGCGACCGCTTCTGGGCCTCCTCCGGCCACGGCCTTGGTTTCTCCGTTGTTCATTGCTTTTTCCTTACCCAAGCTCTTTGCTCCGTTTCCCGTCCAGGTTCCGCCTTCAAGTGCACTTGAAGTCAAGGGAAAAATTCATTAGGCTGGATTCATGGAACAAGTCCTTACGATCGGGACGGTTGCGAAGCGCAGTGGCGTGGCGACCTCGGCCTTACGCTTTTACGAGGAGCGAGGACTGATCCGCTCGGAGCGCAACGCCGCCGGGCATCGCCGCTACCAGCGGGCGGTGATCCGCCGGATCGCTTTCATCGTCTTCGCCGAGAAGATCGGGTTGACGCTCGAAGAGATCGGCCGTGAACTTGCGAAGCTGCCGCAGAACAGGGTGCCGGAGGGCTCAGACTGGGAGAAGCTATCGGGCGGGTGGTCACGCCGCATCGACGAACGCATCGCCGAACTGGAGCGGCTCCGCCAGGGCCTGACGGGATGCATCGGCTGTGGTTGCCTGTCGCTCAACCGCTGCCATTTTGCCAATCCCGGTGACCGCGCTTCCCGCCTCGGCGCCGGTCCCCGCTACTGGATGGGCATTCCACGACGCCTGACCTGAGTGGTTATCACAAGCGCGATCAAGCTACCCCGGGAATCCCGTGAACCTGCTGAGCTGGCTTGCTCTTCGGCTCATCAGGCACCCCGCTGCAATCGTGCTTCAAAATCAACCGCTCAACACAAGCGGGCTTACTGAACCGTTTCCCTTTGTCCCGCGCAATCGAATAACGTTCTTCGTAGCAAGGCGTGGAAGACCTCGTCCAGCTCTCCCGTTCACTCTGATCCGGCTCGCAATCTCCGAATAGGCTCCGACTCTCCCAGATCATCCCTCAAACTGGTTTGCATGAAGCGCCCACGAGCGAAGATCTATCATGGGATGCTTATCCCTCCGCTTCCTCTCGCACGCGATTAGGAATCCTCCTTCCGGATATAGGTGCGAGAAGTTCGAGGAGGAGATTGGGACCGAGGCGAAGAAGCTGCTCAATCAGCTAGAGGATGGAAGTCGAGCTCGGTTGCGGCTTAGGTTCGTGAGCTGCTGGCACGAGAACTACAGCGAATACGAGGCTCTTTGGAGGTTGTTTCCACCGTGAAACAGGGTCCACGCCAGTTGGATGATTCGCAAATTGACCTCTCCTAAATTGATATGAATTAAGTCATTTTCCACGGTAACTCGCGTCCTGTGCATTTGCTTGTGCTGGGTCGGTTCTTTCAATGACCATGCGCACTGCGAATCAGGCCAGCCTTCCGTGCCACCAACACATAAGCTCGGCGTGCGACGGCTCGACGCCCTTGACCAACCAAAGGTGTCGGGAAAGGCTGTTAGCCACAGTTATCCAGCAGCCATTGTGGGCGTCAGAGCAAGAGACCCCGCGGCAGCCTTCGCAATCCTAGCAGGGTCGGTTGTCCGGGGACGGACGTGCTGCGCGCTATAGCTTTCCGCAAGGTGGATCGCAGCAAAGCCAAGGAATGGGATTCCCACCTGATGGAGTGTTCGCCCTGCTTCGTTGAGTACGTTGCGTTCCGCGACCAGGCGCAGCGCATTCAGAGGATTCGCAGGTTGGCCACCGCAGCCGCGATCGTCATTGTTTGTGTCGGCCTTTGGTTTGCCTTTAAGAGCAAGATTTTCCGTACACCATCAAAGGGCAACTAGCGTAGTGTCCAAGAATTGGATGGACAATGTAGAGCCGCCCTTGTGGGCGGCACGTGCCGGGCTCAAGCCCGGCGCTACAGCCGAGAGGCGCGGTGGAAACCTACCAACCGAAACTAGCGGACCTGCGAGATCTGGCGCCGTTGCGTGGAGTGGAGGGCAAGACACCAGCGCCGGTCGAGATCGCTCGTGGTCACTTAGCATTAACCTTGTATTTACCGACCGGGAGTGAGCCTGGGCAGTACGAAGTTGAGGTCGCCGAACAGCTCGACCAGCCATTGGCAACGGCAACAGGGTCGGCCACATTGCGGGATGGTATCGCCGTCCTGGAGGTTAAGATCAATTTGGCTACCTTGCATCCTGCCCTCTACTTGCTCGCGATCCGCCAAGCTGGTCGGACTTGGGCTCCGTACACAGTGCTTCTCGAATAATGTAGAAACCCAGTTTCTTTAAAAAGTCTGCAACGAGCCAGAACACGGTCAGGGCGTTTGCCGTCAACTTGAACGCCTGCGTCCAACTTCCGAGTTCCCGTAATCAGGGAAAATTTCCCAAAAAGCCGACCAGTCGGTTGCGAGTCTTCCGAAGAGGGTAATCCCTTCCAGCAGGACAACGCCGGCGTGACATTCCGTTTGGGATCAGTCGTCATTGATTGTCGGGACGAGCGACGGGATTCGCGAGAACCAAAACTGCTATCTCGCCGAGGTCAGGTTACGTGACTTCGTGCGAAAACCGATCAGATAGCCGTCCAATGGCACACCTTCCACACTGACCAATGCGTCTTCACCGGGCCAACCCAGTCGAAATCGGTATTCGCGCCCAGCGCTGAGCGACACGCCTACAGTCAGAATGGTCCCGCTGGCGTCGAACCAAGAGCGACTGGATCTAGGGTCGCTAAGCCCTTCCTGCTCGGGCGCGGTGCGCATGGGCCGATCGAATTTGATCACAATCTGAGTGAGACTTGGATCTACATCTTGAGAATGATTAGCAATACTGATCGACAGGACCTTGGGGCGCGACTCATCGTACTGTCGCTTCAGTTTCGCAAATCGCGGCGCCGCATCGTTGAAAAATCGGACCACGTTCGGCATGAAAGTTTCCAGCGTGGGGTATGTGTTCCGCTCCCCTTCATATGTAGTGAGAAGGTCCGTCAGATCGGCAATCCAGAGGAAGGAGTTGTTCCGTTCAGACTCGATGGCCCGGCGCGCGGCTTCAGGATTTTGATGGTCGAAGAGGTAACGAATGGTAGCCGCCCGAACCAGGGACTCTTCCAGAAGAGTCTTCCCGTCACCATACGCCTGCCGGCGCATGGCGCTGGCTGTCTGCGAATAGAGTTCGTCACCGGCCTTTGCAACCTCTGAGTAATGTTTGTCGATGAGCGCATTGAAATACGAATGAGCAAACTCATGCACGGTCACGTCAAGAAAGCTGCCGCTGAATAGAGGTAAGCCTTGTGCGTCGACCTGCCATACTCCGGGAATGGCATACATCTCAGTGACCCCGTCGGTGCCTGTGAACGCGGCGCCGTAGCTAGGCCCTCCGTTGACGAGTCCAGGGATTACGATCAGTCGCACCGAAGGGTTGACCCCGCTGAACCGCGTGTACCATGCCAAGTCCACATTGGTTTCGACAAAGCTGCGTAAGCGGACGTTAGTCACATCGTAGAGCGGCTGCTGCGATTTCAGGAAATCCACAAATTTCGTATCGATCACGAAGCTTCTCAGCGTCTCGACGAAGCGGCGCGCTTTCACGCCGTGCCAACGCTCGTCAAGCTTTATGCCCGGGCTATCAAGCGGAATGCGCTCCGCCAGCTCCGGCACGCCGTCAAGATGCACCGCAAGATCCATCGGTGCATCGAAACTCACGCCGTCCGTCGCGGTAAGCTCGCGCGCCAGTTTGACGGCAGGATGATCGCGGTAGGGGGCGAAGTAGCGATCAATCGCGTCGAGGTATGAAGGAACACGGCCCTGTGTGTATTCATTATTTCCGGCCAGGCGAAACACGATGCTAAAAAGCTCAATGCGCGGATCAACTCCCACACGGTACGTTTGGCCGAAAAGTTCGGGGTTCGAAGACAGAAAGAGAAGAAAAATGCCTGCCACAACTCTCGTCTTGGACATTGATACCTCCTGCTGGAACATGTGGGTTCGACGCCACCATGCGTCACGATGCGTCCTTATTTCTGTTTCGGCCATTCTTGCGGCACCCAGACTCCAGGCTGGGTTTGGAGCAGTTTCGTGTTGCCGAAGGCCACATGGCCATCGGTCTTCATCTTGAAATCAGGCTCGTGGAGGATCCAGACGTGGTCGGCGCGGCAAACCGGGACGCCGTTGACCAATTCCCACGAATGGCCGCCCTCTTCGAAGGAGATGCGGCTAAACGCGACATGCGCCTCGAGCGCCCCCTTCATCGGCAACTCCGCGAGATAGAAACGTCCTTCTCCCGGGATGTAGAATGCCATCGCCCAATCTGGAGTGTCTTGGCTGTAGTATCCGCCGATGCTGTTCGACAGGTCGCCCACCACTTTCTTATCTCTCAGCAGCAACGGACTACCAAGTCGAAGTTCACTCGGACCTGGATCGAGCAATCCCATGATCGGCACATGATCCAACCACTCGCCTTTCAGAGTGAGTGTGCCCACCTCCGGCACGTCGACTTTCAAAGACTCGCCCGGTTCGAACCAGACCTCCTGGAGCCTTGCGACTGGATCGGCGTCGCGGGTCAAGGCAGACATATCTTCTCCCGGTTTGTAGATGCGTGTACGGATGGCGAGCCGGACCCGGCCGCCATCGCGCGCAAGCAGCCTGATCTTGAGGGCGACGGGTCGCGCCCCGATCATCCAGCTCCAGTAGGGGGCCTGATCCTTGTTCTCCGTGGAAATCGGGCAATCCGACGGCGGAAGATTCGGCCCTGCTACCGTCAGCAGGACTACGGTTCCCGTATTCTGCGCCCGGGCCTTATTTACGGCCAGAGCCGATGCAAGAACCAGGATGCCCGCGATCAAACCGGCAAAAGCAAGCCGTGGGATTCTCACGGGCCCCCATCCTTTCTGCCACCACGTCGCGAGGCGGTTCTGGGGTTTGATCCAAACGCGTGAAGGTACGGCATCGGCCAGACCGAGGCTCGCGGCTCGGCGAAGCTCGACGCCCATGGCGAGATAATCGCTCAGCCGTGCCTGGCAGTGCGGGCAGGCACCAATATGTTGAGCGGCGAGGGGCGAAATCGTTTCGCCGTCGCAAAGTGCGGAAATATACTCGGCGGCGTCATCACAAATCATGGCGGCCTCCTGAATTCCGACGGGGAAAGCACCAAAGCGCGCGGAGAGCTTCGCGGGCGGCAAATAGCCGTGATCGAACCGTGCCAAGCGGGATGTCAAGGATCATGGCCAGTTCCGCGTAGGACTGCCCTTCCACTTCGCGAAGCCAGAGGAGAGTTCGGTGCTCGATCGTGAGCCGGCTAAGGGCTTCAGTGACCATGGAAGCAATCTCGATGCGGCCGGGTGCCGGCGGATCGATCCCGAGTTCATCGGTTGGTTTCAGTTTGCGCCTCCACTCTGTGGCCTGCCGTCGAGCAACCCCGAATAGATACGCCCGAGGCGAACCGCGCTCGGGGTCGAAGCGGTGCGGGCGATGCCAGATTTGTGTGAAGGTTTCCTGCATAACGTCTTCAGCCTCTTGGTGGTCGCCTAGAAGATGCCGCAGGAAGAGCCGCAAGCGCGGAGCGGTTTCTCGATACCAGGTATCGAACGCGTCGGCGTTGCCGTCGGCGATCTTCTTCCAGAGCTCTCGGTCGTCCAATTGGATCTCCTACCTGTACTTAGGAAAAACGGCGAAAAAAGTTCACGAGAAGCGATTAATTTACCTCAGGCGGGAACGCATGCGCAGCGAGTATTGCCAGCGAGTAGAAAAGAGTCCGTCGAGCATGCGGCTCTATCGGGATTAACGGTTTCTGGGCCAGATTGTCCACCCGGAAGTTGGCCCACTACTCCTAGCTTGTCGCCTTGTGTTTACGAGCCCTTGGCTGGGGATTCAAACGGATGGGCCACTCCGCCCCGCGCATTTTCTTGCCGCGCTGCCTGGGATTGTGCAAAAATGCTTAGTGACGGAAGGTCCGGCGCTAGAATGAGTCAGCCTACGCCTTCCCACGGGGGCATACCATGAATCCAAGGAGAGTAAGTGCATCCTGATCTTAAAGCCGTCATCGAGGTCCAGCAACTTGACCAGCAGGTTGCGGAATTGACGGTGCTGATCGATTCCCTACCCAAACAGATTCAAACCCTGCAATCGCAATTGGACGACTTTATCCACGCCCACGAAGAGCGTAAGAAGCGCCTGACCGCCAATCTGAAAGAGCGCAAGGACCTGGAGGGCGACATCAAAGCTGTCCAGGAGAAGATTACCAAGCATAAAGATCAACTCTACCAAGTGAAAACCAACGAGCAATACAAGGCGATGCTCAAGGAGATTGAAGGGGAAGAGAGCAACATCCGCAAGACCGAGGACCAGATCCTGGAAAAGATGATTGAGGCGGAGGAGATCCAGAAGCACGTTCAGGAGGCGGCGGCGCGCCTGGAGGGTGAAAAATCGCGGGTGGCAGCGGAAATCAAGCGCCTGGAGGACGAGCGGCGGAAGGACCTGGATGAGCGCGAGCGGCTGCAAGCCCAGCGCAAGGAAGTATCGGCCACTCTCACCTCGACCGTCCTGGCGCTCTACGAACGCATCCGCACCTATCGAACCGGCGCGGCAGTGGCGGAGGTTCGCAACGGTCTTTGCACCGCGTGCAACGTTCTATTGCGGCCACAGAACTATAACGAGGTCCGAAGTAATGCGGCGGTGATGACTTGTGAAAATTGCAGCCGCATTGTCTACTATATTGAGCCGCCCGCCGAGGAACAGACCGCCGATGGCCAGGGCACGAAAGTGACAATGTCCTGAGCCGATTTTAGATTTTGGATTAAGAGATTTGCGATTTGTCGTCCGCTGCTTGGAGCTATCAGCGTGGCATTTTCAGCCACGTGTCCTTCCTTTTCCTGGACTATGGCACGAGGAGGTTACGGGCTAGTCTCTTACAACGGACAACGGGCCACGGACGGCTTCAATTTAGAATCTAAAATCCAAAGTTCTCCATGCCTAACTCACCAGAAATCGTTGCGCATATCGACGGCGGATCACGCGGCAATCCGGGCCCTGCGGCCTACGGAGTGGCCATTGAAACGGCGCAGGGCCAGGCGGTCACGTCGTTTGCAAGATTCATCGGGCGAACCACCAACAACTTTGCCGAATACCAGGGGCTGCTGGCGGCCCTGGACTACGCACTGAGCCACGGCTATCCGCGTCTGCGCGTGTTGACCGATTCGGAATTGATGGCCCGGCAGATCTCCGGACAGTATAAAGTCCGAAGTCCTGACTTGAAGCCGCTGCACGACCAGGCCCGCGCGATGATCGCTCGGCTGGAGTCCTTTTCGATTCGGCACGTGTATCGGGAGCATAACCGCGAAGCCGACCGCTTGGCGAACGAGGCCATGGACAATGCCGCGCGCGGCATATTGCCGCACGAACCCGCACCGAGTCCCCGGACTTTGCCTGCACCTCGCACCCCGGCACCACAGACTTCCCCGCCGCCGCCGGCAAGACCGCTATCTATTTCCGCGACGTTCCAGAAGGGCGTGCTCCATCCCCACACGCAGCTCCCTTTGCTTGATAGCGAGGAAGTGGAATTGGAAATTCGCCGCAAGAAATAATTCAGGGCACCAGACTACCTCTGCCGATTAAGCCGCTGCCAGCTCTGGGTCGAACGCACATTGGGATTGTAGCCGGGGTCGCCGCTCATCACGTAGTCCGTGCCGTTGGCCCTGGCCCAGTCCGACTTCAGGCTGGCCCATGGAGCTCTGGATTTCCTGTATAATAAATTTGCAAGTGGGTATGGGTTGACGTCGGAAAAGTGATTCGTCAAACTGCCCAAGCGCCACACGAAACCAGAGGGTGAATTCCAGGGAGAAACGTCTCTATGGCACAGCGAATGGTGAAGTGCGTGAAGCTGAATAAAGAACTTCCGGGCCTTGAAGAGGCCCCCTGGGCGGGAGAACTCGGTCACCGCATCTATGATAATGTCTCCCAGGAAGCGTGGAACCAGTGGCTCAACTTCCTAAGGATGTTGATTAATGAATATCGCTTGGTGCCATCGACCAAGGAAGCCCAGGATTTTATTGCCAGCCAGATGGAACAGTTCTTCTTCGGTGAAGGGTCCGCGCATCCGCCAGGGTATGTCCCAATCAAGTAAGAACCGTCTAATTTCCAATATTGAGGAGCCTAATGAGAGTCCAGATATCGAAGTTCTTCAAGGTTTTGGGAGTGGGAGCTTTCTTGCTCGTGTTCAGTCTTGCGCTGCCAGCCGGGCCGAAACCCGACGATGGCGGCGACCTCTTCAAGCAGAAGTGCTCGATGTGCCACGGCCCGGACGGCAAGGGGTATCCGGCATTGAAGACCCCTGACTTCACCGATCCCAAGGTGCAGGCTTCCTTGACGGATAAGGAAATCGTCGAGGTTATCAAGAACGGCAGGAAGGGCACCGCGATGCCGGCATTCGGTGACAAGCTGAGTGACGGACAGATTCATTCACTGGTCATTTACCTTCGGTCGCTCGGCAAAAAGTAATTCTTGGCTTGGCGGTGAATTCCCCGCACCTGCCGCGGGCGGGCGTTTGGGTCTGCAGCAAGTTGACTCACACTCAATCGCCTCTTGCCAAGCCGGAGCGATGAGGGTAGCATCAACTCCAGATTCAACCGGGGAGGTCGGGATAAGCCTAAGAATTGGACACGTCGCCGGAATGCATCGTAGAGCTTCGTAACGTCAGCAAGCGCTACGGGGAACAAGCTGCGCTGGAAGATTTTTCGCTCAATGTTCGGAGAGGCGAATTTCTGACGCTTCTCGGACCGAGCGGAAGCGGCAAGACCACGTTGCTTCGCTTGGTGGCGGGGTTCGAGTTGCCTCAGGACGGGCAGATCCTGATTGATGGGCGCGATGCTTCCGCTCTACCTCCCTACCGTCGCAACGTCAACACCGTCTTTCAACACTACGCGCTTTTTCCCCACCTCAACGTTTTTCGCAACGTCGCCTTCGGCTTGGAGCAGAAGAGTCTTGCGCCGGAAGCGATTCGCAAGCGCGTTCGCGCCATCCTGGAAATGGTGGAGTTGCCCGGCAAAGAGGACCGCTATCCACATCAACTGAGCGGGGGCGAAAAACAGCGCGTAGCCCTGGCGCGAGCGCTGGTGCTGGAACCTGCCGTGCTTCTCTTGGATGAGCCGCTTGGCGCGCTGGACCAGAAGCTTCGGCAACAGATGCAGGTGGAACTGAAACGCCTTCACGCGCGCCTGGGCATTACCTTTATCTTTGTCACCCACGACCAGGAAGAGGCCTTGGTCATGTCGGACCGCGTCGCGGTGATCAACCGCGGGCGCCTCGAACAAGTGGGCTCGAGCGAAGAAATCTACGAACGCCCGCGAACGCACTTCGTTGCCGACTTCATGGGAGTCGAGAATTTCTTCGAGGTAAATTGCACCGCGCACACCCCGGAGGGCACGCGCTTTGAGATGGATGGCGGGCAGGCGCTATGGGCGGCGAACTCCGCAGACCTTCCCGAGCATTCCTTCGCTACGCTGGCAGTGCGGCCGGAGTGCGTCCGCTTGACGCACTACCCTCCCGGCGAAAATGGCGGTCCCATGAATTTGCTCGAGGGCCAACTGGTGGAATCGATCTACGAGGGAGGGCGGCGGCGCTGGGCGGTGCGTGTCTCAACCGGCCAGCGCGTGATGGTGCGCGACGCCAATGCCTCGCGCGAATCGCTGCCGAATAGCGAAGAGAAAGTTTATGTCTCGTGGGATGCGGCGCGGAGCCTGGTCTACCCGCGCGGGCTCATAGGGCGGGGCTAACGCGTCTCGCGGCGGTCGATCTGCCTTAAAACTGGGGCTTGCGACATCGGCGGTTTTGGAGCAATGGCCCAAACCTGTAACCAACCGGCCATCAAACCCATCTATTAACCGGGGCACAAGACAATTCATTCAATGGCGGATCGCGTCATGCGGTAGCGAAGGCTTTCGCTACGCCGCACGGAGGGCAGAATGAGCGTGGAAAAGGTGGTGAAAACGGACGCGGAATGGAAGCAAATCCTCACGCCGGAGCAGCACCAAGTGACTCGCCATGGGGGCACCGAGTGCGCCTTTACCGGCCAATTTTGGGATTTTCACAATGAGGGAGTCTTCCGTTGCGTTTGTTGCGGAGCTGATCTCTTTCATTCCCAAAAGAAATTCGAATCCGGCACGGGCTGGCCGAGCTTCTGGGATTCAGCCGACCCCCAGAACGTCCAATCAAAAACGGATACCAGCTATGGCATGAGACGCACAGAGGTACTCTGTGCCCGGTGCGATGCGCACCTCGGGCATGTGTTTGAAGACGGCCCCCCGCCGACTCACCTCCGCTATTGCATCAATTCCGCCGCTCTCAAGTTTGTGAAGAATGAAAATGAGTAAGCAGCCGCTAGGAGCCTGTCGGAGATAGATTTTCGCTTCAGAGGGGAGGGGGGCGCAAGTTTTTTAGAAATCACCTTGTTTAGTATTGACAACTGAGTTCTTGAGTGTAATATAAGGTTATGAGCAAACAGTT
>JBKQVI010000619.1:0-22963 GCA_052139985.1 Terriglobia bacterium
CCTTGAATAGGTGAAAAAAGTCGAGCATCTCGGAGGCAGTGCTAAACCTCACGTTCCGGCTGCGCTGGCGAAGGGCGAGGGTCGCGATCCAAATGGGAATGAGTCTGTCCTGGCCGTAGGGCATTCCATACTGGGGATGGGCAACGAGTTGTAGGAAGAATTTGCCATTTCTGCGCACATGGGTTAATTGATCTGGAGGGAGTCGACGGAGGGGCAGACCACAAAGGACAAAAGGGCGAGCATGAAAAGCCAAGTCCTGCACCCCCTGCTCTCGTTGCTCGCGCACCAGGTAAATGGCTTCGAGTTGCTTGAGACGTCTTTGGGTAACTTGAATGGAGGGTACGGTGGATTGGATTGGGGCAAACGAACAGCGGTTCGCTGGCGTCAGGGCAGGGTTGGCCGGGGCGACGAACCCATCGGAACTGTGCGAAAACTGTGCCAAAAGTGTATGGAATTTCGGAAAAAGGGGTTCGGCGAATGAGCGAAAGCAGAGCCCCGAAGTGATATAAGGCTATAGAGAACATGAGGATGAATGGAAGGAATGAAAAACGGGCGGATTGCTGGCAGTCATGAGGTCGAGACTTCGAACCTCTCCAGGTCCACCAATTCCCCGTGAAATCAGCCGTTTACAATTCAAAAAGAGAGTGCGCGAAGTGATTCTCATTAGCCGCGCTCAGCAAGCGTCCTCCCCGTAGCGTCCCTTGAACCTGGGCGCTGAAACAGGATCGCCCAAGGATCGTCGCCGCTGACGGGGGATGAGCACCCAGGATATCCCTCCCCCCACGACGCGTCAGATGGGAATAAATCCGACTGCAGGCGCCGCGACGTGTGTGATCTCAGAGCCGATGGTGAGTTCCCTTCTCCGGCCAGGATGATATAAACCTGCTGGGAAAGCGGAATGGGCGTTGTCTGCTTACCGACAGCCACCCTTTCCAGCACGACTTCGCAACTGTGGGGTAAGGTCACGTGGTAATAGCATGGTGTAGTAGCTTCCCTGCGCAGCGGAATCGTTCTCCCTCCTCGAAGGTTCTGCAGAACACGTTTTGAAGCCCCGTGATGGCCTTCGTGTTCTCTTTCATGCCCGACTACAAGCGCCAAGAAACAATTTCTCGCTTCCTTGCGTCTTTTTTCAGAAACAAAGAAAGCTCCCGTCCAACAATTTACGCTGAGATCTGCCTACACGACGCCGTGGCAGAAAGGTGTTGGAATAGCGGTCCCAGTGTCGTATCCTATAGGCGGTAAAGAGAGTTCTCCACGATTCACCCTGTTCTCGAGTGCCGGAAAACGATCTTGAAATATTTCTTGGCAATCCTCTCGCGTTGGAGATAGGCGGTTTTCAGCAAATATTCCATGACTCGAAAAGTCGAAACAAATGGTGCCGGAGAGACACTTCCTCCCGGTAAAGCGACTTTACAAAGTGTAGCCCGTCGTGCCGGAGTCAGCGTTGCAACTGTCTCCAGGGTCATGACAGGCAGAGCGCGGGTCAGCGAAGGCCTTGCCGAAAGAGTCCTGAAGGCTGCAACCGAGATCGGCGTGGACCCAAGCCGGCGGAGCAAGTCGAAGTTGATTGCGTTTCTCCTGTGCAATCGAGCCGTCCTTCACCCGTTTCACTCGCACATTCTCTTGGGGGCGGAAGCGAGCAGCGCCGAAGACGGTTGGAATATGCTCTTTCTAACCTTACACTACCCCCCGAACCAGGACTGGCGCGATATCCACATTCCCAGGATTCTCGAACGGCGTGACTTAGCGAGCGGTTTCATCATAGCGGGGACTAGTTCAGAGAACCTTCTCGAATTGCTTGAACACGAACACGTACCGCTCGCCGTCTTGGGCAATAACGTCTTGGGAGAATGGCGGCCGGAAGATCATGATGTGGTCTGGTTTGACGATACGCAAGGTGCCGTGGAAGTGACTTCCTACCTGCTTTCGTTGGGACACCGCGACATCTGGTTCGTTGGAAATACCAAGTTGCCATGGTACCGCAGACGCTATGACGGTTATTGCCGAGCGATGCAAGCGGCCGGACTGCAACCGCTGTTGAGCGAAATCGACTCTGAAAATGACGAGGAGACGGGATTCCTTGCGACCAAGAGCCTCTTTTCTCGAGGCAACCCCGTCACCGCGATTTTTGCGGGTGGCGATCCCGCCGTGGAGGGCGTTTTCAAAGCCCTGCGGGACTGCGGTGTCCGCATCCCCGAAGATGTCAGTGTCGCCGGCTTCAATGACGTGGAGGCTGGGTCGATGCATCCGGCCGTCACCTCCGTCCGGGTCTTTACGGAGCAAATCGGCAGACATCTTTCGCGGATGCTCCTCAACAGAATCGAAAACCGCGCGCTGCCGAGACAATCCATTACGATTCCTACCCAATTGATAAAACGCGAATCATGCCAGCCGCCCCAGGTCGTGATTGAAACCCGTCACGAAGGAACGTTTCAGCGGACGGGAAGCGGCTAGAGAGCCTAGATAACTTGGATGACTGCATCCTGGAACGATCTTCGTCACAAATGGGTCAACCCATGAAGTATTCGGGCTTTGATTTGGACGGCAAACACGCGTTGGTGTTCGGCGGCACGAGCGGTATTGGAAAGTCCATCGCTCTGGCGCTGGCTGAAGCAGGCGCAGATGTTATCCCGATAGGCCGCGGGATCAACGAGGTCTCGAAGACGGCCAGCGAAATCCGGGCGCTGGGAAAGCGTTCGCTTGAGATCGCTGCGGATGTGACCCGACGCACCGAGGTGCAAGAGGCAGTCGACGCAGCATTGCAAGAAATGGCGACCATCGATATTCTGGTAAACTCTGCGGGGGCAACGAGACGAGTAGCCTCCTTTGACCTGAACGATCGCGATTTCGACCACATCCTTGACGTCAACCTTAAAGGGACCTGGTACGCGTGCCAAATTGTGGGCCGTATCATGCGGCGCCAGATGGGCGGCCGCATCATCAATATTGGCTCCATCGCATCGTTTCTCAGCGCCCACGAGGTCGTGGCCTATTCGGCGAGCAAAGCCGCGGTCGTCATGCTGAGCCGCTGCCTGGCCGCAGAATGGGCGCCGTACAACATTACCGTCAATGTTATCGCTCCAGGATTTTTTGAGACCCCCCTCAATCGCCACCTCATCAATGAACCCCAGCGCAAGGCTTCCATCTTGAGCCACACACCAATGAAAAGGTTTGGAACTCTGAACGAAATCAAGGGCGCTGCGGTTTTTCTGGCGTCGGATGCGGCCAGCTACGTAACCGGAGAAACCCTTTCCGTCGATGGTGGATTCCTCATCCAGGGCGTAGGGCCTTGAACATGCCGGACACTCGATTGTCAGTGAGACTGGCTGACATTCTTCTGTTTTTCCACTTGGCTGCGCTGCTGAAATAGTTGAAAAGCGTCCTTCGCTGATTTCTCGTCACCCATACGCGAATAGACTCTCCCCAAAGCATAGCAGGGTTCGGCGAAGGTGGGATCGAGGTCAACCGCTTGCTTCAGTTCCTGTGCAGCTTCCTTGAGCTTCGCCTGTTTCTCCAGCAGGAGGCCAAGCTGGAAGTGTGCCTTGGGGAAACGGGGATCTTCGTTTAGCGACTCGCGAAGAGAGGTCCCCGCTTCATCGAATCGCCCCAACTTGAGCAGCAACGCACCCAGATTCATAGAAGGCCACGGCGACCGGGAGAGCTGCTCCCGGTTCAAGCGAATCGCTTGCCGGTATGCCCCGATGGCCTCATCGTTCTTCCCCAGAGCTTCATTGCATAGGCCCAGGTTGTCGTAAGCCTTTACGGACCTCGGATCGAGCACGATGGCCTTCTGCGCATGGGCCGCCGCCGATTCCAAGCGCATGTCGTTGTAATCCAGGCGCGAGAGCCAGTAGGGATAGAGCGCGTTGCGAGGGTCTGCCGCGGCGAGCTTTTCCAGCTCGGGCCGCGCCCAATCCCTTTTCTCGAGAGCGATGTAGGCCATGGCCAATGTGAACCGGCTCCGGTCGTCGAGCGGTGCGATTGCCTCCGCCTTCTTCAAAGCGATAGCACATTCAAGATACTTGCCATCCAGGAAAAGGATCTCCGCCAGGAGCGTAAACAATGGCTGAGACTTTGGGCTCCGGTCGATATCCCCCAACAGAATCTCTTCCGCAAGCCCGTAGTTGCGCCCCTTAAGAGCATCGCTTACGGCAGCGCGGCGTTCAGCTTGCAGCGGTGCGGCGGTGAGCCTTTCCCTCAGCCCGGATGGTGGATTGAGGATATCCTGACCAATCTGGGCGGCCGACGCCAAACGCACTCCGAGCAGCAGGAGGAGGTTCAGTTTCCACAGAATCGTAATCTTGGCGCGCCTTCGCAGGGCCATGGTGCCAAATCCGCGGTCGTGCTTCCTTCCTTATACCGCCGGTAGCGCTCTCATTCTACTCTGGAAGCAGGTCACCATGACCGGGGCGCGCGAGCGCCAATGCTCGGGGATCCGCTCATCGGGCGCAACGCCCGACGGGTCGAAAGTTGTCGGCGCTTATTTCACCCTGTACTCGCGGATTGCTTCCGGTTTGAATTCGAGGCCGACACCAGGATTCGAAGGCGCAAGGGCCATGCCGGAGGAGACTCTCAGAGGATTCACCAGCAGATCGTCGAGCCAGGGGAAATATTCGATGAATGTTCCGTTGCGGGCGGATGCCACCAGGTGGAAGTCGATTTCCTTGTAGAAATGAGGCGCCACTTTGGCGCTGTAAGCTTCAGCGAGGTGGGCGAGCTTGACGCATCCCGAGATCCCCCCGAAGCGGAGCGCATCCGGTTGAACGATGGAGATCGCGCCGCGCTGAAGGAGTTCTCGAAACGCCCGCATCGAGTACTCGCGTTCTCCCGTTGCAATGGGTATGTCGATACTGGAAGCAACCCGCGCGTAACCATCAATGTCATCCTTCGAGATCGGCTCCTCGAACCAGAAGATATCAAGGTCCCGAATCTTCCGGCTGAATTCGATGGCTTCATGTGGGGCCCAGGATTGATTGGCGTCGAGCATCAAGAGCACGTGATCCCCAATGGCTTCCCGCACGGCTTTGACCCGATCGAGGTCCTTCGCTTTTTCCTTGCTCCCCACCTTCATCTTTACGGCCTTGAATCCACGCTTTACATAAGAAGTAACTTCATCGAGGAGTTGGTCCATTGTGTAGGACAGCCAACCGCCGCTTCCATAGATGGGGACAGCGTCGCGGCAGGCGCCCAGGAGTTTGTAGGCGGGGCTGCCGAGGCTTTTGCCGAGGATGTCCCAGAGGGCGATATCGATCGCGGCAATACCCCATGCCGCCACCCCGGTCTGCCCGATGTACTCGACCTGATTCCAACACGCCTCCCAGACTCCTCCGATGGCTTGGGGGTCCATGCCGATGGCGACGTCCTTCAGCTCGTGATCGACGATTCCCTTCAGAAGTTCAGGGCCATAATCAAACGTCAACATGCAGGAGTGGCCGGAGATCCCCTGATCCGTCAGGACCTCGACGAGAATCCATTCGATTTTGTCGAGACGGTGGGTTGAGTCCGCCAGCGGGGGCTTGAGAGGAATCGATAACCAGGTGGTTCTTACGTCTTGAATTTTCATGGGTTCATCGAGCTCCATCGAGTTTAATGTGTGGTCGAGTGCACCTTACTGAATGGGGGACTTCCCTGCACCAGCGCGTTCCGCGGGGTCCCAGGCATTAATCAACGAACCTGGAGAGCACTGGGACTTAAAAGCGGTGGCGCTGCTTTTCGCAAAACAGCGCCACCCGTTGGGGTTGATATCCGTCAATCTGATCAGAACATGGACTCCGCTGAAAATTGGGCGTTACACTGACCCGCCACGGTAACTTCCCCAAGCTCGCGGGAGTGACTTGGTTCAGAATTCAAGCCGCCCTCCGAGTTGGATATTCCGCGGGGCAGTCACGTTCCCTGTTGGCTGCCCAAAGACGGGGCTGCTCAAATCCGTGGTAAAGGCCGAGCCCGCACCCCACGTATTCGAAGAGGTGAAGAAGTGATAGTTCCACATGTTAAAGAACTGGACCCCCACCTGGAACTTGAAGCGTTCGGTTAAAGCCACCGTCTTCGTCAGATTGAGGTCCTCGTTGTGGAACGGCGACCCTCGGTAGCCTGAAATCGGGGATCCCTGACCGGTACAGAAGTTAAAACCGCTGGCGCCTTCGAACGCGTTCTTATTGAACAACGGTTGATTCGGGTTATAGCCTCCACCCGGTTTCTGCGCCATGGGGTTTTGGCCCGGAAGGACCCCTGGGATGCACGCGGCGGCAAGTTGGGTGGGGACATTGCAAAAAGAGGTCCCAGGGGGCGCGTAGAACTCGAAGGGGATTCCGGAGTTTGCCCTGAAGACCGTCGAAGCTTCCCATCCTCCGACTACTCGATCCACCGCCCCGTTGGCGCGAGTCAGGAATTTCTGCCCACGGCCAAGGGGCAGGCGGTAGACCACCGAAAGGTTGAATGTGTTTGGCGTGTCCCAAGGGCTCAAGGCCTTATCGCGGGTGCGTTGAAAAGGTGAAATTTGCCCCCCAGGGTTAACACCTTGCAAGTCGTAAGTGTTGGCAAGCCACTTCTCTAAGGTGTAAGAGCCGAGCACCCACAGACCGTGCGAGAACCGTTTCTCCGCCTTCACCTGCAAGGAGTTATAACTTGACGAACCGGCCTCCTCATTGAGCGATAGCAGGCTGTTGCAATACTGGGGATAAGGGAGCAGGGCCTGGGCCACCGACGGCGCACAGCCCGACATCTGGTCCACCCAACCCGCGTAAGGTACGGAAACGCCATCCAAGGTGGTTTGCCCAGGCGCAAATGTGTCGTAGAGCGCCGCACCCATCGAGAGGTAACTTGGATTGAGGGCATTGGCGGCCGCGGTTTGTGAGACCAAATGCGTTCCCTTATTGGCTACATAGCCGGCGCTGACATAGAAATCGCTCGTGAACTGGTGTTCAACGGTCAAGTTCCATTGCTGCGTGTAGGGGATGTGGCCCGAAGTGAAGTCGCGATACAAGCCCACGCTGTGCCCATTGTCAAAGGTTGGGTCAACAAACGGGGGACGGGGGAAGTTCTGCGGCAGGCCGCTCTGGAGGAGAAAAGCTGGAGCCAAGCCACCCGTTGAACTTGAAAAGGAAGCATTACTGTTAAACCCATCCTGGCCGCCCAGGACCCCGCCGTTCCAACCCGAGTACAGAAGTTGGGAATAGAAGATGCCATAGCCGGTCCGAACCACGGTTTTGGGACTGATGGAGTAGGCAATTCCCAAACGTGGCCCGAACCCTCGCCAGGAGGTCCGCTCCGGCACGGCCCTGCCGAAACTGGCGGAGCCCCATTTGGTGCCGGAAAAGGCCAAGGTGCCGGGGCGATTGCCTGCGGCGGAATTGGTGCCATTCGGGTCAAAGAAGGACAGGTTGTCGTACTTGTCCACCGCCGGCGGTGACACGTCATAACGGAGCCCGTAGTCAAGGGTCAGCTTCGAGGTCGCCTTCCAGGTATCTCCCCAAAATACGTCGAAATACTTCTGCCGGGGGTAATTGGAAGCCACCGTCGTGAACGTTGAGCTCCCAGTTGCCACATCACCCAGCAAGAAACTAGCAATCGCGCTGCCGGTTGGCGTGTTAGGGCCAAGGAGTCCGGTGTTCAAATTGCTAAAGTAAAAACTCCCTGAGTCGTTGTTGTACTGGGTGTTGTTCATTTCTTCGGCGCGATACTCGCCGCCGAACTTAAACGTGTGCTTGCCCCTAACCCACGCCAGCATGTCGTTCACGAGGTATGCGGGGCGGTCTTGATTGAAGAAGCCATTGCAGCCAAACCCGGTGAAGTCATCAAAAGTAACGACCGGAGGTGTTTTGTGGTCGAACACCCCAGCGATCTGAGGCAGTTTGCTCGCATACGGCGCGTCAGTGCACCGCGAATCGCTCAGAATGTCGTTGTAGCCGATATTCAGGTTGTTGAGCAGGTTCGGCTTGAAGGTGTGGTCAAAATTCAATCGGTTGGCGAAGTTATAATTCGGTGACCTGTAACTGTCCGCGTCAAGTGCCGCCGGCAGTTGCGCCGGAGGCTTTAGGAACGAACCATAATAGTGGACTTCCACCGACACATGGTCCTTGTCGCCGACATAGTGATCGACCCGCACATCAGTAAGTGTTGTGTCTCCGTTGACGGTGGCGGGAATCGGGACTGGAACCACGTAATTATTTAGGACCTTGTTGGAAAAAGTGGGGGCGGGCAAAAGGCTCAACCATTGTGACGCTAATGAAGCCTGCAAACGTGGATCCGATGAACAAATCACGTTTGGCTGGTTGCCGTTGCAACCCATAAACTGACTGCGAAGGTACGGAGGATTAGTGGGTGACACGGGAAGGCTGGAGTTGTAGTTTGGATTCGCCTGCGTGGTGGCAGGGTCGTAAATCGGGATAAGGTTCCCACTGGAATCGACCCAATCGCTAAAGTTACCCTCTCTCTCCTGCGCAGTAGGAACGCTCAATATGGGTGAGGTAGCTCCGCCCCTCTCCCGAAACCCTTCGTAATTTACAAAGAAGTACGTCTTCTTGCGTCCCGACCAAGCGAGAACAGGAATCTTGAACGGACCACCAATGCTGCCGCCAAAGTCGTTCTGGATGTTCTCCGGACGGTTGGGAATTCCCCACTCACGCGCGTTGAGGTCGGTGTTGCGGTTGAGTTCGTATAAGGAGCCGTGGAACTGGTTCGTTCCTGACTTCGTCACCGCTGTGAAGATACCTGTCTGGGTGGCGCCGTATTGGGGTTGGTAGTTGGAAGTGATCTCGCTGAATTCCGAAACCGCCTCCGGTGAAACCGGGTGGCCGGTGACAGCCAGTCCAATGCCATCCTGACTGTCGCTGCCGTCGATCAGCGAAACGCCGTCGAGAATAGCCGCGTCGGTCTCTTGGATGCCACCGTTGATGCGGGCATCGAACCCATTGCGATTGTCACCGCCGCTCGAGGTGACTCCGGGCAATACGGTGATGAATGACACGACGGTGCGCGTCTGCCCGTTGAGAACCAGCGGCAACGCATTTAGGGTCTCGGGTGTGATCGTACCTTTCTGTACGGCAGTCTCGAAATCAAGAGGTGAAGCGTTGGCGGTCACCTCCACCTTCTCCACCGCAGCGCCAAGTTGAAGGCTCACGTCCACTTTCGCCGTTTCGTTTAGGTGGAGTTCAATACCCGACTGGACAAAGGTCCTGAAGCCTGAGGCGGCAACGGTAAGATCGTAGGCACCAGGCAACAAGTCCTGGAATGAGTAAACACCGTCCGGACCGCTCGTGAAGGTTAAGACGGCGCCCGTCTGGAGAGCCCGCAACTGCACTTGGGCATTCGGGACTCCGGCAGCTTGAGGATCGGTCACCCGACCACTGATGGAAGCGTTTGAACCCTGCGCCCTCACGAATGACGGTGCAAGAAGTAGGAACGTAACGATGAGAAACAGACCGACGGCCAAGAATCGCTTCTGCATTGTTGTAATATCGACCTCCTTTTACGCGATAACCCAGCGACTACCGACGCCCAGAGGTGACCCCCTGAAGATGTACCGCAGTGTTCCGACTGCCACTCTTGCCACCGAACAGGTTGCAGAATGTCTTTAGAAAAATTCGGTCAGTACAATTGCCAAGTCAAACCTTTCAGCTTCAGCGCAACTATGTCCGACCCATGATGATGATGCGGAGTTAGTACCATGTCGAAAACAGGGTGTCAAGTAATTTTTTCAGATGGAGTGCAATAATTTCAAGATGCCAAGTCATTAGTCGCATTTCTCAAGCCCAGGAAACCGCATCGCATGATCGAGAAGCCTTCGAAGTACCTTCCCGTTAAGACGTCAGCCGTGGCCCCGGTCGCCGTCACCTGCGGCGGTGAGTACGGGACAAACCAGGGAGGAAGCCGCGGATTCCGCGGGGCACAGTAGGATGCGGGAAAACTCGGCATACGAAGTGCGTAAAGCCCGCTCTGAGCATTGTGAAGGGAAGACAGAAAATTAGCTGGAAGTTTTGAATTCTGGGGTCCCTTCACTCAGGATGACAGCAACGGAGGCTTGTTCTGCGCCTTGGGCGAAGGCCGCAAAAGCCTCCGGTCACGTCGTGAAATGGCCGGAAGCGCCCCGCCTGTGAAAATTTTCTTGACACTTTCACGCCGGGTTGCTAAAGCTTACCTGTTTTGCACAAATCAGGTGCCCGTATCGGCCGTCGCTCAATGGCACGGAGTAATGGCGTAACGGTTTCGGAGCGAGATCAACCGAGGTTCGCAAGTGGGCAAGAGGATAACTATCGAGGACGTGGCCCGCGCGGCTCGGGTAAGCGTTGCGACGGTTTCACGCGTCGGGACCGGTAGCGCCCGAGTAAGTCCGGAGATCGTTAAGCGGGTGCGACTCGCCGCTCGCAAGCTTGGTTCCGACCTTGGCGGCCGCAACAAATCCAAGGTCATCGCCTTCCTGCTGGGCAATCGCGACATGCTCCACCTCTTTCACTCCCACATGCTGGTGGGAGCGGAATCGTATTGCGCCGCTCGGGGCTGGAACATGTTGTTCCTCACCCTCCGTTATCCCGCGACAGCGCCATGGCAAGAACTTCATCTGCCGCCCATCCTGGCCCGCCGTAACATGGTTGACGGAGTCATTTTGGGCGGCACGAACACGCCCAATCTATTCGGTTCGCTGCGGCGCAAAGCCATTCCATTCGCCGTATTGGGGAACAACGTAATTTCCGGGTGGCGTCCGGAGGAGCACGACGTCGTCTGGTTCGACGACACGCAGGGTTCGTTCGAGATGACCCGTTATTTGCTTTCGCTCGGCCATCGCCACATCTGGTTTGTCGGCCACACGGGGCTCCCCTGGTTCTCGAGGCGTCACGAGGGCTACTGCCGCGCCATGAGAGAGGTGGGGTTGCCGCCTCGCCTGAGCCAGATCGATTCCGACAACGATCAGGACGTCGGCTATGTCGCCACCAAGGCTTTGCTGAGCCGGGGAGAATCTATTGACGCCATCCAGGCAGGCGGCGACCGCGTCGCGGAGGGTGCTTACAAAGCCTTGCGGGACTCCGGGCTCCGCATCCCCGATGACGTCAGTGTTACCGGATGCGATGACATTGAAGCCGTGTTGCTGCATCCTTCCCTCACCACCGTACGCATCTTCACGGAACAGGTCGGGAAGCAAATGGCCGAACTGGTGCTCAGACGGCTTGAGTGTCCGACCCTTCCGCCGCAGCAATGCAGTATTCCCACGCAACTCATAAAGCGAGAATCCTGCCAGCCACGCACTGGAGTGCGGGAAGCAACTACGGCGAGAGACGCCCATGAGTCAGCATCTTCGCTGACGCCGGACGGAAGGACTGAGAAGTGAGGGGTATCGCGCCGGCGTTGAAGCAGCGGGTGGCAATCCGTCAGAGCGTGAATTCACGCGCAGCCGCAAAAATGGCTTCAACGTTTTCGTCCGGGGTGCCGTAATCCATGTTGATGCAGCACAAGCCGACCTGCGAATCGCGCCCGGCAGCCCGCAACAGAGTTAGGGCATCCCGCCGTACCTCTTCTGCCGTAGCATGCAAGAGGCGCACCGGGTTGAGCCGCAAGTTTAGGAACGCATCCGGCAGTTCGGCGCTACATCGGGCCACATCACTTCCCCATCCGACATCGTAGAAGACCGATCGGGTTTCCGCATACGCCGCCGCAAAGAGGTGCAGATTGTTGCCGCAATGATGGATGCCCAGTGGGGCCAGGCGCTGCGCCAAGCAGCGATGCCACGGCAGCAGGCATTCTCGGTAGATTGCCGGCGAAATCATCTGCCCGGAGCAGTTCCCCTCGACGTGGATGCCCGGGTTGACATTCACGATCGATCGATTCAGTGCGACCGAGGTCGTTCCCGTGCGGGTGCGCATATATTCCGCCACTGCCGCCTCCGTTTCCGCGACAACAGCGAAGAGATGCCTTACCAGCTCTTTGTCCTCCAGCAGGTCGATAAAGAGCTGTTGTCCCCGCACTTCCAGCGCGGTATTAAACACGCCAGCCGTGTTGACATCGCCGATAACCTGCCCGAACTCCTTCTCGAGTGCATCCATGTCGGCGATCAGGCGGTTCATGGGCCAGGCGGTTCGAATATCCGGTACGCGTAGCGCCTGGATTTCCTGCCGCGTCAGGTTTCTGGGAATCGGCCATGCCGCTTCCTGTCGCGAGAAACGAATTTCCACCCCGAGCAGCGCCGGGAGCACGAATCCGCCGGCGATGTATTGCGATCCGATGAGGGGACGCGGTTGCGGGTTCGCGTCACCGATTCCGAAGCGCTCGTGCAGGGCGTGACGCATCGCGACATCATTCGCGATGCGTCTCCCGCGATCGAGGTAGAAAGATTCGTCGAAGGAGATACCGTAGTGGCGAAACCACCAGTTGGGATTGAAGATCACTTCAACCGGGATCCTGGAGCCAAGTGAGGTCATTTCGGACTACCTTGAGTAAACAGCAGCGGACGACCATGGCGTAGCGCAAAGCGCATGGGAACAGGATCCGCGGCAATGCTTCGCCAGATCCCAGGACTTAGCAATTGGGAGTTTGGTAGGCTGCCGGTCCATACTCTTGATCGCAGTTGGCCGTGCGGTCTTGAAACCACAGTCGCAGCAGAGCCCCTTCCGCGGAGTACTTGCGCATGAAAAGTTTTCACGCAACAAAGAGTCATGCTTTTGCTTGACAACCTCTAACGAGGATTTAGATCTTCACGAGTTCCTCGATGAAAACCGGGCGCTTCTGCTCGATGCTCCGGCGCGCGGCGATGGGCAACAAGCACTCCAAGGCGGCTTCGCGCAGCGTTATCCTCTGGTGAAGCGGGTCCGGAACGGGTCCTCGGAAGATCGACTGGTGCAACCTATCGTCGGTGCCCCAGTGGGCAGAATTCGGACCGAGAGAGTGGGTGGAGGCCGTTGCGTCACGCTTGCCCACGGTCAGGGTCCTCGATTCCTTGAACAGCGGGGTAACGCGAATATCCGCCAACCCTTCCACTTCCCACGGCTGGGCGTGGTAAACGCGGGCATCCAGTCGGCCCTTCGTGCCGTTGAAGGCAATTCTATATCCCTCATAAGGCATGAAGGCGTTCATCGAAAAACTCATCATGACGCCGCTATGGTAGCGGACATTCATGGACATTGTGTCCCAGACATTGATGTCTCGCCTGTACACACAGCCGTCACGCAAATAGCCGTCTTCCGACTCGGCATTCACGTAGAAGTCCATGGCGAATTTGTCCTTGGTGATGTCCCAGTAAAACTCACACTTTTCCTTGTGGGGACAGCCCATGCAGCGCGCGCTTCGATACTCACCATTGTATCCGTAGCGCCGAAGAGCCCCGAACGCCTGAACCTCGGCGGGTTCCGCTCCCAGCCACCATTGGACAAGGTCGAGAAAGTGGCAGCCCTCTGAATTCAGCAGAGAGCCGTTGAACTGCTTGAACCCATGCCAGCGGCGAAAATAGGAAGTGCCGTGGTTGGTGTTCAGGTAAACGTTGTAATCGACGGACGTGACGATGCCGATTTCCTCGGAGTCGATGATTCTCTTGATGGCTTCCGCATCCGGGCTATACCGGTAATTTTCTGTGATGATGAGTTCGCGGCCGGTGCGCCTCTGCGTGTCGAGGACTTCCTGCACCATCTTTTCGTCGGTCGCCATGGGTTTCTCGCTGATGACGTCGATCCCTAGCTCCAACGCCCGGCAGATGTACTTCGCATGAAAGGAATCGATAGTGGTCACGATTACGCGATCGGGAGACAGTTTCCGAATCATCTCGTCGAATTCCGTATCCATAAACATGGGGCAATTGACACCGATGTAGTCCCTGGCCGTAGCCATGCGCTTCCGGTTGATGTCGCAGAGCCCGACAAACTCCAACGCGTCGCCATAGCCATTTTGCAGACTCTTGCCCCAGTTCGTGCTGCCTCTTTCCCCTGTCCCCACCAGAACCACCCGCAAGCGGCTGCCGTTATTTTTGGGCTTGGCAGCAGTCCCCTGACTCGCAGCCGGTTCAAGCGCCAGGCCTACGCTACTGGACGCCGCGGCTGCCAGAAACTCGCGCCTGCCAACATGCGATGTTTGTTTATCCATGGGCTTACCCTCCCTAAGCATGGGTCTTGAATCGAACCCGTGATTATAGTCTGCGCACATGTCGGCCAGTTTGCCAGCCCGGCCGCGCACACTCAAGAGCATCCGGCCCTCCTCGGAGGCGGGGACGGCTCGGATTGAGGCAAACTAATGTAACCTTTCAAACAAGTCAAGAAATAGTTTCTCGAAATGTGGTATAAGATGTCGCTCCGCCTGCTTACTGGACTTAGTTTGCTGTTCTTTGCGATTTTCATCCGAGCATGACGCCCAGACTCGCGATATAAAACCAGCAGAGATCAAGCCGACGGAAGAGGAGCTTGTCGATTGGCACCCGGACACGAGGCGTTGGCGGACGAGCAGGAATTACAAACAACAAAACAGTGGAGGAACAACGATGCGAACCAAATCGCTCTTGGTGCTTGCGTTCCTATTAGGTGCGGCTCTGGTGCGCGCACAGACGGATGCCGCGGTCAGCGAGCCCATTCTCAGTGAGCAGCTTCAGTCCCCGCAAGTGGTCACCTACCAGTTGCAGCAATTCCTGGCAGGAAAGGTCCCGCAACTTCCTTCCCTTTCCGGCCCTGAGCAATGGACCGCCCAGGCGCAGCGGATTCGGCGGCACCTGCTGGACGATATTGTCTTCCATGGATGGCCTCAGGAGTGGGTGAATTCCCCGCCCCGGTTCGAGGACCTGGGTACGGTCCCCAGTGGAAAAGGGTACCAGTTGCACAGGCTCCGCTATGAAATATTGCCCGGATTCTACTGCACCGCCCTGCTCTATACGCCGGAGCCTTTGGCAGGCCGCGTACCCGCCGTGCTCAATGTCATGGGGCACTTCGTTGAGCGGGGAAATAAGATGGAGTTCGAGCAAAAATTCTGTATCAATCAGGCGCTGAAAGGCATGATCGTACTCAATCCCGACTGGATAGGCATGGGCGAACTCAATCAGAAATTCAATGAGCATTGGTTTGCCTCTCAACTCGACCTCGTGGGGTTAAACGGCGTGGGCCTCTTCTACCTCGCCATGCGCCGGGGACTCGACTATCTCGCTCAGAACCCCAACGTCGATACCAGCCGTATTGGCATGACCGGATTGTCGGGGGGTGGGTGGCAGACCATCATTCTCAGCGGCCTTGACCCGAGAGTTGAGGTATCTATTCCGGTGGCCGGTTTTGTCACGGCGCAAGGGCGGCTGGAGCGGCTTCCGGGCGAACCCGGCGACGTCGAGCAGAACCCTGCCGATTTTCTCGTGGGGCAGGATTATTCCACGCTCGTGGCGTTGCGGGCTCCGCACCCCACCTTGCTGATCTACAACGCAGAGGACGACTGCTGTTTTCGCGCTCCCCTGGTAAAGCCCTATGTATTCGACCCCGTCGTCCCATTCTTTAAGCTGTATGGGAAGGAGGATGCGTTTCAATTCTATTCGAGCACCTCGATTTCGGCTCACAACTACGGTCTGGAGGACCGCCTGCAAGCCTACGCCTTCTTCGTAAAGCATTTCCATCTGACGGCGGGAAGCACCGAAATTCCCGTCGGGGAGAATGTCAAAACCTACAGCGAGCTCTCGGGAGGAATTCCCGAGGACAACCTGACGATCCTCGGTTTGGCTCGGAAAATGGCAGGGCAATTGAATCGGCCGTCCATACCTTCGAATCCGGCGGCGAGGTCCGATTGGTCTTTATCCCAACGTGCTGCGTTGCGAGATGTCGTGCATCTCCACCACGTCACCGTGACGCACGCCTTTCTCCTGGGAAACACCCATGCTAATCAGGTGGAATCGGTTTCCTATCGTTGGGAAATGAGTAACGGCTTAGGCGCCACCGGGATTTGGCTCAAGGAGACGTCCACCGCAAACTCTGCGCCTTTAACGATTGTGCTGAACGATGGCGGCAAAAAAGCTGCCGCAACCCAACTCTGGGGCCGCGTACCCGAAGTTGCTCTTCGCATGGAGCGGGGAGAACAGGTGCTGGCGGTCGACCTGTTATTCACCGGTGACGACGCCCCCGGTCAACCGAATCACCTGTTCGCCGAGATGCTGGCCGCGGAGGGCGAACGCCCCCTCGGAATGGAGTCAGCTCAATTGGCGAGTATTGCCCAATGGGCGCAAAGCCGTTGGGCGCCGTCACACATTCGTTTAGAGAGCTCGGGTATCCGCACCCAGGTTGTGTCATTGGTGACGGCAGCGCTTCAGCCCCACCTGTTCTCAGAGGTTGCGATTCACGATGGAATGCACAGCCTCAGCTATCTCCAGCAGAAGCCGGTTACCTATGGCGAGGCGTCCGACCTATTTTGTTTGGACTTGTACAAGGATTTCGATCTCGATAGCCTGGCGGCTGCCGCCGAGCCGACAGCCGTCATCAACGATTCGTATGTGGAACTGAAAGCGGAAGGTCGGTAAAGTGATGCTCTAACCCGGGTAACCCGAACTCAGCCGATGCGGGCTACCCGGGCGCTCGGACGCCTCCGAGGATCTCGATTGCGGATGTAACTCCCGCCTTTGACCGGACAACGCAATAACCGCATTCCAAGCGCAAGGGCTTGTTGCGCCTGCACCTGCTAGGCCAACCCTAAACCCTGCTTTCAGAATTCCGCGTCGGTGGGCGTCGCTGCCACGCTGATCGACCCGTCTGCGTCCTCTCCTATGGGCCTACGGTCTTCGACGAAACGGCGATAGGCGTGCAGGGGTAGGTAAAGAAAACATATTCCGAGTCCCCAGAAGAATAGCCAGTGCCTCCCCGGACCGACCGCAATATCGGAGGAGTAGTAGCCGCCGTAAGCCCACACGAACAGGAAAAATACACCGATGGCGAGGGCTAGGTAGCGCATAAACCCCGGCATTCGCACCGGGCGCTTCAGGTCAGGGTAACTGTGCCGGTACAGGAAATAGCCAATCAAGGCCAAGGCAAGGGCAAGTAGGTAACCCATGTTCGAGAAGATATAGATCTCGAGCGGCGAACCAAGAAACACCACGACGATCGAAGCCACCAGGTTGAAGACCATCGCAAAGTCCGGCACACCGTGGCGGTTGGTGTGTTGGAAAAACCTGGGAAGGACTCCGTCGTGCGCCACCTGGTAAAGGGAGCGGCCACAGCCCATGATCGCATTCAAGACCGATAGCAAGAGGGCGACAATGAGGGGGATGCCGATGAGCCACCGCACCCATACCTCGCTGCCAAAGATTGCCTCGGTATAGGCCAGAAAAGCCGTAAGGGGATCAACGTCCGATCGGCCAAGCACTGATACGAGAAGCAGCGGAATTGCCACATAAATGAGCGAGCCATACAGTCCTGAGGCGCTCAGCGCAATCTTGGCATCGCGGGTCGAGTCTCGGCACTCGCCGATATAACACGCGGCCGCCTCCGTTCCCAGTACCGACCAAGTCAGGATGAAGATCCAACTGATGAAGAAGACGAACGTGCCGGCGCTCGGGTCCGCGAGCCGAAAGCCCGAGACGTTGCTGAAGTGGAGGGTGGTTGGACGTAGGAAGGGAAGAAAAATCAACAGGGTTAATGGAACCATCGAAACGACGCCGAGCACGGTGGCAAATCCCGCCCCGAGCCGAATTCCGAGATAGCAAGGAATGAAGAGGATGAGCAAGCCCACAATGCTGAGGATGAGCACGTTGAGGTTGATCGGCGCACTAATGGGAACTAACTCCCGGCCCAAAGGAATCTTCCAGAGTACCGTGATGTACTTCGTGGCGAGAATCATGTTGAGGGGGGCTACCGGGAACCATCCGAGACCATAGCTCCAGGCGGAGATTCCGCCCATATGCCGGGCCACACCCGAGCCAAATGTCTTATAGGTCTCGAAGGCGTAAGAAGGCAGACCGCCGGTCCGGTCCGGCATCATGGCGGCTAACTCGGCAAGGCACAGGCATAGAATCACACCCGCCCCGCTGACCAGAAGGAAGACAGGTATCGACGCCGCACCCATGCTCTGCACGGCAAGCGGCGCGATCCCCGTGACGAGGATGGTACCGGCGAGGCCTATTACAAAGGCGCCCCACCAATTGGTTCGCTTGGGAAGACTGGCGGGAGATCGTGGAGATGCGGGCATTCCTTTTCCCCTATCGGATGCTTCTCCGTTTCCTCAGAGTTCCTGAACTCCGGCCCTGAACGCGGGCAGGTTCAGCCAACCCGAGAAACTGAAAGCGAGATTGCCCCCATCTTTACGACTGCTCGGGATACAAATCCAAAGGGCAGGAACTCCGAGAATGAGGAGATCCCGCATGACTCTTACTCTTCGACTTAATTGGTTCTGAGCCCGAGCTGGCATCATACCACGGAACTTCACGAAAAGGGTCAGTCGAGTGGTGTTCTATTTCGGATGTGGCGCCGAGCCTCAGAGGCTTCGGGAAAATGTGTAGCGGCGGGTTTACCCCGCCATTCGAACGTTGCAATTGGTGTTATGGCGACGTAAAGTCGCCGCTACATCGCATATCCAGGTTTTTTCCGCAGCCTTGTGAGCATGGCATGTGCCACCCTGAAGGACGACGCTACATTCAAATAGGAAACGACTTGCGCGCTCGATTGTCGGCCGGGCAATCTATGGCCGTGTTCGTACAAAATACAAAGGGGAGGCCGAAGCCTCCCCAATGTCGAACTGGCACAGATTACGGTTAGATAACTTTGATGAAGATGATGGCGAAAGTGTAAAGCGCCATCGACTCAATCAAGACCAACGCCAGGATCAAGGCGAACTGAATACCCGCGCGGGCTCCCGGATTTCTCGCCAGACCCTCGCACGCCGCGGACGCCGCTTTCCCTTGCGCATAGCCGCAGCCTGCCGAGGCGATCGCCATGGCGAAACCGGAAGTCAACGCCACCCAATTCACCCCGCCGCTGGCGACCTTGGTCGCTGCTTCTTGAGCAAATGCCGGCGCTGCCAGCAACATGCCGGCAATCGCCGTCAACCACATGAGTACGCTTCGTTTCACTTGTTTCTCCTTTAGCCCCTTCCCCGGAGGGAGTGAGGCTTCGATAAATTCCGCCAGGAGGTGGTTTCCCGCCATCCCTCGTACAGGCAGGACTCACACTGGCGGTCTTACAATAACCCCGGCAGGCACACTCATCAATGGCCTGCCAAAACGCTTAGTGCTCGGATGAAAGCTCCATGCTGATATAGATGGCGGGGAGCAGCATGAAAATATACGCCTGCAAAATCGAAACAAACAAATGCAGACCCATGAATACGGCGGGAACGCCGATGGGAATCAAGCCCGTGAACACTGCTTCCAAAATATCTCCTACAAACATGTTGGCATAAAGACGGACGCTGAGGGAGAGGAGGCGGCCCACGTTCCCCACAACTTCAATGGGAAACATAATGATGGCCATCATCATGACCGGCCCGCACATGTGCTTCAGGTATCCCCAAATCCCGTGGTGCCGGATTCCCTGAAAGTTGTAATAGAGAAACGCCGCGACCGCGCAACCCAAGGTCACTTGAATATGCCCGGTAGGTGTCTCAAAGGTCGGAATTAATCCCAGGACGTTGCAGAGGCCGATGAAGATTCCGAAAGTGCCAATCATGGGAAGGAAACGCAGCGAACCATGTCCAATGATCTCCTCGTCCATGTCGCGGATGAATTCCACGACCGTCTCCATCAGGTGCTGAAACTTGCCGGGTGATTCCACGGAAAGTTGCCGGCGCAAAAGAACCGCTCCAACCAAAATGACGAGAAAAACCAGAATCTCCATCGCCATGTAATTGGGGATGGGATGAGCGGCATCGGCGGCAGGATGGTGCAAGCTAGCGAGTAGCGCCGCAACCGGCCCGCCGAGGATTTCATTCAAAATTGCTGTGAACCAAAGTTGATGTTCCATAGTTTTAAACAAAGTGCAAGGTGTAAAGGTTAAAGGGTAAAAACATGAGGAACGGTTCTGCCTCTTGTCTTACGCTCTAGCCTTTATCCTACAGCCTTCAGCCTTTACCCTTTAGCCTTTAACCTTTGCTTTCCTTCCAACCGTCGCGGAGTAAAACGGCCGATTCAATCAAGACTCCGCCGACGGGAACGAAAAATCCCGCTAAAATCGAAGTGAAGGGCAGCCATCCCGATTTGTAGAAGAGATAG
The DNA here is from genome assembly GCA_052139985.1 of Terriglobia bacterium. Taxonomy (GTDB): domain Bacteria; phylum Acidobacteriota; class Terriglobia; order UBA7540; family UBA7540; genus Bog-366. Next base: position 20,129 of record JBKQVI010000619.1, read on the forward strand.
ACACCCGCAAACATTAAGGGATACCGAACGAAAACTTTGACCAGAGCGGATTTCGGCGGGCGCACCCTGCCGGCATTCACCAAGGCTTCAACAATGTGGTGAAGCCAAAGGTAGTTCAGTATACCCAGCGCAGAACCGACCGCAAAGCCAGCCCCAAAACGCACATGCGTGGACAGCAGGATACCGAGCGTCCCCGCGCCGGCCAAGATCAACATCCAGCGTGGCAGTCGCTCCTCAGCTTGCGCCAGATCCATCGTTGGATTTATCTGCGTCATTTCGTCTTTCTGCTCGAGTTAGAATCCGCACGATATCGAATATTCCCGCACCCGCACCCACCAAGCAAAGGACGACCGCTAACAACGGTAAGGTGTGCAGCCTTCGATCCAGAAGCCAGCCCAGCCCGAACCCGCCCACTGCGCCGGCAGGTATAATCAGACCGAGACTAGAGTAATACCCAACTTGTTCCCATAGACTCATTCCCTTGCCCGGAGTCTTGGGCACAAAACCTCCCCTCATGAGAAGAACGGCCGAACCGCCTCGCGCGCTATCGTAATAATCGGCTGCGGATAAATCCCGATCGCCAAAGTCATCACCAACGTTACTGCCAGCGCTACCCGCAGTCCAAGGCTGGTCGCCAAAGGCACCTCATCCAAGGGCCTCTTCATAAACATGGCGACCACAATCCGGAAATAATAATACAGCGCCACCACGGAATATCCAACCCCCAACAACGCGAGGTAATAATGTCCGGTTTCGATCAACGACAGAAAGATGAAGTATTTACCGATAAAACCCGCGGTCGGGGGAATTCCGGCCAGGGAGAGAAGAAAAATCAGCATCAGGAGGGCCAATGTTGGCGCGCGCGACATTAAGCCCGAAAGATCGTCGATCTCGTCGCCGATCATGTCGCGCCTCCGCATCATGATGATGACAGCAAAGGCGCCGAGGTTCATGAACGCATAAACGATCAGGTAGATAATGATCGCCCTCAGTCCCGTTCCGTTCCCATCCGCAGCGGCCACTAGGCCCAGCAACAGGTAACCTACGTGGGCAATCGTGGAGTATCCAAAAAACCTCTTAATGTTCGTCTGGGTGATCGCCGCCAGATTGCCGAGCGTCATGGTGGCAACCGCAACGCCAATGGTTAAGGTTTGCCACTCCGTCCGCAGAGGCCACAACCCCATGAAAAGAATCCGTATGATGAACGCGAAGGAGGCGACCTTTGGCGCCACGGAAATAAAGGCCGTGATCGACGTGGGCGCGCCTTCGTACGCATCGGGGGTCCATTGGTGGAAAGGCACTGCGGCAATTTTGAAGTACATCCCAGCCAGCAAAGTGATGAGAGCGACCCAGGAGAGCGGGTCGGTTGCCGGCCGGTCGCGAAGGCGCTCGGCGATAACGGTCAATTTTGTCGAGCCGCCGATTCCGTAAAGGAGTGACATGCCATAAAGAAGCAGGCCGGAGGAAAAGGCGCCGAGCAGGAAGAACTTCACCGCCGCTTCGTTGGATCGCCGGCTTCCCCGCAGGAATCCTGTGAGCACGTACTCGCAAAGGGCCATCAGTTCCAGGGCAATGAACAGAACGATCAGGTCTACGCCCGACACCATGAACATCATTCCCACGGCGGCGAAGAGCAGCAGGGCGTAATACTCGCCCACGTTCGCCTCCTCAATCTCCAGGTACTTTACGGAGAGAAGAACGACGATGGCGGTGGCCAGCACGATGACGAATTTGGCGACAATGGCGAAGGAATCGAAGGCAAAACTTCCGTCAAATCCAAAATAGGCTCCTTGGCCGAATCGGAAATGCCAGAAGATGCCGAGTTGCAAGCCCGCAAAGGCCAGCCCGACCAAGGCCAGCACAGCATTGAGATACTTGTCCCGCTTATCCAGCAGGAATTCAAACAGGAGGACGGCCAAGCCGAACATGGTCAGAAGAATTTCCGGCTTGATAGCCTGATAATCCAGCGGATTGAAGAATGCGTTCCCCATTAACGGCTTGCTCCTCCCGCTGGGTTGGGCAACGTGATAGTGACTTGCGGTCCTGGAGGTAATGCCCCCGGCGCGCTCGCCGACTGTGGCGCCTGGAAGAAATTCGGATTCAATCTCTCGACAATGGCATTGACGGGTTTATCCAGCACGTCGAAAAAGGGCTTGGGGTATACGCCGATCCAGAACGCCCAGATGATCAGAGGAACCAGAGTCATGATTTCCCGGAAGCTCAAATCCTTCAAGATCTGGTTCTTGGGATTTTCGCACGGCCCGAACATCGTGCGCTGGTAAAGCCACAGCATGTATGCAGCACCGAGGACGATTCCCGCTACAGCCCACGCCGCCCAATGCCAGTTCGCCTCGTATGCGCCTTGCAGAATGGTGAACTCGCCGATAAAGCCGTTCAAAAGCGGCAGCCCGATCGAAGACAGCATGACGATCATGAACAGCGTCGCGTAGACGGGCATGACATTCGAGAGCCCGCCGAATTCCCTGATCTCGCGCGTGTGGCGGCGCTCGTAAATCAGCCCGACAATCAGGAAGAGCGCCCCGGTGGAAATTCCGTGGTTGATTTGCTGAATCACGCTGCCCTGCAAGCCATGCGGGTTCAGGGCGAAAATCCCCAGCGTGCAGAATCCCAGGTGGCTCACGGAGGAGTACGCAATCAGCTTCTTCATATCCTTCTGCATCAGAGAAACCAGCGCCCCGTAAACAATGGCGATGAGCGACAGCCACACCATCACCTTGACGACGGTGGGATTGGAGCTGGCGTCGGGCAGCAGGGGCAGCGAAAAGCGGATGAAGCCGTATGTGCCCATTTTCAACAATACGCCGGCCAGAATCA
>JBKQVI010000620.1:0-40627 GCA_052139985.1 Terriglobia bacterium
AACTGTTTGCTCATAACCTTATATTACACTCAAGAACTCAGTTGTCAATACTAAACAAGGTGATTTCTAAAAAACTTGCGCCCCCCTCCCCTCTGAAGCGAAAATCTATCTCCGACAGGCTCCTAGCCCACTGCGCCTCTGACAACTTCCTTATACAACCACGCCCGCGCTACCTTCCAGTCGCGCTTGACGGTCCGGGTGGATACGCCCAGGACCTCCGCCGCCTCCTCCTCAGTGAGACCTCCGAAGAAACGCAGCTCTACAATTCGACCCTGGCGGGGGTCGCGTTCGGTGAGGCGGGTCAGGGCCTCATCCACCGCCACGAGGTCCGCACCCTTTGCCTCGGTGAACACAAACACCGTGTCGAGCGTAACCTTGGGCTCATCGCCGCCCCGTTTCTCGGCCCTGTGCGCGCGGGCGTGGTCCACCAGAATGCGCCGCATCAGTTGTGCCGCCACACCGAAAAAGTGAGCCCGGTTCTGCCACTGGACGTCCCGCTGCCCGAGCAGTCGCAGGTAGGCTTCATGCACCAAGGCCGTGGGTTGGAGCGTGTGGTCGGCGCGCTCGCCTCGCATGTAGCGTCGCGCCAGACGCCGCAACTCGTCGTACACTAGGGGCACGAGTTTGGACTCCGCCGCCCGGTTTCCCACCTGGAGCTCTGTTAGCAGTAACGTAATGTCACCGGGAGGGTCTGGCACTGTTCCCCTCGAAGCAGATTTTTAGGGTAACTTGGTAAGCATTATACATCAGACAAGTAAATTTGGTGAGGCGCCATGTGCGTCTATTACAATTCTCAACCTCCACCTCAGGTTCTGGCAAACCATTTTCCTGCCGCCGTTATTCGACCTGTGCCCCAACTTCCGATGCTGATCCATGGTTATCACTGAATACCAAAAGGGGCTGGAGCGAAGCCCACAAAACCTCCTATACGAGGGTTGCCATGAAAGAGGATCTCCGCATCTCGCGTTGTCAAAATTTTTTCTGGACGGCCTCTCGTCCGGACGAAAGGTCGTGCAGTGACGACGTCCAAATGTGTAGCTTCCGGAAGGTCGTTGAGGGCTACCAATGTCTGGCGCAAACTGTTTAAGCCAGTATTCGGAATGATCAACACCCTTCCACGCCCGCAATCCTGCAAGCTCCCCAGATGCCAAACTTATGACCCGACAGTGTGTGCCACTTCGACTTTGGCAGCAAATCTACAAAGTAGCCCATTCGCCTTGTGTATTGCGATGTCTCCCTTAACCCAATCTTAACCGCCCCCGGGTTGGGTTGCGACCGGTGATACAACCCCCTCCGGAGAGAACGTAGCGCAAGCCCCGCACCTCGGGCCTACGTCTCTTCCACCCTGCCGGAACTGTAATCCTGGCCATCGCTGAAGCCGAGTCGATGGCGGTCTATGACCGCCGGGATTGAAGCGTCGATCTCCGATCGACGACGGTCGTGGGGGCACGCCATGGCGTGCCCTTACTTGGGGAGCCTACGACAGCGGCCACCGCTGCGCCGGGGGATCGACCCTGGGCCGTTGCCGGCTTGCAGCAGCGGTTGGTGAAGACGGGTGGCCGATTGATTAAGCACGCCCGCTATTACGAGCTTCCGCTCACCGAGAGCCATCTGACGCGGCAACCCTTTGCCATGATCGTGTTCAAAATACCCGCGCTGCCCGCGCCAGCGGGGTACGGAAGCCGGCGACCGGATCGGACTTCCTGGAGGAGAGCGACAGGGAGGCGGCAAGCCGTCGGAAACACGGGTCGAAAGACCGGCGGTGGCTTCCTTTGGGGTTCTCGCGAGAGGCACGAATGGCGCCTTCCGTGGCCAATGGAAGCACATAACACTGGAAACCCGACTGACAATTGCATTCATTGGTCGCCGGGTGTACGTTGACGGTGGGCTGGGGCAGAGAAGGATCGTGAAATCTCTGGAAATGACGCGGCCCAGTAGCGCCGTGGACAAGCTCGACACCGTGCCTACCGATCAAATCATCGCCATGAAGGAAGGCATGGGATTACTCTCAGAGGCTTTCCCAAAATCCCATGGAAGTGGTCTCCATGGAACCGGGCCTGGAACCCAAGCTTGCCCACAGAGGGCGGACCCAGGCCCACCCGCGGCAATCCGCGGTGAGAACAACACAAGTTATTGCCTTGACTGACGAGGCCCGTTCGATCATCGTGCGATTATGACCCTGACCACCCGTCTTCTGATCCTATGGGCGCTCTGTGTCTCCCTCTCGCTCGTTGCTGGACAAGAGAAGTCAGAGGCCCAGCGTCATGCGGATCGGGGCATTCAACTCATGCAGGCACGCAACTTGCCATCGGCGGAATCGGAACTCCGCCGCGCCGTAGAGTTGGCTCCAACCGATCCAGCCTGCCTCGCGGACTTGGGAATGGTTCTGGGAATGGAGCAGAAACTACGGGAATCCAACCAATATTTCCAAAAAGCTCTCCAGTTCAACCCTAACGATCTTTCCATCCGGCAGAACTTGGCCTATAGCCAATGGCGTCTCGGCCAAACCGAGAAAGCCGAGGATAATCTCAAGAGGATTCTTAAGACAGACCCCCACAATGGAGACGCGACTTTTCTCTTGGGAATGATCGAGGAAAACCTTCAACATTTTGCTTCGGCCATACACCTGCTAGGCTCCGTCCCGGAATTGGTCAGGAAGCAGCCCGAGTCGATTGTCGCCCTGGCGCGGTCCTACTATCAAACCCAAAACCCACCAGGCGCCCGCCAGACCTTGCGCATGCTGTTAGAAGGCCCGGCACCGGCACCTCCCGAAGCAGTTTATCGGGGGGGGCAAGCCGCCATGGACGCCAAGGATTACTCGATGGCGGGCGACCTCTTCGCTTCCATTCAGTCAAGTTATCCGGATCGGGTCAAAGCGGGGTATTACCTTGCCTTGAGCCGTTATCGAGCCGGGATGTTCCGCGAATGTCAGGACACCTTGCTCCACATCGATTATGCCTCGGCTCCCACTCGCGACGTTTATAAATTGTTGGGGTGGTGTTACGCCGAGCAAGACAAGATGAAGGAGGCATTAGGGGCGTTCGGTCAGGCAGTCCACTTGGATCCCTCCGACGAATCCACTTACCTGGATGTTGCCAATATGCTGGTCCGTCACGGCAAGTATGAGAACGCCCTGGCTCTAGGGAAGGAGATGGTTGGAAAATTCCCCAACTCCTATCGCGCCTATATGGTGCAAGGAAGCGCACAAGCCAACCGCGGCTTCCTGACCGATGCGGTCAAATCATTTGAGCGAGCATGCGAACTCAATCCGAAGTCGCCGGAAGCGAACTATGATCTCGCCGTGGTTCAAAACCTGGCCGGCTTCACGCAGGATGCCCTGCGAACGCTGGAGCGCGGGACCAAGGCGTTCCCAAGAGATGCTCTACACTTTCAGGAGTATGCTACTCTGCTGGTTCCCCTGGCAGAAGGCGGCGACGCTGGGGCGGAAGCGCGTGCCTACTCGGCGCTGAACACCGCGGTCCACCTGGATAACAGCCTCGCGGAGTCCCAATACCTTTTGGGCAGACTCGAGATGAAGGACAATGAACCCGCCAAGGCAGCCAGCGAACTCGAGATTGCCGCCCGCCTCGACCCCCAGAATGCCATCATTCATTTGCACCTGTCTCGGGCCTACAGCCGCTTGGGAACGCCGGACAAAGCGGCAAAAGAAATGGAGATCTATCAGAACTCCGTAAAGAACCCACTCACGGGGGGACGTGGACGGATCGGGGTAGGACTACGGCACTGGTGAGGGGAGTAACCCGTTTGGCTTCGGACCCGGGAGCCTGGGCCGGCGCCAGGTGCTGACGCCAGCCCAGCCAGGGTACATCACGAGTTTATCAAAAGTTCAGCTTCGCCCCGATTTGAACCTGCCGAGGTGAATTCGACTGGGACGTGATGATCCCAAAATTAGGGTTCTGCCACGACGTGTTGGGATAGCCAAATTGCGGATGGTTGAAAGCATTCAAGGTTTCGAGCCGCAACTGCAAGGACGCACCTTCCCGGAGTCCTTTCAGGGAGAAGTTCTTGTACACGGCAAGATCGAAATTCCTCGCGCCTGGAGCGTAGATATGGGTATACGGCGCAGCCGTGCCTAATGTCCACGGAGCGGGTGCAGCATACGCCTGATTCCCGTTCGCGAAGTAGTTTTGAATGTTCACGCCCGGATTCTTCTGCAAGGGGGCCACCGCGTCCGGCTGCTGGCAGCTATAAGTTGGAATCGGCGTTCCGCAGGAGTTCCAACTGATGGGGAGGGGCTGGCCGGTGTCGAAAACCCAAATGCCCGCGGTCTCCCAGCCGCCGAGAACCTGATTGGTCACGCCCTTCCAGCTCGAGCCCCAAGGCATTCCCTGACCAAACGGCAGCTTATAGGTGTAGGCCAAATTCAGGAGATTGGGATCATTGTATTCCGATGACCCGTAGCCTAGCTCAAGGTTATTCGGATCCAGCACGCGCGACTGGCCGCCGATCCAGCAGACATTGTCGCCGCTGCAAGAGGCGTCGTCCAGCGAATGTGACCAGGTGTAATTGGCGAAGAATTCCAAGCCGTGGGAAACACGTTTCTCCGCGCGCACCTGCAACGACTCGTAGTTGGAGTTGGCCCACGGCGGCTCAATCACGTCCTCACCGCAGAATTGGGGGAAAGGCACCTGAAGCGCGGCAGCCTGAACCTGCGGCCCCGACAGACAGCTGGCGGGATTGGTGATGGTCCCATAAAACGGGTTGGGCACGTAGGAGACCAGCGATTGCAGTTGCGTCGGAGAAAGTTTTTCAACCGAAGGTCCCAAATAGCTGAGGTTCGTGAAGCCGTCGAAAGGCAGGTGAGTTCCCTTCTGGCCCACATAGTTGACGTCCAGCAGGATTTCGCCAGGAAGCATGCGTTGAATGCCCAGATTCCAGGCCATATTTGACGGAGTAGTCCCCCAGCCCGGCGAATTATAACCCCCGGTGGGTGTCAACCCAACATCCGTCAGAGCCCCTAGCGTATTGCCGGTGGGTAGGATGGGACCGCCAGGAAAAGGATTGCTGAGGGTGTTCGCGGGCGTGGCGCCGTTGTTCTGATAGGTGACAACCCAAGGAGTAGCGGGCATGTACCCATCCGCGCTGCCGGCGCCATCCTGGACGGCTGCGCCATACTGAAAGTACGTGTAGAAGATCCCGAAGCCACCCCGGACGACCGTCTTGTCGTCCAGCCGATAAGCAAAGCCCAGTCGAGGTTGGATCCCTCCGTAGAACGTATTCGGATAGAGTCCGCGGTTCGAGGCGGTGACAAAGTGGTCGCCCCCCACCAGATTGGGCATACCGGGAACCTGGAGTGGGGACGCAACGGTGGGATCGAACCACTCCAGCCGGTTAAAGCGCTCGTTGGCTGGGTATTGCACGTCGTAGCGGAGGCCAAGATTCACGGTCAGCCTGCTTGTGGCCCGAAAGTTATCCTGAGCGTAAAAGCTAAAAGATTTCGCGGTCCAGGCAGGTTTCTGATAGATGTCGAAGCTGCCATACGATCCCCCGACGCTCGTGCCCGTAAGGAAGGTCGCCATCGCGTCGCCGCCCACGATCGTGGCCGAGTTTTGCGATGTCCCGAGTTGGCTAAAGGTAAAATAGCCTAATGGCTCGCCAAAATCTTCAGTATTCTGCTGGGTGATGCGCAGCTCCCCGCCAAACTTGAGACTGTGGCGGCCCTTAATCCATTGCAGGCTGGGCAGGAAATCGTGGCTCTGACGTTCGACGTGAGAAAGGATAAACTGCTCCTCGCCAATCGAGTTGGATCCGGAGGGCGCAACGTATTCCCCGATATTGAAGGTGGGAGCTTGGTTGGTGACTCCGTAGTTGAAATAAGAGGGAAGCCCAAGGGTTGAAATCGCATTAAAGTTGTATCCGGGCGTCGTTCCTGGGTCAGTCCAACCGCCGCGGACAAGACCGTACGTCAGGCTAAGCACCTTGTTGGCGCCAAAGTTGTGGGTGAGTTGCGCTTCGCCGTTCCAGGAGGTATTGGTCGTGGGGCCCTCACTACAGGGATCCATGGCGTTGTTCCAGCATGACGCGCTGTCACTGTATCCCCAAACGTGCGCCATGCGTCCGGTAAGTTGAGTACTGCTACCAAACCGGCGATCAATTTTTATATCCATGGCATTGCCCCGGGTCGGATTGGACCCGGTGCTGGTGAAATTGTCATAGGGGTTATAGGCTGCTGTCCCCACGTTCAGATTCGGCGAGGGGAAATAGGACATCACCTTTGACGCGACCGGGTTGATCATATTGCCGGGCGTGGCCGCGAGCTGGAAGGGCGTGCCTGCAAGAGCGGGATTGCCCGGGCTTTGGTAGGTCGCCACGTTGTTTAACGGGACGAAAGCGCTCCGGACCGCCCCGCTAATCGTCGAATTGTAAACGCCACTGTAAGGATCCCAGAGCTGTCCCGCGGCAGCCGAGCACATTCCCGCAGCATTGAACGTGCCACCATAGTACCCGCACAACGCGCCGAAATCCCCTTGTATTTCGGCTGCGGTGGGAACACCCGCCGTGTGCACGCTCAAGGTTGATTCCCGAGTTCCTTCGTAGTCGAAGAAGAAGAACATCTTGTCCTTCTGAATCGGTCCGCCAACGGTGCCGCCAAAATCGTTCCAGTGCAACGGTGGGACGGGTTGCGCCGATTCGTTGCTGAAAAAGTTGTTGGCATCGAAATCGTTGTTGCGCACAAACTCGTAGGCGCTCCCATGGAATTTGTTCGTGCCCGAGCGCAAGACCATTTTCACAATCGTGGTTCCGCTGTAACCGGTGTCGGCGCTGAAATTGTTGGTCTCGACCTTGAACTCCTGGAGAGCGTCCATGGAGGGCATATACTCAACATCGCGTATCTCAAAGTCTGGACCTGTCTCCGTCATGCCATCGAGCGTAACGTCCGTAATATCATACCGCGCGCCCTGGGGCTCAATATTCATCCCGTTATCATTGGCGGCGCTGCCTCCGGTGACCGGGGCTACTCCGGGAGCGAGTTCTATCAGCCTGGTAGCATCTCGACCCACCAGCGGCAGTTCTAGAATTTCACTACCCGTAACAACCTGCCCCAATTCCGCGTCCTGAGCTGCAAGGAGGGGCGGGGCTCCCGTAACTTCCACCGTCTGGGTTGCGGCGCCCACTTGCAAAACGACGTTTTCGGTAGCGATTTGATTGACCACCAGCGTGATGCCCTGCTGCTCATAGTTCCTGAAACCTTTGGCCTCGACGTTTAGGGTGTAGGTGGCGGGCGCCAAGTTCACCACGGTATACGCCCCTATATTATTGGTGGTCGCAGTATACGTGAATCCGTTGCTGGTATTCGTCAGCGTAACCTTGGCCCCGGGAATCACCGCCTCCGACTGGTCCTTCACCACCCCTGCCACCGATCCCGTAGGAAGCTGCGCCTGGAGGGGCAGGGCTACAAAAACCACGAGGCAACAGAGCAACATCCCTGCGCCTCTTAGCAGTTTCAGAAAATGCGCCAAAGACCCTACTGGACGTCTTGGTGCCCACGTACGAGACCGAAATCTGCGTTGGGATTCCATGTCATGCCTCCTTAAGAATTCTTCAATGAAGTATCCAAGCCCGATACCACCTCTTCAGGACCACCATTAATTCACTTTTATCAGTGGCGACCCGTGTTTAGCATCAAATAGCCAGCTTGTCAATGTTTTTTCCAGTAAAATTTGCAATAGTAGAATTTGCGATCCTTTTAAAAGTCAGGTCATACGACCGCCTTTCCTTGGAACATCTGTCCGCTTTCGCCTTTATTTGCAGCTACGTGGGAGTCCGTAGGGCAAGTGAATCTGGGTTTGTTCGCTGAACGCCGATTAGGCTCTCTCAACCGGCGTGTGACGTGGTCATGCAGCCCGCCACATTCGGTTGTATTGGCAAATTGTCCCCATTCACATTCTATACCTCGGTGTCAAGTCGCCGCCGCGCGTGGATCAGGGGTACGTCAAAGTCGTCTCGATATGGTGTGCGGGCGCTTGCTCCCGCACTCCATTCGCCCAGATCGCCATTATTCCGTTATCCTACGATGGTGGGAGGTTGACGTGACCCTGCGCGCGTGGATTGAGCCCCATTGGCGCTGGAAGTTCAGGCGGTAACCGCACCTTTTCTCGCCGCCCTTGCCTTTGTTGATATAAACCAACATTGCAGTTTGATCTCTATTTCTGAATCTTCGGATCGTCGCCGTTATCAATATTCATGCGGGTGTCAACACGATGAAGACGCTCCCGGGCGCTGTTTCCGATGGGAGAGAAGCAAAACCGGCCCTCTCAATTCTCATTTAACGCCTCTCTCAGGATCGATCTCCAAGGCTCCCGCGTCACTTCCGACGGCGGCCTGAATCTGCTGCTGGAGCCTGACGAACGACTCCGGCTCGGAGAATTGATCGAACAACTTCTGACCGGCATTAGCTGTCTCTATCGTCCAAATCTTCAACCAAGCCGAAGACCATGTGTACACCACCATCCTGGCCATTCCCGATTACTGTATGCGGGCAACCGGCAAAACGGTCATGACGTTTAAGGAGCGGGCCGAGGGACAGCCGGAAGCCATCCGGTCGTGGTTCTATCCCGGACGTCAATAATGGGGCGACCAGTTTGTTTACCCCAAGTCGCGGGCTTGGGAGCTGGCGAAAATCGTCAATGAGCCCGTGCTCGCCACGCCCGTCGAACTGGGATTGAAGTTCTGAAAACGGATACTCGCTTGGACGTTGTTCTTCCAGTCGCGGTTCACCACAAACAGCGTTAGATCTCCACGATGAGAATCGAGGGTGCCAACCACATCCAACCAGGGCACATGGGGGATCTCGGGCACACGATTCACGCCATCGTGAACGTCGTAGGCGGGGGCGGTGGTGTGGGCCGCTACCGGCGTGTCTCCGGCAAAATTGGAATAAAGCCATAGGGTCCAGTATTGGGGAGTCACGTAGACACGGCCGCGGTGGGCATGAATGCCGGCAAAATCGAGTAGGCCCGTCATGTTGGAGACAGGAACAAAATTCGCGTTCTGGAGCAGCATGTTCATCCAGCCCGCGGCGACCAGCGCACCGCCCAAATTGGTCCAGCGGGGAAAAGCCGATCCCTCCGGCGCGGCAAACAGCCACTCCGTTAAGGCCAACTTTACCCTATCTCGAGTCACGCCGTTCGCATCAATTTGCTGTTTCATCGGACGCAGCGCCCTTCCGAAGCCGACCGGGACGGCCAGATCCGCCGCCCAAATTGCATCGCGCTCCTGTTTCCTGTTGATGACCTCGTCCATCCCCACTACGAAGTGCGTAGTGAGGTAACTGAGTTTCACTCCCGTTTGGTTAATAAGCGCGCCGTTCCAATCGTGAAAAACGTCGACATCTGCGCTCGTGGCGAAAACCGTGCTGGGGGGTTGTACAAGTCCGTGAAGGGCATCGTAAAACTCGCCGTACCGTCGTGCATAGCCGTCCGGGGTTTGCCATCCGTAATCATCGGTGTTATCAAGCTCATTTCCTAATTCCCAAACGGCGACGTCGTACGGCGCCGGATGTCCGTTGAGCGCGCGAACTCTCCCTTGCGCCGAGTCGGCCCCCCCCCCGGTGCAATAGTCCACCCATCGGCGGGCTTCATCCACGCTGCCACTGCCCAGGTTCAGGCATATCTGCGGCTGCGCATCGATCAGTTTGCACAGGTCAAAGAACTCGTCGGTACCAAACAGGTTGTATTCCGGGATCCCCCAGGCCGGGTTCAGCATCGAGCGGCGCTTCTCAGCGGGACCGATGCCGTCCTCCCAGTGGTAACCACTGGTGAAATTCCCGCCGAAGCGGAGCAAAGGGCTATGCAGCGCCTTCGCCGCGCGCAACACTTCGGGGTTGAAGCCATCCACTGCATCCTGCGGGTAGAGGAGAATTTCATCGACGGACACCCGAGAGTCGTTATGAACCGAAACGACGAAGTCGCACGGGTCCAGTGGCGTGACAGCACGCGGAGGAACATGGAGCCGAAAAGTCAACCGATGCCAGCCTGGATCTTCGGGGACCGGGAGTGATGCCGTAGCCAGTACGACCCTGGCATCGGCGTGCCGCCGAAAGCTGACGGCTAAGGATTGCCCCCCCTCCGAAGACCTCGCGAACAGCGTCCCTCGATAGTCCAGCTCTCGCTCAATCGGGAGATAGACCTCCTGACGGATGCCGACTTCTTTTCCCGGAAGCCCCATCAGACAAAGATAACGGTCGGAATTGGCCGCATCACCCCAGCGCGGTTCGTAACGGCGACCCTGCTGCGGCCATAAGGGAAGCCAGGGAAGGGGCAGGCCAACCCGGGACGAATAGCGGAAGGCAGGTTCCGTGAATCGATGCTCAAGCACTTCGAGGCTCGCTTCGTAGGTTTCCAGACTGGGGTTGTCGAGAAGTTCAGCCGAGAGCCCCCCTTGAATGGAGTCTCCGATGTTTTCCAGAAACGTTCCGTATACGGTCCTCGGAATGCGCCATGAAGCTTTTTGTGACGCGTCAACGACAATCCTGGCTTCTGGAGAATCCGTCCGATCGTAAGTCGATATCTCCTGGGACCAAAGGCGGGAGGCCGGAATCAAGATCGACATTGAAAGCAAGAATCCAGCGGATACGCGCATCCTAAGATCACAGTTCCTGGTTTCCAAGGAACTCATTGCATACCCCATCGAGGAACGTCAATCGCTCCCTTGTCCGTGTTCGGGAGTTCAACCCAATTGGCACTGGCCGTGACGCCCACGGCAATCGCACAAGCAATAACCGCATCTCCATCCTTAGAAGCAATATTTCTCACTCTTAACAAGGGGAGCGCGATAAACGACATTTTGTCTTGACAGGGCTAGGGTAGCACGCTATCGTTCCATCATCTGCATAGGGTGCATAAACATAGTTCAAGCGCAATAGCAATGGAAACTGTCAAAAACCTCCAACAGAAGAAAGTGAGGGTTGGCAGCATGAAGAAAATCACGGTTTTCTTTCTGAAAGTGTCTCTGCCTTTGGCGATGCTGCTCACCGGGGGCCACCTTTGGGCCGACGTCACAGGGACAATTCTGGGGACGGTCACCGACCCGACCGGCGCCGCTATACCCGGCGTTTCCGTCACCCTCAGCAATCCGAACACCGGGATGAGCCGCAACGCGGCCACGGACGCAACGGGCAGTTTCGAGTTCTTAAGTGTGCAGGCGGGGGCAAACTACGTCGTGGCGGTAGAAGCGAAGGGGTTTCGTAAGGCCAGCCAATCGGGGATCACCCTCCTCGTCAATCAGAAGTTCCGCGCCGACTTCGCACTGACCATCGGGACCGTAGCGGAGAGTGTCAACGTCTCGGCCCAGGCCGCGCAAGTGGAGACAACAAGCACGCAAGTGGGCGACGTAATCGAAGATAAAAAGATGACGAACCTCCCGCTGAACGGGCGGAGTTACATCGACCTCTTGGGCCTGCAAGCGGGCGTGGTGCCGATCGCCTCGGGGATGGAAAACGCCGACCGCCCCGTCTCGGGAGACGGTAACGCCGGGAACCTGTCGGTGAACGGAGAACGCGAGGCTGCGAATTCCTTCCTGGTCAACGGGGGTGACGTGGAGGAGAGCCGCAACCAGGGTGCGTCGATCGTGCCGGTCCTTGATTCCATTCAGGAGTTTCGCATTCTGACGAGTTCGTTCGATCCCGAGTACGGCCGCTTTTCCGGCGGCATCGTGAACGTCGTTACCAAGTCCGGCACCAACGGCCTACACGGCACCGTGTTTGAATTTCTGCGCAACGAGAAGCTCGACTCGCGCAATTTCTTTGAATCGAACCAATTTAATGGGGCAACCGGCCAGGAGATTCCCGGTAGTGCGCGAGGCGAATTCCGGCGCAACCAGTTTGGCTGGGCAATTGGCGGGCCTATCCTCAAGAATCGCCTTTTCTTCTTTAGCGATTACCAGGGCAGTCGTGAAGTCCGAGGCAACCCGACGGGCGACCTGCCCGTGCCTTCGGCGCAGGAACGCACGGGCGATTTCTCGGACGTTGGCGTAACCGGGTACCCACCTTTAACCGGCACCGTGGAGGGCGACAATCTCCCCGGGCATTTCGCTCAGACCCTCACTTCCCGCCTCGGGTATCCTGTCACCGCCGGGGAACCTTATTGGGTGGCAGGTTGCAATTCAACGGCCCAGGGGCAGGCCGGCATGTGCGTCTTCCCCGGCCAAGTCATTCCACAAACTGCCTGGGACCCGGTCGCGGCCAAAACCTTGCAGTACTTCCCCACCGCTGTGGCCGCGAGCGGAGGGCAGCCGTTTTTCTCCACCAGTGTCTACAAGCAGGTCGTGAATGACGACAAATTCGGAATGCGCATCGACCTCAACAGTCAGTCGGCCGGCAGCTTGCGCTTTTACTATCACTTCGATAATGCCAACGTTAACGATCCCTATCCCAACTCCAACGTGCCGGGCTTTCCGGCCCTGACGCCTTCCCGCGCTCAGCAGGGCAACATGGGGTGGACGCATGCCTTCGGACCGACCAAGGTAAACGACTTCACCTTTAATTACACCCGCAGCGCGCTCAATCAGTTCCAACCCACCGCCGGACTTGGCAGTCTCACCAGTTTCGGCTTTCAAGAAGGAGGGCTGGGCATCGTGCCAGCGGTCCCCAAGTTGGAAGGTCTGCCGGAAATCACTCTCGCGTTGTTGGGTTTGAGCATTGGCCTTCCGAACAGCAGCACCGATCAGTTCAACAACACTTTTCAGTGGGCTGACGGTTTATCGATCGTGAAGGGCAGACACACGGCCAAATTCGGCGGCGATTTCCGCTTCATTGAGATCAATGTGCGCGGCGTGGCTACTGAGGACGGCGATTTCACCTTTAATGGGGCCGAGACGGGCAATGACTTCGCCGACTATCTGATTGGCGCGGTCACCGCGGGCAACTTCAACCAGGGGGCGCAGGCGCTCGGAAATGAGCGTTCGAAGTACGGCGCTCTTTACGCTCAGGACAGCTTCAAGCTCAAACCCAACTTCACACTGAATTACGGCCTGCGGTGGGAAGTCAGCGAGCCCTATTACGATACGCAGAACATGCTCGAGGCGTTTGTGCCGGGCCTCCAGTCCAAGATCTTCCCCACCGCCCCGACCGGGTGGGTCGTCCCGGGCGACCCTGGAGTTACCAAGACCATTGCCCCAACCCGGTACGGCAATCTAGCGCCACGCGCGGGACTTGCCTACTCCCCGGGGTTTAGCGACGGGGTCATGGGCAAAATCTTCGGCGGCTCCGGCAAGACTAGCGTTCGGGCCTCTGCCGGCATCTTCTATGTGGCTATTGAGGAATTAGGCCAGTTTTACGAGGTCGGCGACGCTCCCTTCGGTCTGTTCTTCATCAATCCCTCGGCAGATTACCTTAGCGAGCCTTACAAGACTCGGACCACGGGGCCTGATATTGGCCAGCGTTTCCCGTTTGTTCTTCCTGTGGGCTCAGGACCGTTCCCGAACTTCAACTGGGCGCAAGCGGAGCCCTTGGCCGGTTCGCCCGGTTTCAAAACGGATAACGTCCTGCCGTATTCGGAGCACTACGACTTCTCGGTCCAGCGGCAATTGGGAGGGAGTACGATTTTATCCGCCGGCTACGTCGGGTCGCGCGGCCATCACTTGATCACGCAGGTCTCGTTCAACCCCGGCAGTGCGGCACAGTGTTTGCAGATCGCCTCGCTGTTCGCTTCCATTGGCGAGGCCAGCCAAGGTTGCGGACCGTTCGGTGAAGACACGATCTACTCTTTTCCCGGCGGTTCCGGTGCGCCTGCGCAGAATTTCTACGGCACCAGACCCTATTCGGCCACGTCCGGACGCCTGCTGAACCAGGGAATTCTCGATTTCCAGGAAAACAGTTATGTGGCCACGTGGGGTAATTCAGACTACGACGCGTTGCAGTTGACTGTACAGAAGAATGTGGGCGAGACACAGTTCCTTGCCGCCTATACCTTCTCAAAGTCTCTCGACGACTCTTCGGCCCTAAGAGACTTCACGAGCCCGTTCGATTACCGCATCAGCAAGGCACTGTCAACATTCGATATGCGGCACAATTTCGTCGTCAGCTATACTTGGAACCTGCCTTTCCAGAAGCTGCTTCACCCCTCACACGGTTGGGTGCGTAAGGCATCTGAAGGCTGGCAGTTCTCCGGCATTACCCGCTTCACCAGCGGCTTGCCGATTCAACTCGGTTCGACGCTCGACAACTCTCTTTGTTCTTGTGGGTTTGAGCTTCCCAATTACGACGATCAACCCATCCAGAAATTCAATCCTCGCGATTCCGCCAACCATCAGTTCTTTTCCACCGACCCGTTTTCTGCCCAGCCGCTCGGTACCTTCGGCAGTGCAAATCGCCGGTTCTTCTCCGGCCCTGGTCTGAATAACTGGGATGTCGCGCTGCATAAGATGACGCACCTTACCGAAGGCATCCAACTTGAGTACCGGATGGAATTCTTCAACGCCTTCAACCATGCGCAATTTCTGCCGCCCAGCGGCACCTTTGGCACCTCCAACTTCGGGCAGGTAACCTCTGCCAATGACCCCAGAATCGGTCAAATGGCATTGAAGGTTTACTTCTAGCGTCCGCTTGCTAATTGGGCCCTGGGCTCTGCGTCAAATCCCTTGCTGCCTGAAACTCGGCTGCCGCCGCAGCCGATTGTCCGTTCCTTTCCAGAGCCAAGGCCAGGTTGTAATGGGCTCTGCATAGGAGGGCTTGAGGCGAACTGCTTCGCGAAACTCTGTCACGGCCTCCTTCACCTTACCCTGATCGAGGAGCGCTAATCCCAGATTGCTATGTGCCTCCGCGAAGCCGGGCTGCAACCTTACGGCTTTCGTGAATTCGCGTGTCGCAGCCGGAAGGTCGCCCTGCTGTCGAAGCGCCAAACCTAAGTTTAGTCGCGCATCTAAGTAATCCGGTTTCAGGCTCAGGGCTTCGCGAAACTCTTGAATTCCGCGCGTGGTTTCGCCGGCACTGAACGCGGCCAGGCCCCGATTGTAGTGGGCTTCCGCATAATCGGGCGCGAACGCAATCGCTTTATCCCAGTCGTCGATTGCCTGGTCCTTCTCCCCTTTCTTCCAGAGAATCAAGGCCAGGCTGTTGAGAGCGGGCGAGTAATCCGGTTGCAACGCCAGGGCTTTCTCAAGATCCTGCTGGGACTGTGCGGTGTCGCCTTTTTGTTCCGCTGCCACACCGATTAAATAGTAAGCGATGGGATTGTCCTGCCACAGCTTCAGGGCCGCGCGAGCATCCGCCACGGCAGCATCGGGCTCGTGTTTGTCGAGGTGTGCGCGAGACGAGTTGGTCAAGAGCTTCGCTTGTGAAAGACCGCTCCGAAGCTGGCTAAGGTCCTCAAGTTGACCAAGTTCGCGGCTCGCTCCTTCGTGCTCACCCATTTGTTGCAGGACGATTGCACGGTTGTATCGCGCATCCACGTAATCCGGCTTGAGCCGTACAGCGGTTTCGAACTCCTGCAGCGCCGCGGCGGTCCGGTGCTGTTCCTTCAACGCGAGTCCCAGGCTGTAGTGAGACTCAGAGTCGTCCGGCGCCAGGCGAATAGCCTGGCGGAATTCGCGCTGGGATTCATCAAGTCTTCCTAGACGGCGGAGAGCGACTCCCAATCGCAGGTGCCCCGGCGCCAGGTCAGGCTGGAGCCGAATCGCCTCTCGCAGCTCCGGCACTGCGGACGCGAGTTGCCCTTGGTCGGCTAGCGCCAAGCCAAAGTTGTAATGGGCCGCCGCCGATTTGGGATCCAGCGCGATGGCTCGCCGGAATTCGCGAATCGCCTCGTCCAATTTCTCCTGGCGGAGCAGGGTCAACGCGAGTTGAAAACGAATGGGAGCCGAGGAAGGTTGTAGTCGAGCTGCGGTGCGAAACGCGTCGAGAGCCTGGTCGGGAACTCCCAGTTGGTTCAGTGAAAGGCCGAGGTTGTAGTAGGCGCTCCCGCCGTCGCGAAAAGCTTCGATGGCAGCCCGGAACTCCCCGACAGCATCGAGATGCTTCCCTTGGCGAGCTAGCGCAATTCCCCGCTCGTTGTGCTGCCGTGCTTCTTCTCGACGATCGTTTTCTTGCCGGCGTTGGCTCGACTGCCCCGGTGGGAACGAGGCAGGAGACCGTCCAGGTGCACTAGAAGATAAAAGTAAGCAGGCGCAGACGCCGATTGCCCACGGAACACCACCCTTTTTCCATCGGCGCACTGTCCCGTCCCCTTCCCCTTGCGCAATGAGCTGTGGGCGCCAGCCCGCTGTCCTCTAGTCTCGGACAAGATTCGCACAACGATAACCATTGGTCGGTTATTTCACTTAGCCGGTGCTGTGAGCACGCGGCCCAGTAAGCAATCAAGTGATCGCTGCGGGCGGCTTCAATCCCATAAAAAAAGGATGTCACCCTCGTTGGCCCGGGCTGGACGATACGATTCTAGCTCTGAGCGTGAAGCAAAACAATTCGCCGCAAGGCCGGGTAGTTTCCGTTCAGTTTGCAAGTGGAGTCCCAGACAGAAATCTGAGATAATCCCCGCTTCCCTGAGTCTAATAGCTTTTGGCATCAATGGCGCCTTAAAGGATCACACTTTTCACCGAGGGAGAATCTATGCGTCGCCTACTGCTGGCCAGCCTTTTCGTGCTATTGGGATCCATCCTGACGTTCGCCGCAGATTCCGGACCATTGCTCTTGCAAAGCCCCACACTCAGCAAAGCCCAAATTGCTTTCGCCTTTGGAGGAGACATCTGGATCGTCAATCGCTCCGGCGGCGACGCCCAGCGCCTGGTGACGGGCACCGGGATGCTGAGCGGCCCGCACTTTTCGCCGGACGGCTCGATGATCGTCTACACCGGGAATTACGACGGCAATCTCGACGTCTACGTGGTGGCGGCTGCCGGGGGCCAGCCCCGGCGGTTGACCTATCATCCGGGCCCGGACGTTGCGGTGGGCTGGACACCCGATGGCAAATCGGTTCTTTTCAGCTCGCATCGTTTGAGTTACTCCGACCCCGACCGGCTTTATACGATTGCGCTCGACGGCGCCTTCCCCTCGCCGCTGCCCCTCCCCATGGCCGAGGATGGCGCCTACTCTCCGGACGGAACACACATCGCCTACGTACCCATTTTCCAATGGGAGCCGGATTGGAAGCGATACCGTGGCGGGCAAACCACGCCGGTCTGGATTGCCGATCTGTCCGATTCCAGCATCGTGAAGGTCCCGCGCGACAACTCGAACGACCGCAATCCGCTGTGGATCGGCGACAAGATTTATTTCCTCTCGGATCGGAATGGTCCCGCCACCCTCTTCGAATACGACGCGAAAACGCAGCAGGTGAAGCAACTCATCAACAACGAGGGATTCGATATCAAGCGCGCTTCGGCTGGACCGGGCGCCATCGTCTACGAACAGTTCGGCGCCATTTATCTCTACGATCTTCATTCCGGCAAAAGCAAGAGGGTCAGCATCGCGGTGAACGGCGACATGCCGCAGCTTAGACCGCACTTTGAAAAGGCCGAGAAGCAGATTCAGAATGCGCAGATTTCACCCACCGGCGCGCGGGCTGTCTTTGAAGCGCATGGCGAGATCTTCACCGTCCCCGCCGAAAAAGGCGACGTTCGCAATCTCACCGATTCCCCCGCCGTCGCCGACCGCGATCCATCCTGGTCGCCGGATGGCAAATCCATCGCCTACTTCTCCGACGAATCGGGCGACTATGCCCTTCACATTCGAGCGCAGAACGGCCTGGGTCCGGTCACCAAGATCGACCTGGGCAAGCCGCCCACCTTCTTCTATTCGCCCACCTGGTCGCCGGACAGCAAGATGATCACCTATTCCGACAAGCGGTTGAACATCTGGTACCTCGATCTGGAAAAGAAGACTCCCGTTCACGTGGACACCGACATTTTCGATGGGACGAACTTCAATACGGTCTGGTCGCCGGACAGCAAGTGGCTCGCGTACACCAAGCAACTCGATAATCGCATGCACGCGGTCTTCGTTTACTCCCTCGAAACCGGGAAGGCCACGCAAATCACCGACGGCCTGAGCGATGTGGCGTTTCCGGATTTCCACAAAAACGGAAAGTATCTCTACTTCACCGCCAGCACCGACCTTGGCTTGGCGGCGGCCGGCGACATGTCGGCCCTCAACCGGCCCGTAACGCGCTCAGTTTACGTAGTGGTCCTCAAGAAGGGTGTAGCCTCGCCGCTCGCTCCCGAAAGCGACGAAGAAAACAAGAAACCGGACGCCGAGGCCGCCAAGGATGCTTCCGGCGACAAGACCGATAAGTCCAAGGAAACTGCAGAAGCGAAGGACAAGGACAAAGAGAAGCCTACAGAACCGCCCAAGGTGGAAATTGACTTTGACATGATCAACCAGCGCATCCTGGCGATGCCCATTCCCGCCAAGAACTATTTCGGGCTGAGCGCCGGGAAGGAAGGCGAAATCTACCTGGTGGAGGGACCACCGGTTCTTCCGTTTGACGGGCCGCCCGTTCTCACCGTGCACAAATTCACCTATAAAACTCGCAAGACCGACAAGCTGGTGGACGGCATTTCCGCCTTCGTCGTCTCCTTCAACGGCGAAAAAATGCTCTACAAGCAGGGCGAGAAGTGGTTCATCAACCCCACCGAAAAGCCGCCCGAAGGCGGCAAAGGAACTCTGAAGACCACAGACATGGAAGTGAAGGTGGACCCGCGCGCCGAATGGAAGCAGATCTACCACGAGGTCTGGCGGATTGAACGCGACTTCTTCTACGACCCCCACCACCATGGTCTCGACTTGCAGCAGGCGGAAAAGACCTTCGCGCCCTATCTGGATAACGTCGCCAGCCGCGAGGACCTTAATTATCTCTTCCGCGAAATGCTGAGTTACATGTCCGTGGGCCACATGTTCGTAGGGGGCGGTACGGAGCCGGATATTCCCAAAATCAAAGTCGGCCTTCTCGGCGCGGATTACAAGATCGATAACGGCCGTTATCAGTTCGCGCGAGTGTACGACGGCGAGAATTGGAATCCCAAGCTCCGAGCGCCGCTCACCCAACCCGGCGTGGATGTGAAGGAAAGTGAATACTTGCTGGCAGTGAACGGACGCGAAGTTCACGCGACGGACAACGTCTACAGCTTTTTCCTGGAGACGGCCGACCAGCAAACCGTGCTGAAGGTCGGTCCCAATGCCGATGGGACAGGGTCGCGCGAGGTGACGGCGGTCCCGGTGGATAGCGAAGACGGCCTGCGCAACCTCGCCTGGATTGAAGGCAATCGCCGCAAGGTGGATGAGATGACGGGCGGCAAGGTGGCCTACGTCTACCTGCCCGACACTTTCGTTAACGGGTATACGAACTTCAATCGCTACTACTTCGCGCAGGTGGGCAAGGAAGCAGCCGTCATCGACGAGCGCTTCAATCACGGCGGATTCCTCGCTGACTTCATCGTCGATTACCTGCGGCGCCCCCTGCTGAACAAGGTGATGACGCGCGAAGGCAAGGATCAGTGGGAACCTGCGGGGGCCATCTACGGTCCCAAGGTCATGATCGTAAATCAATTCGCGGGCTCGGGAGGCGATGCCCTGCCGTGGTATTTCCGCAAGCTCAGCATCGGCCCTATCGTGGGAGAGAGAACCTGGGGAGGGCTGATCGGCATCGGTGGCTATCCGCCTCTGCTCGATGGAGGCCACGTGATGGCTCCGCGCTGGGCCATTTACGGCTTGAAAGGCGAATGGGAAGTGGAAAACCACGGCATCAAGCCCGATATCGAAGTCCTGATGGACCCGAGACTGGTGCGCGAGGGGCATGATCCGCAACTCGAAAAGGCCGTCGAAACCGTCATGGATCTGCTTAAACAGCATCCCTTGCCGGAATATCCCAAGCCCGCGTACCCGGATTACCATCCGGTGATGCCGGCATTACCGTGAGGGAGTGGTTTACCGTGGCGGCCGGGCGTTGTAACGACCGGGTGTTGTAGCGGCGAGTTTACCTCGCCATGTGGCGGCGTAAAGCCGCCGCTACGTGAGTGGCATTGGAGAGCGTATGCGTCGAACATTGCTGGCGAGTCTTCTCTATATACTCCTCGGGTTCGTATTGGCCTATCCCGCGGATTCCCCTCCGCTGCTCCTGCAAAGTCCCACTCTGAGTAAGACCCAAATCGCCTTTGCCTTCGGCGGCGACATCTGGATTGTCGATCGCGCCGGTGGTGACGCCCAGCGCCTGGTGACGGGCACCGGAGTCCTGAGCCATCCCATCTTCTCGCCCGACGGAACCATGGTGGCCTATACGGGCAATTACGATGGCAACGATGACGTGTTCGTAGTGGCGTCGACCGGCGGCGAACCGCGGCGCCTGACCTACCACCCCGGCTCCGATGTGGCTGTAGGTTGGACGAACGACGGCGGGAGCGTTCTGTTCCGCACCACGCGCAGCAGCTATTCACGCTTTGAGCGGCTTTACACTGTGCCCGTCACCGGAGGCTTCCCTGCCCCGCTCCCGTTACCCATGGGGGTTGAGGGATCATACTCGCCCGACGGAACCCACCTGGCCTACGTGCCGCATTGGAACCGCCGCCTCGGCGCCATCGACGCCTACATCGCCATCAAGCACTATCGCGGTGGCAATGCCGCGCCCATCTGGATCGCCAACCTCGCCGATTCCAGTGTCACGCGCATTCCACGCGAAGGTTCCAACGATTTTGACCCCATGTGGATCGGCGATCGCATCTATTTCCTCTCGGACCGCGAGGGGCCGGTCACGCTGTTTTCTTTCGATACCAAAACCCAGCAGGTGAAAGCTCTCTTCAAGAATGACGGCTTCGATCTGAAGTCAGCTTCGGGGGGGCCGGACGGAATTGTCTGCGAACAATTCGGCTCGATTCATATCTACGACCCGCATTCCGGCAAGTCGCACGAAGTCTCCATTCACGTGGCGGGCGACATGCCACAGGTTCGGCCGCAATTTGAGAAAATCACGAACCGCCAGATTGTGCAGGCGCGCATCTCTCCCACGGGCGCTCGCGCGGTGTTTGAAGCGCATGGCGAAGTCCTCACCGTCCCAGCGGAGAAAGGCGATGTGAGGAATCTCACCAACACGCCCGGAGTGGCGGAGCGCGACCCCTCGTGGTCGCCGGATGGCAAGTCCATCGCCTACTTCTCAGATGAGTCGGGAGAGTACGCACTGCACATTCGCGACCAGAACGGCCTGGGGACCGTCAAGAAGATCGATTTGTGCAAGCCGCCATCTTTCTTCTATGAGCCGACATGGTCGCCCGACAGCAAGAAAATCGCGTACAGCGACAAGCGCCTGAACCTCTGGTATGTAGATGTGGATCACGCCGCACCGGTGAAGGTGGACACCGACCGATTTGATTCGCCCCTGCATGAATTCGACGCGCAATGGTCGCCCGATAGTAAGTGGCTGACTTACACCCTGCAGCTCGAAAATCATATGCGCGGCGTCTTCGTTTACTCGCTCGATAGCAAAAAGGCTACGCAGGTCACCGATGGCATGAGCGACGCCGTCTACCCGGTCTTCGACAAGAACGGGAAGTACCTTTACTTCACCGCCAGCACCGATATGGGGCTCACCACGGGCTGGCTCGACATGACAAGCGAGGCGCATCCCGTCACGCGCAGCGCCTATGTCGCGGTGCTGAAGAAGGATTTGCCCTCTCCCATTGCTCCGGAAAGCGACGAAGAAAAACCGCCGGAAGCCAAGAAGGACGAGACTGCCTCAAAACCCGGCGCGGACGCGGACAAGGCGAAGGCCAAGGAAGGCGAAAAGAAACCGGAACCCGTCAAAGTCGAAATTGATTTCGACGGGCTCGGCCAGCGCATCCTGGCCATGCCCATTCCCGCTCGCAATTATGTTGGCCTGTTTGCCGGGAAGGAAGGCGTTATTTATCTTCTGGAAATCCCCGTGGTCAGTACCGAGCAGGGCCCGCAACACATGACGGTGCAAAGATTCGAGCTGAAGACTCGCACGACGGAAAAGATCGTCGATAACGTGGAGGCTTTCGACCTTTCCTTTGACGGAGAGAAGATTCTCTACCGCCAGGGTGAGCACTGGTTCATCAACCCGGCGGCAAAGCCTCCCGAGGCCGGCAAAGGCACGTTGAAGACGGGGGCGATGGAAGTCCACGTGGTCCCGCAAGAAGAATGGAAACAGATGTTCCACGAAGTGTGGCGCATCGAGCGCGACTTCTTCTATGACCCCCACTTCCACGGGCTCGATCTGCAAAAGGCCGAGCAGGCTTATGCGCCATTCGTGCCGGGCATCACCAGCCGCGCGGACTTCAACTATCTGCTAGCCGAGATGCTCGCCAATGTCAATGTGCTTCATATGTACGTGGGCGGCGGCAAGCACCCTGAGATCCCAACCGTAAGCGTGGGTCTGCTCGGCGCCGACTATTCGATCGACAGTGGTCGCTACCGCTTTGCGCGAATCCTCAACGGCGAGAATTGGAATCCTCAACTCCATGCGCCGCTTACGCAACCCGGCGTGAATGTGAAGGAGGGTGAGTATCTGCTGTCGGTGAATGGGCACGACCTCACCGCGAGCGACGAGATTTACAGTTACTTCCAGGAGACGGCGGGAAAGCAGACCGTACTCAAAATTGGACCCCATCCCGATGGCTCGGGCTCACGCGAAGTGACCGTCGTTCCGGTTGACAGCGAAATCGCGCTGCGCGGGCTGGCGTGGATCGAGGGGAATCGCCGCAAGGTGGACCAACTCAGCGGCGGCAAGCTGGCTTACGTCTATCTACCCAACACCGCCGGCGCCGGTTTTACCAACTTCAATCGCTACTATTTCGCCCAGGTGGGAAAGCAGGGCGCGGTGCTGGATGAGCGCTTCAACGGCGGCGGCCAGTTGGCCGATTACATCATCGATTACCTGCACCGTCCGGTGATGAGTAAGATCATGACCCGTGAGGGCGAGACCTATTCCGAGCCCGAGGAAGCCATCTTCGGCCCAAAGGTAATGATCATCAATGAATTCGCGGGTTCCGGCGGCGATGCCATGCCCTGGTACTTCCGCAAGGCCGGCATCGGCCCCCTGGTTGGAATGCGCACTTGGGGAGGTTTGGTCGGAATTGGCAACTACCCACAGCTTATCGACGGCGGCGCAATCACGGCCCCGCGCTGGGCTATTTATGGATTGAAAGGACAGTGGGAAGCGGAGAACCACGGGATCTCACCCGACAGCAAAGTGGAGCTGGATCCCAAGCTTGTGCGCGAAGGGCACGATCCACAACTCGAGCGGGCGGTGCAGGTAGTGCTCGACCTGCTGAAACAGCATCCACTGCCTACTTACCCCAAGCCGCCTTACCCGAATTACCATGACACGTTGCCGGCGCCGGTGCGATAAGTGGATCCGAGCGCCCGCCGAAGTGCAAGGCTCAGGACTTGGCGACGCCGACGACGAACCACGGTTGACTCAAGGCGCAATCGACCGTGGTTCGCGCTATAACCTCCGCATGAAAGGTAGGGTAAGCACTCAAGAGAAGCGAAGCGCCGTCCCATTAGTGATGCCCACCACCACCACCACTGGCGCCTCCGCCGCCCGACGCCGCGCCACCTCCGCCGCTATGGCCTCCGCCCGAGAAGCCGCTGCTTCCACTACCGGAGTTCCCTCCACCTCCGCCGGAGGAGGTGCTGCCACCACGAGAGCCTCCTCCGTCTGATGCATGGGACGCTATCGCTACGCCACCGGATGAGTGCGACATTACGGCGCCCGCCGAGCGGCCGATACCGCCATTCACGCCGCTATTCCTTCCGCCTCCACTCAAGGAATTGCCTCGGAACTCCCCCGCCGAGCCGTGCACGGCATACCGTCCGCCCAGCGTCGTGCCCTGAGCGGCACGCAAGGGTTCACTGCGAGGATGGAAAAGATGACCCGTAAGCAACGATCTTTCCACTGCCGGGTCGCCGCCCATCAGGACGGACGAAGGCGCGGATGCGCGATGCGTCGCGAAGCCTGTTCCGCCCCTGGCAACTGGCGCAGGGGTAGGCAATGCCGGCGCGGCAGCATCGTTGAGTTCAGTTCCCGCGCCCGGCGCAAGTGAGGTCACCGCGATCGATGGTCGCGGGACCGGTTCGAATGGCGGGTGCTCAATCAGGGTCCCCCCCGTTTGCGGAACATGGTTGATGATCTGGGGCGTAATCATCTGCCGATTCTGAACCACGGCGGTCGGGACCGTGGCAATCACCCCTAACGGGTGGCCGGGATGAGGATGACCGGGCGGGTGGGGGATCGGATGAGAAGGCCCTTTCGGCTGCCAGCCGATCCATCCCGGTCCCCCATACCAATTGACCAGTGCACCTTGCCACAGTCCGCAACCAAACATCGGGTTCATCCAATACCATCCGAGACCCGCATCGAAGTCCCACAGCCCGCAGTGGTCCGTCACCCAACCCCAAGGTTCCGCCGAAATCCAAACCCACCCCAAACCCGGATACCATTCCCAGTGACCGTTGGTGTAGGGCGACCAACCCGCCCCCGCGTAAGGCGA
Organism: Terriglobia bacterium; assembly: GCA_052139985.1. Lineage (GTDB taxonomy): Bacteria > Acidobacteriota > Terriglobia > UBA7540 > UBA7540 > Bog-366. Next base: position 24,451 of record JBKQVI010000620.1, read on the forward strand.
CCAACCGAACCTGGAGCCGGAAAGCGTAACCCATTCGCCGTATGTGTCAAGGTCGCTCCAACCGTAGCGCGGCCCATTCGGATGGACGGCTTCGTCTTGTTGCGTAAGCAGCACCTGCTTGTCCCGCGCCTCCGTCCACTGATCCCATGCGTCTTTGACGATTCCCTTCTGCGTATTGAGAGCCAACTCCCCGCTGCCCGATTTATGTTCCAGGGCCCTGCCTTCGCCAACCTTGGTAGACAGAGTCGAAGTGGCGACGTCGACCGACCCACTGAAAACTTCCACGCGAAACCGATCCTGGTCAAGGTCCGTGCGAAATTCGCTCTTCCCATTCGGCGTCACCATCGCGTCGGCAATCTTGACGTGATAAACGTCACTGTCCGGAGGCTGATAGCGGATCGCGCCATTGGCTTCATGCTGTATCGCCGATGGTTGCCGGTTGTGCTCGGGCACAAGGTGGAAAGTGGCATATCCCTGCTCAAACGTCATGCCGCTGAGCTTATTTCCGTTGGCGTCCAAGGCCAGTTGATGGAAAAGCAATTTGGAGAGCTCACCTAATCGGGCGGTGGAGCCGTTTTCAAATTCCACTTCGGCATAGCTGCCGCTGGAGGTTGAGAGCTCGAAGCCTTCCTGAATGGGCGTGTTCAGCATCCCCTGTTCCTGTTCCGCCGAACCGGGCCGCTTGAGCGTTACCGCGCCACTCACGAAGCTCAGTCGAACCACGCGCGCATGTGATTTGGCAACCGCGGGTTCATCCGATGGGTGGTACTCCAGGAATCTCCCCTTCCCCAAGGTCACCGAGCCGGAATGGGCCGAGATCACAACCGAGCCAGCTATCACGCGCGCCTGCACAGTTCCCGCCGTGAAACTCGCCTGGAAAGTGGCTTTGTCCTTAGGAGCCAAGGTGGCGTCAGCGACCTTCACTTCGAAACCGTCCTGTCGTTCAGGGATGAAATGAAATTCCGCCTCTCCCTGTTCCAAAGTGACGACGTTCTGCTTGTTGCCGCTTGCGTCCGCGCCTAACTGCGTGAACTCGGTTCTGGTGAGTTCGCGCAGTTGAACTGTGGAGCCGTTTTCAAACTCTACGATCGCCAAGCCGCCACTGGGCGTAACCACCTCCGTGCCTTCCTCGATCGGCGTATTCGCCCATGCGGGAACCGATTCGGAGGCGCCTCGGTGCCTTAAGACCACGCTACCGCTGACAGAACTCAGTCGTACAGAGCGCGTACTGGAAGGATTTTGTTGTGAAAAGAGAGCTGCTGGCAGGAAGATCAGCCCCGCGACCACAACCACGAGCACACGTCGTATGCGATCGTATCTCACGGTCGGTCTCCCGCTGGAATTTTACATCCAGTTTACATATCAGATGACGTAAGATCCCGCAAAAAAGTTGCAGTGTGTGGACTCTCTTGAGAGAAATACTTGAAGGAGGCAAGGACCACCGGGAATCACCCTGAGCGGCGCTCGACAATATCAGGGTGAGGGGTTAGGACCAGTGCTGTTCTGTTAGCTCACAACGTCAAATGCGCTCGTGCGAAGCGGTTTCGCAGCCGCTACCGATTTCCGTCTTTGGTTTCTACGGCCAATGGGTAATGGGGCGAGAAGAAAGGCGCTAGATGCCTGAGCAGTTCAATGCAGGTAACGCGAGGTGCGTCAGAATGTCGTTGGCCTTTTCCCTGCGCCAATAATCGAAGAACCACGGTTAACCCGAATGCGGAGTCAACCGTGCTTCACAAAACCCGACGCCAAAAAGGGGAAAGGAGCAGTCTTCAAATGCAGCGAAAGCCTAGCTTCTCTCCTGCAGAATCAAAGCTGGCATTCCGATGTGCGTCCCCGCACCGCCTTGGCGAGGACACTTCGGACAAGTAGTCCCAACGAGCCGCTAGTGATGTCCGCCACCGCTTGGCGCAGAACTGACGGAGTGCCCGGTACTGACAGAACCCATGGGGGATGCTGAGCTGTTCGCAACGCCACTGCCCCCACCACTCCCCATCATTCCGCCGCCGCCGCTCTCGCGGGGAGCTGAGGATTGTTGCTGTCCGTGCGGGAGTAACACAGGTGCACCCGCGCCGCGTGAGAATTGTGGCGCCTGTTCTTTTGGCCACTGCGCTGCGCCCTGGCCGCGGAAGGCGTCGCCGCGAAACTCGCCGACCGCGCCGCCCACAGCCATGGCGCCGCCCAAAGTCGTACCCAAGCGCGCTCTTAACGGCTGATGCGCGAAGCGCCCTCCCAGCATTGACTGTTCTTTGGCCGCGTCGCCGACCATCAAAATCGAAGCCGGGGCCATCGTATGCGTGGTCGCAGCATGGGACGTGAACACACTGGCCTCCAGTCGCGCCCCGGGGAGCGTCCCTGCCTCGGAAGCTTGGAGCGGCATGCGGCTGACCAACGTTCCGGCCGTCGTCGGCACACGGGTCACATCGCTCGGACCAATCATCTGACCGGTCTGAATCGCCCGACCCGGCACAGTGGTCACAACACCTCGTCCCGCCCCACCCAATAGGCCCATCGGAGCCCAGCCAATCCAACCCGGGCCGGAATACCAACTGACCAACGCCGGAGACCAAGCGGCGTCAAAGCTACCTGGCATCCAGAAATACCCAAAGCCAGGAGAGAAGTTCCAACTGCCGTAGTGATAAGGCAGCCAGCCCCAAGGCTCACCGGAGATCCACGTGTAACCCATTCCGGGATACATGCTCCACATGCCCATGCTGTAGGGGGACCAGCCCATCGAAGCGAAAGGTGACCAGCCATAGCCGAAGCCGGGGAAGAAGCCCCATTCCCCGTACGCATCCAAATCGCTCCAGCCATACATGGGGCCACGCGCCGGCACCGCTTGATCCGAAAGCGCCAATTGCTCCTGCGTATCACGCTCGTTCGTCCACTTGTCCCAGGAATCCTTCGCGATTCCCTGCTTCTGATTCATGGCCACTTCTGTTGCGGTCTCGGAGTTGAATTCCACGACTTTGTCTTTTCCCAGTTTCGTCGTCTTGCCGGAAGCTGCTAAATCAACCGAGCCCGCGAATACTTCTACCCGTACTTGTTTGTGCTCAAGGTCAGTGCGAAATTCGCTCTTGCCGTTCGGGGTCAGTGTCGCATCTGCAACCTTTACACTGTACGCATCGTGGTGTTCGGGCAGGAAATGATAGGTCGCGTACCCGTGTTCAAACGTGAGGCGATTCAGCTTGTTTCCAGACTCATCCATTGCCAGTTGGTCAAAGCTCAGTTTGGATAATTCACCCAGCCGCGCCGTGGACCCATTTTCGAATTCTACCTCGGCATAGCTATTGGCAGCAGTTGAGACCTCAAAGCCTTCCTGGATGGGTGTATTCACCATGGCTTTGGCCCATTCCGTGGAGCCGGGCCGTTTCACACCGACGGTGCCGCTCACGTAACTCAGCCGCACCACTCGCACGTGGGAAAGGCCCGCTTCGGCGAACAGGTTGGTGGGGAGAATTGAAGCGAGTAGGATCCCGGCAACGACCAGCGGGAACCCGTACCGTAGGGCCACATATCTCATAATTGGCCTCCTGCCTGGAGATAGCCAGATTATACGCCACATCGATTTGCGCGGCTGGTTTATTTTGACCTCCCATCGCTTACCGAATATGTGCGGAATCCAATCCCTCTAAACCTTGTTGCCTTCCGGCTTGAATCGTGGGACGCTGTTGAGCCTTTGGGCCGCAAAGGCGGCCCAAGATTTCACCACTCTTTTGATGCAACCGCTCGCGCCAACTCGCATTCGTTGGGCACTCGTTAGCTGGATCGCTTTGATGGGAGCGATTAGCTTTCTCGACCGCGTCAACATATCCATTGCCGCACATTTCATCTCCGAGGATTTTCACCTCACGGACGTGCAGCTCGGCACGATTTTTAGTGCGTTTTTCGTCGGCTATGGACTCTTTCAGATCCCGGGCGGCCGGGTGGTTGACCGCCTGGGTCCGCGCCGCGTGCTGGCCCTGGGCGCAGCGTGGTGGGCGGCCTTCACTGCCCTCACCGCGATCTTTCCCCCCGGCATCGCACATGCATTCGTGATCATCTGGTCGGCGCGGTTCCTCCTGGGCATGGGCGAGTCGGTGATGTACCCCAGTTCAAACCGCTGGGTGGCGAACTGGATACCCACTGCCGAGCGCGGGTTGGCCAATGGGCTGATCTTCGCAGGCGTCGGCGCGGGTTCGGCCTTCACTCCCCCCATCATCCGTTCCGTCATGGTTCATTTCGGGTGGCGCACGGCGTTCTGGGTCTGCGGGCTGCTGGGCCTAGCGGCCGGTGCGGTCTGGTACGGGATGGCGCGGAACCATCCGGACCAGCATCCCTGGCTGAATGACGAGGAGAGGAAGCGGATTCACCAGGGGATTCCGCAGGCTGACCCCGTCGATACTCCCCAATACCCGTGGCGCGTCATGCTGGCGAGCAAGGACGTTTGGGCCATCACCCTGAGCTATTTTTGCTACGGGTATACTCCCGCAATTTTCTTCACCTGGTTTTTCATCTACCTCAGCCGTGTACGTGGCCTGAACCTGCAAAGCGCCAGCTACTACGGCATGTTGCCGTTTATTGCCATGGCTCTGGGATCGGCGGCGGGCGGATGGATTGCCGACGCGGTGTGCCGGCGATTCGGCCGTTGGTGGGGGCGCTGCGGCGTGGCGGCAGGGGGCATGATCTGCGCGGGCATTTTTATGGCCGCCGGTTCGCAGGTTTCCACGGCCGCGGCGGCCAGCGCGGTTCTGGCGGCGGGTGCCGGTTCGCTCTACATCGCCCAGAGCGCGTATTGGGCGCTTTCCGCAGACTTGGGAAAGGGTTCGTCCGGCTCGCTCTCCGGCTTCATCAATATGTTCGCGCAAGCCGGCGGTGCCCTGACCGCGGTAACCACGCCTGCCATAGCCGCGCGTTATGGGTGGACGGCTTCCTTCCTAACTTCTGCCGCCTTCTGCGTGCTTGGAGGTGCCCTGTGGCTGGTCGTTAATCCCAATCGCTCGCTTACGTCCTCTGAATCGCCGGAGTAGTGGAGGAATTCGGCGACCGGACTGCGGGTTACGGATCGGGACCCAGGACACGGGATTCGGGCCACGCGACATGGGCGCCGGGATGCACGGGCTGGGACTGGGCCATTCGGAATTTGGAACCCGGAATTCGGAATGTGCGTTCCGTTCCCCCAGCCGTAGCCCCCTCCTTGAGCTTCGTTGAGAATCGCGCCATCAATCTACTTGAAGAAACCGCCTCCTTCGTGCACAATCAGAGCATCAAGCACGCGAATGGATGCGAGCCGGAGGCCAACGCGCTTCCAGTCGCTGCAACTGATTGATTTCAAAAACGCGCCTGTAGCTCAGTTGGATAGAGCGGCAGACTTCGAATCTGTAGGTCGGGTGTTCGAGCCACCCCAGGCGCGCCAATAAGCGTATGGCTTTCCTCGGCATTAACTCTCTTAGAAACAGCTTTGTATCGATACTCCGCCAACAAGAAGAGCGGACGACTTCATACAGAGTGTGAAGATTCCCAAGCCTGCGCCACTGACCAAAGTCACTTAACATCACCTTGACTTGGCAAGATGCGTTTATAATGGTTGCCGTTCCCGAGGGCAAAAGAGAAATCCAGTCTTGTCTGTAGGCTTTCGCAGCCCGAATTTGCCGCCTTTCGAAGCGACGGGCGCAGCACAGCCGGCTGCCGTAGCCGGGAGTTTATCCGTCAGCGAACGGACAAATTGGCAGCGCGGCGATCAGATCGACATGAATTCCGCTGCCTTTGCGTCAAACTGTCGCGATGCCAACGGATGATGTGGCTTAGGGATGTCCGAAAAGTGGAAATCGACCCGAGTTCGTGCACCGGGCGGGCCCTGCCGGAGGAAGCTGCGGAAAACGTGTAGCGGCGGGAGAATTGATCCCGTTCAGATCGGGACCCCGCCATTCGCACGTCGCAATGATTGATGCTATGGCGACGTAAAGTCGCCGCTACATCGCATATCCAGGGTTTTTCCGCAGCCTCGGTAGCCTGCCAAAGTTAGGGAGTCAATGGAAAAACTCTCTCCTCAAGCGCCAGCGCGTGAAGCGGCAGCCCCGCACTTGCGGCGAGTCCTCACGCTTTGGGATTTGGTGTTCTACGGCATCGTCCTGACGCAACCGATCGCTTCGGTACCGCTGTTTGGCGTTGCCCAGAAACTCTCGGATGGCCACTACGTGACCACCCTCCTCCTCGCTATGCTCCCCATGTTGATTACCGCCTTCAGTTACGGCCGAATGGCCGCGATTTATCCTTCGGCGGGATCCGCCTACACGTATGTCGGGAAGGGACTAAATGCCTACTTGGGATTTCTGGTGGGTTGGGCGGTGCTCCTTGACTACGGCATAACCCCGCTCGTCAATGGGATCTGGGTCGCCATCGTCATCCATGCACGTTATCTTCCGCAGGTTCCCTTTGTGGTTGGGATGTTCCTAGTGGTACTCATCATGGTCGCGCCCAATCTGCGAGGCATCAAAACCTCGGCCCTATCTGACAAGATCCTGTTGGTGGGCATGAGCTCGATAACGATGGTCTTCATTCTCCTGGCGATTCGGTTCCTCTTTCACGGTCAAAGTTGGGGCGGACTCTTCTCAACGGAACCCTTCTACAATCCCAAAACCTTCACCGCGCATACGGTTTGGACTGCGACTTCCTACTCGGTTCTGACCTATTTCGGCTTCGAGGGGGTCACCACGCTCGCTGAAGATACCGAGAATCCCAAGCGCAACGTCCTGCTTGCAATCGTTCTTGTTTGCTTATTCACCGGCGTATTCGGGGGCTTCCTGGCTTATCTTGGCCAACGTGTATGGCCCGATTGGCACACTCTGCCAAACCTGGAAACGGCTTTCATGGACGTCTGCGCGCGCGTGGGAGGGCCGCCCCTGTTTCACGCTATGGGCTTCACGATTCTGCTCGCCGATATCGGAGGTGGTCTTGCCGGCATCTTGGGCGCCGCGCGTTTGCTCTTTGGTATGGGCCGTGACAATGTGTTGCCGCGAAGAGTCTTCGCTCACCTCAGCCCCGGATCGAGCACCCCGACCTATAACATCCTGATTATTGGCGCGATCGTTTTTGTTGGGGCCATTGCCCTTCAGCATGTCGGCAACGCCTTCGAGCATGCGGGCGAACTGCAGAACTATGGAGCATTTTTCGCTTTCATGAACGTCAATCTGGCTGCCTTCTGGCAATTCGCGTTCGTGCGGCCCCACAAGAACAAGCTGCGGATGATTGCCGATTCCGCGCTGTCGCTGTTCGGCGCCGTCTTCTGCGGCATCATGTGGTGGAATCTGGACAACGTCGCCAGAATCGTCGGCGGCATCTGGTTCCTTGTTGGAGTGATTTATCTGGCGACGACCACGCGCGGATTCACTGTGCCCCCACGCATGATCGGTTCCGGCGAACAAGGGTAACAACGTAGCGTGGGCATCTTGCCCGCGAAATCGGCGCGAGCGGGACGCACCCGCCACGGCGAGCGGGACGCCCACGCTACATGCTCGACCGAGCCTTTCTCGCCTGGCGCTTAGCGGTCCGCTACAGGTCCCGGCCTCACGACTGATTGCATACCGGCCCGGATCACCTGCTGCGCCCGCACACCATCCGCCTGCGATACCAGGAAGGGCTGATTGGACTGGCAGCACTCCACGAACGCCGCCAATTCCGCTTTGTACGCCGGGCCAAAGCGTTCTACGAATTCGGGTACGGCGCGGCCGTAATCGCGCATGGGAAAATTCCTATGCGCAAGGGGTTCCATCCGGCCACGGCGCCCAAAGACCTCGACGATGACCTCCAACGGTTTCTGACGAAAGCGGTTTACCTGAATTTCTCCCTCTTCACCATAGATCACTGTCTCGGTCCGGTAGCCCGCGACGTGGTTGCGCCCCACCTGGATCTCGGCCGTGAGCTCTTCCTCGAACCAGAGGTAGAGCAAGGCGTCGTCGAAATCCTCTTCGCAGGTGGTCAGGCGATGGCTGTAAATGCGCGAGCCGATCATCAGCGCGGCGCGGGGCATTTTCCCCGTTAGCCAAAGAACCTCATCTACGTTGTGGATGGACATGTCCGCAAGGAGGCCGCCGCTCTTGAAGCCGTTGGGCGCGGGACTGGAGTCTTCCATTGCCGAATAAACCTTGAAGATCCGCCCGACGGCGCCGCGGCTCACGAGTTCCCGCGCGTATTGAAGAGCCGGGTCGAACCGTCGCTGGAAAGCCAGCATGAGGGCGTAGGGGTGGGCGGCGTCAAGTTGGGCGGCGAACTCGAGGTCCGTTTCGAGAATCTCCGTCATGGGCTTTTCCAGCAAGACGCGTTGCCCCCGCTCGATCAGCGCGGTAGCGTGTTGGCGGTGGCAGGGGGTGGGGGTGGCAATCACCGTCGCGTCCGAAACCCCGGCGCCGGCAAGCTCTTCGACGGAGCGAAAAATCGGAACGTCGCAGCCAATCTCGGCGGCGAATCGCTCGGCCTTATTCACTTCCTCGCAACAAAGCGCAGCGAGCGTGCAAGCTCGCGTCTCCAGGGCTAACTCGTGAACGTGAAGGGCATGGATACTCCCCATTCGGCCCAGTCCCGCCACAGCCATTCTGATTGGTTGGTGCATAGGTCTACTCAGCCTCCTATCGGGACGAGGAATGAGTGGGTGGGACGTGCCGGTGCGGCGTCGCCCGACGAGACTCGGCGCATGGGAGGATCACGAAAACCTCGAGAGGGAATTATAAGTACTTTTTGGCAACGTCACGGAATTGTGCCGCGCGGGCGTCTACTGCATCGAATCCATCCCGCATGGTGACCCCAAACGCCGAGCCTAACCCCGGGTCGGATACGCCGATGCCGATATTGATGGCGCGTGCCAGCAGAGCGTCAGTTTGCGGCAACATGCCTTTCCAGTATTTCTGCTCCGGCCCCGTGTAAAGCGGGCAATGGAACGGGCAACCCTCGGCGATGGGCGTGCGCTTTTCCAGAATCTGTTCCATGTTCGAGTAAACGTGCCAGCCTGAATCCGCCACCACGCGCGAACCCAATTCCTTCGCCACCCGGCGGGCAATTTCCTCGGAGGGGAGAAACACGGTCAGCAGCGTCGCGCATTCGCCCTGCGGGTCGGTGATTTCACGGAACTCCAGTCCGGGAAGATCGGCAATCGCCTGCTTGAAGCGCTGCTTGTTGGCATGCAGGTGCGCTAAGATGTCTCCAAGCTTATTCAATTGGGCCAGCAACACGGCCGCCGCCAGTTCGGTCATGCGGAAATCGAGACCCACAAAGGGACGGCTGCCGATTTCCACGCCGGTGCGCAAGGGTGAGTGCCCCTGGTCGTGAAGCCCGAAGAAGCGGCGATACGCGGCCTCATCGCTCGTTACCAGCATTCCGCCGTCGCCCGCCGTAATCGTCTTGTAAACGTTGAAGCTATAAGTGCCGGCGTGTCCAATCGAGCCGACAGCCCGGCCCTTATAGCGGGCGCCAAAGGCCTGCGCGCAGTCCTCGATCAACAGGAGATTGTGCTCGTCGGCAAGGGCTTTCAGTTCGTCCAGGCGCGCTGGATTGCCGAGCATATGCACGGCCATGATGGCCTTAGTGCGCGGCGTGATTTTGCGTTTCACATCGGCTGGATCCAGATTCAGCGTACGGTCTACCTCCGCCAGGATCGGAACCGCCCGCGCATAGATAATCGACGAGATGCTGGCAATGAACGTGTACCCCGGGACAATAACCTCATCGCCCGGACCCACCCCCAGCCCGATCAGCGCCACCAGCAACGCCGAGGTTCCCGAGTTCACCGCCACGGCATACGGCACCCCGGCCCGCTTGGCCACTTCCTGCTCAAACTTGATGACCTTGGCTTTGAACCTGGGATCATCGCTGCTCCCGTATCGGTACAGGTAACCCGCTTCCAAGACGTCCAGTATTTCCCGCTTTTCCTCTTCCCCGATTAACTCCATACCCGGACCCGGCATCGTGGTTCCTCCTGAATTGGTTTTTCGACTCAGAGGTTAACAATCTACGAATTCGATCGTCGTGGTTGGGAATACCCGGTGATTCGCAATGCGGCTCGGGGAGCAGTTCGCTACTGCCTGAGAATTCAACGCACCCCAGATGCCGCCGGCCTTCGAACTGCCTGGACCGTTCGGGTGCAGGCGCGCGCCGACTCGCCAGAACCGAACGAGAAAAACAGATTCTATACTAAGACTTTGCCAAAAGCCTGGATTACATACAGCCCTAATCCATCGCAAAAGAGTGGAGGCTGCCCGAATTCGGACAGCCTCCAGTGGTCATCACATCAAAAGATCAACTTCAGAGCCAGTTGCATGACACGGGGAGCCCAAGCCGAGCTAACCTCGCCGTTCCCGATGTTGTTAGCACCGTTGCAAGGTGATCCCGGCGCCGTCGCCCCGCTGCAAGAGGCATTGATGCCTTGAAACTGCGCATGGTTAAACGTATTGAAAGTCTCCAGGCGGAACTGTACCGTGGAATGTTCACCGCTGAACCATGGCGTCTGGAAGTTCTTGAGCAGGGCCATGTCCCAGTTGTTCCGGCCCGGCCCGCGCAGAATGTTGCGTCCGTTGTAGCCGAACATTCCCGGCTCACCATTCGATGCCAGTTGCGATACGAACGGCTGGCCAAGGTTCGCGGGATTAAACCATCCGGGCGTTGGGCCGAACTGGGGATCGTCGATCACACTCTTGGCAACACCCAACTTGCCCAGAGAGTTGCAGGAGATCGCTTCGCCGATCGCGCTGCTCATGCCGTTGATGCCACAGTTGATAGACATCGGTGGGCCGCTCAAGAAACTGGTGATGTTGCTGATCGACCATCCTGCCAATCCCTCACGCGCGAAGACGTTCCGGGTACTGCGGAAGAACGGCAGTTCGTAGACGAAGTTCGTGACCCACATTTGGGGACGATCCAGGCTGGACGTGGCATACCACCGGTTCAAATTGCTGTCGTCGATACTGCTTTGGTATCCGTAATCGGAGGCGCTATCAAGGGCGTGCGACCAGGTGTAAGCAGATTGCAGCGTCAGACCCTTACGGAAGCTATGCCGAAACTCCACCTGCAAGGCATCGTAATGGGAATAGGCCGTGTCCTCCTGCATCGTGATCGTGCCGTAGCCCTGATAGGGAACAAAGAAGATATTGGGCTCTTCGGCATTCATGAGCACCTGCTGCACGTTACACACTCCGGCGGCAGTACAACCGGGAACATTGGCCCCGGCCAAACCAGGCACCGTCGCGGTGGTGGCGCCGTTCGGTACCTGATTGATGTTTCTCTGCCGCGCGAGATCGCGTCCCTCGCTTCCCACAAAACTGACGGTAAGGATGCTGCCGCCGCCAAAATCATGCTGGACGCCGAGGCTGTAGTCCATCACCGCGGGGAATTTCCACTTTGTGGGAATCGTGCCCGGTGACGCCGGACCCGTCGGCTCCGTCGCGATCGATGAGGGGACTATCGGCGTGATGGCGGAGTAGCCGGTCAGATTGTACAGAAAGGGATCCAATGTGGATGGACCGGTAGTCCAGAGAGGCAAACCGGCCATGGACTCGTTGAAACTTCCGATCTCGTTGAAGATACCGAATCCCCCACGGAACACTGTTTTCCCCGACCCCGTGGGATCGTAAGCAAAACCGAAACGAGGATCGATGTTCTTGTGGGCTCCATTGGTGCACGCCAGGGAAAACCCTTCGGTACCGCATCTCACGATGCCGTTCCCTGCCAGATTCGGGGTATAGATTTGTCCGGTTGCCGCGTTAGGCACGAGCACCCCGGAAGAGTTAAGGGGAGCTTCCAATGCCGGATTATACAACTGGGGCTCGAAGGCGTAGCTGCCGGTCGTTTGCGTCATCGACAAATTGGTGAATAGGTTGTACCGCACGCCGAGATTGAGGGTCAGCTTTTTATTCACTTTCCAGTCGTCCTGGAAGTAGGGTTGGACCGTATACTGGCGGTAGCTCCTATATTGCATGCCCCCGATCGGGACCCCATTTACCGTCGTAGAGCATTCATTGTACGACCCGATCCGACCGATCAACATGTCCGCCAGAGCGTTTCCAGTCGATACCGAGTTACTGGAGGAGAAGCTTAACGACCCTTGCGACGAACACCGCGCCTGACCCGCGAAGTTGTTCGTCTGGCCGTAGAAACCGAACTTGACGGTGTGACGACCCAGGTTCCAGTTGATGCTTTCCTGCGCCGTGATATAGGGGATTTTCGCAAAAGAATCTTCAAATGGATTCTGGCTTATGCTAAAGCCCAGGCCGCCGCTGACCGAGATGGCAGGTAAAAGCGGATTCCCGCTGTTTCCAGGGAACAGGGTGGGAACAGTCCAGGTGCTGGGCCTGTCAATCGAATGGGCGGGTGACGCGGCCCCGGCGATTTCCGTCAGCGACCAGTCGTCATGGGTGAAGCTCGTGATGAATTCGCTGACCAGGTTGGGCTTGAAAGTGTGAACCAGATGGATAACAGCGCTCTTATTGGGAGCTGTAAACTGGGTCGCGGAAGTACCGTAGCTTGCGCCCGTCCATAGGGAAGGAGTAACGGTGGTCTCCCACGCGTCCTGAGCATAGCGGCCAAAGACCCAGGTCCTCTCGCTGATGTTTTCATCAAGCCGTAGAGCGTCTTCTCGCCAGTTGGTCGGGAGAGTTGGGGCCGTAGCGTATCCCACCAGCCCGTTGTTCGGCAACGGCACGTAAGCGTTCATTAACGCAGCGCCGTTGGGGTTGGGAGTAACGGTATCAACCTGCGCTCCGCCAACGGTAGGCAGAACGCAACCTGATGCGACCACGGAGTTATAGTTCGGCGATGCGGGGTCGCATTGGCTGAAATCCCCCTGCCGTTCCTGTACGGAAGGCACCTCCGCGTTCAAGACCGAGCCCTCACGAATCCGCCGCCATTCCTGGTCCCAGAAAAAGAAGGTCTTCGACTTGCTCGTATTGTAGTGCCCGGGGATGTAGATGGGCCCGCCGAGCGTGTAGCCAAAATTGTTCCAGATCAGCGGGGTCTTGGGAGCATTTCCGCCGGGTGGGGCAATTTGGCGATTGGCAAAGAAGTCGTTGGCGTCAAAGTGGTCATTGCGGACATAGTCATAGGCGGTACCATGAAAATCCTTGGTTCCCGACTTGGTGACCACTTGAATGTCCGCGCCTCCGTGCCGTCCCATGTCGGCGCTGTAATTGGCCGTGGAAATCCGAAACTCGGCAATCGAGTCGATGGTGGGAAAGGTGTTCGTCGTGGTGTTCGAAGTCTCATCCATATTGACTCCGCCGTCCACCATCCAATTGTTGTATTCCTCCCGGTTGCCATTGAAGGATATGGCGTTGTTGGCATACACGCCCACGTCCACGGAGTCAAAACCATTATCCATAGATGCACCCGGAACCAGAACAGCGAGCCCGGTGAAGTTTCGGCCGTTCAGGTCCAAGCTCTGAATCTGCGCGGTGCCAATCAAGCTCGAGACCGCGCCAGTTTCCGTCTCGACGTGAGGCACGTTCCCGACCACACTCACTTCCTCGGTTGTGGCACCGACTTGGAGTGTTACGTCCACGCGTTGAATCTGTCCAACCGTTAAGGTAATACCCGTTTGAATGGACTTCTGGAACCCCGGCGCCTCGACGGTTACCGTGTATTCTCCTAACGGCACGGGGGCTACAGCAAATGCTCCCGTTGTATTAGTAGTCAGTTCCCGAACGAATCCCTTGTCAGCATTCTTGACCGTGACCTTGGCATTTGGGACGACGGCCCCAGTGGGGTCCATCACCGTCCCGACGATTGAGGCAGTGTCCTGCGCCCACATGGGGACAGACACGAGCCATAGAGCGAACACCACAGCCGATGCTACCTTTTTCATGACGGCTACTCCTTATTGTCATAGTAGATTCGGCCCTAAACCCGATGCTTGGAATTAAGAGTCTTGCAACCTGCCAGTATTCCCGGAGTGCATGACCTCGCCATATCAATTCCCTGCTCAAATCTTCGAAGCAATTTGGCGGCACGCCGACTTAATATTAAATTGAAATTACCCAGACCAAACAACGGTCATATTTCTACGCCTATAATTCAAACGTGTCAAGCGAAATTCTATTCTGGAAATGTCGCCTTACACTACCCCACCTGCCCAAACCTTGCAGCAAGACCCGCGAGCTTTGGTCCAGATCGTTACTTCCAGATATATTTCAGAAATGAAATACTGCACATTGAACTAGGCTTGCGAGTGAACACCGCCGCAGATCCCAAGAATCCCCGCTGTCGGCCGGCCTTAGTGCTTTGTCATTAATTCTGGTGTAACTCTCTGTTCCGAACGGAGGTTGCTCGTAGGCGATTCTCTGAAGTGAATTATCGGAACCAAAAGAGGTCAACCGCTAGTCTGGAGGGATTCAGGGGTTCTGGCCCGGAAGGACGGGGAGCGGCGCTTTCCCCGATAACTGCTCTGCCTGCTTCTCCCGGGCAGCGGACTGTAGTCTCTGCGTCGTCGCCAACTCCGCCTCTGCCTCTTCAGACTGCCCGGCTTTACGGTACGCTTGGCTCAACTGGTAGTGGTAACTGGCCGTCTCCGGATCAAGCTCGATGGCTTCCTTCAGAAAGCGAATGCCCTGCGTGGTGTCGCCCTCGTGAACGTACGCCCTTCCAAGTCCTGCCAGCGATTTGGGCAACTTGGGCTGCCGCGCCAGAGCTTGCCGGTAGAACTTGATGGCTTGGTCCCACTCACCCAAGTCAAGGCAAACCTCGCCGCGATTCTCATAGCTAAAAGGTTCGCGAGGCGTAAGGGTAATCTCGGCGTCAAATTCCTTGGCGGCTTCCTGGAGCTTTCCCATGCGTTGATAAGCAACCCCCAGGTTGTAGTGGGTAAATCCTAAGTTCGGATCAATGGAGATTGTCTTCTCGAGTTCCTCCGTCGCCTGTTCGTTTTGGTACAGGTCAAGGTATGCCTTTCCCAAGAGGAAATGGAGGTGAGCGCTATCGCCGCCAACTCGCAGCATTTGGTCAAAAGCCTTCTTGGAATCCTCCATCCGCTTCACTTTTCCGTAACTGATACCCAGCGCGAAAAGGTAGTCGAGGTTATCCTGCTCTCCACTCGCCAGGGGCTCGAGCGCGTGAATGGCTTGCGCATAATCGTCATCGAGGAAATAACTCATCCCCACGAGGTAGCGGGCTTGGTAATTCTGCGGTTGGGCTCTGAGGACGTGCAAGAAAGCCGCAATCGCCTGCGGAAACTCCTCTTTGTAGTAGTAAGCCAAACCCAGGTTCAGTTCGAAGCCGGGGACATTCGGGTTAAGCTTCCTGGCTTCCAGTAAAACTCGAATGGCCGAGTCATACCTTTCTGTTCGCAAATACACGACGCCTAGGTTCGAACACGCCGCTGCCGAGTGGGGATCGAGGCGTAGGACCTCTCGAAACCCTCGCTCAGCGCTAGCATAGTCCTTATCAAGCAGGGCTTGCTGAGCACGCTCGAAAATTGATTGCAGGTCTTGCGCTGGCGGCAGATGAGCAGCCGCGCGCGCCATGAACATCGTCAGAAGAACAATAACCAGCAGCTTGGGCATTCTCATTGCACGGAAGTTTCAGTCCCAGTCCAAATGCATCTTACCCCGGTGCGTTCCGGGATGGCAATTTCTCGGAGTAGAAGGCACTGTCTGGGTTTGGTTTTGTAGCGGCGAGTTTACCTCGCCATGTGGCGGCGCAAAGCCGCGTCTGAGTCCAACAAGTGCCCCCCCCCGACTGAGATGCGCGGCGGGCTCCGCGCGACCTCAAACTCAGTCCGATGCCAAAACAAGTAACTCCTTGACACCCAATTTGCTATTGGTAAGATTGGGCCTTCAGCAAAGTTTCGGACAAACTGGCAGGTGCTCGGAGTGACGAGTGATGGCCAGGCATCCTCGGCGACGGATGCCGGTTAAGTTCTGGTTCGCGATGGGATTGTAACGACTCGGGTATCGCCACTGGTCTTTTTTGACTTGCCTCTTGCGTCAGCGGCTAGCAGGCCGCAGGGTATACGGGTCAGGGCAACATCAAACAAATAGGAGCAACAAAATGACCAGTCAAGGTTGTTGGGTGCGGGTGTATCTCGGTGTGATCCTCTTGCTGCTCGGGGTACAACTGGCTTGGGCGAGCGTGGACGGCAGCATCTCCGGCCTGGTCAAGGATCCGACAGGCGCGGTTGTTGCGGGGGCCGAGGTCGTGGCGCTCGAAATCGACACCGGAGTGCAGC